>JASFIV010000021.1:0-29137 GCA_050122475.1 Desulfobacterales bacterium | reverse complement strand
TGAGCCGCGATACAGGCACTCATACACAGCCGCATGCACACCATCAGAAAAAGAGAGGCGATTTCAGTTTCGGTGAGCGCAAAGGACCGATGATATCCTTTGATCATATGGGCGGCAACCCGCAAGGGATCGGATTGGTCGAGAACCGCATATGCAATGGCGATGGCCAAATTGCCAACCGTATGGCTGAATACCATGTCACCGAAATCAATAATCCCGACCACCTCCTGATTTCGCGTGTACAGATCGCCATTGCCGCCGACGATAACATTATAATCATTGGCATCGTTGTGAATCACGCTTTTACGTATCCCCGGGAGCAGCGGTGTAACGTCTCGTTCGAAATCCGTGGCGAATTTTTCGATCAGCTCCCGCAAATTGGTATCCATTATCAATGGCTGGTATTCCCTAACGATCTGTGAGGCTTTGGCCAAATCCCAGTAAAAATCCCGCCGGGCTGCAGGATGATCGAAGTCCGCCATGACACGGTCCATTTTACCAACACAGCGCCCCAGGTCTTCAAAAAGGTTGTACGAGCGCCTATTGACAGAAGCCATTGGAACTCCGGGCAGATAGGTTACCAGACGAACTTTATGGGTTGCGCCCGTTGGAGACGTGATTTCGGAAATGAGCTCACCGTTCCGGTTTGCAACAACTTTGGGACAGAACGTCACCTCACAATTGAGATGTTGCATGGCCTGATTTTGACAATCCAGCATTGTCGGATCTTCCAAGGCGTTCGCAATTTTCAGGACAAAACACCCGTTTGACCCGGTGGACATGCGAAAATTTTGATCGCGTTCGCTCGGAAGGGCTTCGGCTGTGGCCTGGATACCGTAGAGATCTTTCAGGATTGCAATTGCGTCCTGTTCCGTAAACTGCGGCGTATGCTTCAGAAACGACATGTCTATTCACTTCCTGCAAAAATAGATTTAAATGATAAAAAACCTTTCCTTTGAAATTTGACAATATCGCCCCTGCCCGCGCTTTTCAAACCATTTCTGAGTCCTGTGTCTTCCGTCCGCTGCCCTCTGACTTCTTTTCCTGACACCGACACCCGCCTGCGCGGACGCAGCCGCTACGGCGCAGAGAAGCCCCGAAACCTGACACCTTTTATAAAGAATCCTTGACCAACCGGCTCCGTATGGGTTTTAATACGCATTTTTAAATCCAAAAATGCTCGAGCTGAAGCGGAGGTGCGCGGTGGATCAAAACGATCAGGTTTATGTCAGACTGCAGCAGCATTTAAACGACCAAACTATCGGTTTTCCGGCAACCCGATCCGGCGTTGAGATAAAAATTTTAAAGCACATATTTACACCTGAAGAGGCTGAGATTGCCTGTTGTTTAAGCTATAAATATGAAACGCTCGAAACGATCCTCAGCAGAGCCGGTGATTTGGTCGATTCGTCGGAGAATCTGGCCAAAATCCTTCAAGGCATTCAGAAAAAAGGGGGCATCGAGTCCAGATGCGATAATGGCAAAATGCTATATTGCAATGCGCCTCTGGTTGTGGGGATGTATGAATATCAGCTCAATCGCCTGACTCCGGAATTTGTAAAAGACTTCAATGAATATACTTCGGATAAAAAATTCGGCCTCGCGTTTTTAAGTACAGAGCTGCCGCAGATGCGCACGATTCCCATCTCAAGGAGCATTCATCCGAAGCATCATGTCAGTACCTTTGATGAAGCTTCAACCCTGTTGCGGCAGGCCGAGCCGCCCTTTGCTGTCTTCGAGTGTATTTGCCGCAAGAAAAAATCAATGGAAGGCAAGACGTGCAAGGTAACGGATCGTAAAGAAACCTGTCTGGCCATCGGCAATATGGCTCGTATGGCACTGACAAACGGTATGGGCAGAGAGCTTACGGGCAAAGAAGCGTTAGCGCTTATCGAAAAAAATCAGCAACAGGGTCTGGTACTTCAGCCGTCCAACACGGGCAAGGCCGAATTCATTTGTTCGTGCTGTGGATGTTGCTGCGGGATGTTGAGGATCCATCAAGCCTTGCCCAAACCACTAGAGCACTGGGCCTCTAACTTTTATGCTGCTGTGGATCAAGACACGTGTGTGGGATGTGGTGCCTGTGAGCAAAGCTGTCAGGTCAATGCCGTGCGCGTTCCTACCAAAAAACAACCAGCGACGGTGGATCTAAACCGCTGTTTGGGTTGCGGTGTCTGTGTCCCCGGCTGCCCGACCGAATCGATTACCCTAGTCAAAAAGCCGGTTGAACTCAGACCGCCACAAACGCTGGAGGAGCTCCGAGAAATCCTCATGACCGCTAAAAAGGGTCGTCTGGGAAAATTAAAGCTAACCGGCAAACTGGTTGCTGACTCGATCCGCACCGGCAACCTGAACCTGCTCAAATAGACGAAACAACTTATAAATGAAGCCACTTAGGCCGCCTCGAACCCTTGAACCCGTTACCCTGCTTTCTGCGGCAATTAGTCCGGCGAAGTTTTAACGAAGACGCAAGCTCGTCCGCCTTCGCGTTAACAGCTTCTCCCTTCGGTCAGACTTCGGCGTGACCGGTCGGCGCGGTACAATAGAGCGTAAACGGGAACGCTGAACCGAAATGCCTTTTCTATTGACTTTTAACCGGCTCTTATCTATTTAAATTAATATCGGGCCTAAGCCGGATTCCTTTCATTTATAGCGTAGTCTCTCGTCGAGCATCGATTCGCGAAAGCGCTTTTTTTCTGTCTGCTGAACAATTTCTGAAGCCACAGTTGCCCACTAAGACACCTTTCTAAAAACAGGCCCGACAAAAAAATTTAATAATTTTTTTCTTAGAAAGGAGGGTATACGATCATGGCGGTCAAAATTGTCATTAAACGCAAATTCAAAGACGGCAATATGCGTGCGGCATCAAGACTTTTGATTAACAATCGCAATGGGGCCATGCAGCAACCCGGCTATATTTCTTCAGAAACCTTGCAAAGCCTATCCGATCCGGATCAAGTTGTCGTGGTGACAATGTGGCAAAAAATCGAAGACTGGAATGCCTGGAAAACCAGCGAGGTGCGTCAGGCCAATGAAGCAGAATTCAAGGATTATCTGGTTGGAGAAACAGAGTATGAATACTATTCATTGGGCCTGGACACGAAATAAGCGCGATTCGTCTTATTTTTAAATAGAGCTGCTTTTCGGCACACCTTGCTCGCTGGACAGATCGCTGAGGGCTTGCTGCGGCAGCATAAGGGGTTTTATCTTTAGAAAGGAAAGGGTAAAGCCTTGCAAGCTACTGGGTTAACCGCCGTCGCTTGAGCTTCTCCCCTTGCTCTGAGCGGAGGACAGGCCGCAGGTCAGGCACTCAGAATTGAATTGCCATTCTGGTAATATATTTTTGAACAGAAAAAAATCTCACAACGATTGAAAGCAACCCCGTTCGAGTTTGTTAATGTACAGCCACACGAAAGGAGGAAATTATGAAACGAAATGGGTTTATACCATTTTTTCTTTCGTTGATGCTATTGCTGGCCATTTACGTTCCTGTTGCGCAAGCTGATGATTTATTAGAATTAAATGCAGCCGTTCAAAGATATAATGATTCACTGATCCATTGGGATGCCGACATCATAGCCGATATTGAAGCAGAGGCCTTCGGATTTAACTCCACGACTCGTTACCTCACCCAGAATAGAATTATGGATAGGCAGCTCTGGAAAGAGCAGTTGAGAGAATTGATTTCTCAGTATGATTACTATGACTTCGAAATAGTGACCTCGCAAATAAACGTGATTGGCAGCACGGGCATCGCCTGCGGAAATTACAAGATCTCAAGAAAACACAGAGAGTACCCGTTGGTATCTGCTAAAAAACGATGGTCTTCCACCTGGGTAAAAATAAAAGGTGAGTGGAAACTGGTCTTTTATCATTTTGAGTTAATTGACGCATGGCGCTAATCGCAGAATCATAAAGCCCGCTCCCCCAAAACTTTTTTATGATAACCTGTGCCTGCCATGTTCAATTTTGCAGAGCAACCTGGGCTATGTAGCGGGGATTCCTTCACAGGCCAAAGTCCTTGATCGGTTAAATGGCCTAAAAATGCAAGACATCCCTTTCATTATTGGCTATTCAGCCAATTTATGATTTGCCCAAAACGAACTGTTCGATACAGCTTTTTCACTGAAAGTGCATCCTGTCTTTATTGCCTTGTGGCCACAGAAGGCTTGATCTAATAAGCCGAAACAGATATTGATACTCACAAGGCCATCGTATCTCCTCTATTTTTCCCTGTCAGTTTTATAACTGGGTCGCTTAAACCTATGATAAAGGCGGGGTTTTGCCATGATTCGCATTTATTTAGAGCCGCGAGTGGTCATCAAATGGGATGATTTCATCCATACCAAACCACGCTTTTCGATTGCCCTTGACGGCTATGTTAAGGGACCACCGCGTTTTTTAATTCAGGGACCCTATGCCAATTTCAATCACCATGAGGGTGTGGCCCGCATTGCCACCCGCAGCACCTGCGCTCAGGTTTACTATTATATTCGCCTGGGATTGCTGGATACCTTCCAAAAAAAGGGCGAGCCACACGCGCGCGTCTACATCAACGATGTGGATCAGGATGCCTGCCTGTCCTGCTGGTTGCTCAAAAATTCCGAAAAGCTGGAGGGCCTGAGATTTGATAATCTTCTGGTTCAAATGATTTTATTTGAAGACATCCTTGACGCCTCCGCAGGGGCCTATCCGGTCCATCCCGACAATCCCCAAATTCACCGGCAAGCCTGGGTGTATGAACCGTACACCCGGGCACGCGCCGATGGCAGCATCTATAGCATGTCGAAAAAAGAAATGCAGGAGATTCTGCACGCGGTGTGCGATAGAATCGATGCCGCCATTAACGGGCGCAGCGAAAAAATCGATTTGGACACCCGCTATGAGAAAATTGGCGGTGGGCCGGGTTGGCAGATGATTCATGAGGACGGGCCGTATGCGCGCACGAAAATGTTTTCTCAAAAAATAAAGGCCTATGTCGCCTTGATTGAAAGCAGAAAGGGTCGTTATGCCTATACCATCGGTAAAATGTCTCCGTTTGTCATGTTTCCTGTGGAACGCATTTATGACGCATTAAATGAATCCGAAGGTCTGACCTCCCAGGATGATTGCTGGGGCGGCAGTACAATCATCGGTGGCTCGCCGCGTAAAACAGGCAGCCGCCTGAGACCTAAAGAAGTCCAGGAAGTGATCAATAGATGTATAAAGCAGGAAAAGAGGCTCTGATGACCATCTTTAAAAATTATAGATCCTTTTTTCCGAAGGCAACCTGATGCGGGCAATCTAACCATGGATCTAAAGGCGCACCTTGCAAATACCAGGGGGGATCTTTCCGGTGCTGTGTCGGCTGCCATCATCTCCATTCCGCTTTCTATTGGATACGGAATTATCGTTTACGGCCCCCTGGGCTCTGAATTTCTCCCCTTTGCCGCCCTGCTGGGAATATTCTCCTGCCTTTTAGGCAGCATTTGCGCGTCACTGCTGGGCGGCACACAGATTCAGATCACAGCCCCCAAAGCGCCGCTGTCCCTCATACTGGCCGCTTTTGTCCTTCCGTTGACGATGAGCTTGCATGTTCCGGACCCGGCTTCAAGAAATATACTGATTGTTGGCCTGGCATCCCTGTGTGTTTTAACCGGCGGCATTATCCAGCTGCTCTTCGGTGTGTTGCGGCTGGGCAATCTGATCAAATATGTCCCCTATCCGGTCGTTTCGGGTTTTATGAATGGAATTGCAGTGATTCTTATCCTCGAACAGCTGGGTCCACTGGTGGGTGCCCGGGGCCATGTCTCTCTGTTTGATATTTTTTACACACCCACCGTTGTACAACCCCTGACGCTGCTGGTGGGGCTGACAACCATCATCGTGATCTTTTGCAGCCGGCGCTTCATTAAAGTCGTCCCGGCCTCGCTGGTCGGGCTGGTGGCTGGCACGGCTTTGTTCTACGCTCTTAAGAAAATCACCGGTGCCGCCGATCCGGGGCCCGTCATCGGAAATTTTTCTTTTCATTGGCCCCGGCCCGATATTCTACCCAAGATTTCCGGGATTTTGTGGAACGTTAATCTGGCCGAACTGTTTCCCCGAATTCTGTTAACCGGATTTGTTCTGGGCTCAATCGGCGCGCTTGAATCTTTACTCAGCTCCCTGGCAGCAGATAATATTGCCGGAACGCGCCATAACAGCAACAAAGAACTCATCGGCCAGGGCGCCGGCAATATGCTGAACGCCGTATTTTCCGCTCTTCCCTCTGCCGGATCAGAGCTGCACAACATGGCCAATTACAGGGCCGGGGGGCGCACGCGCCTGTCGAGTCTGCTATGCGGGCTGTTAATCCTTTTAATCGTCATCACTCTGGGGCCGGTCATCGGAAAAATACCGTTGACCGTCATTGGCGGCATCATCATTTCGGTGGGCATCGGATTGTTTGACAGATGGACCCTGGATCTGTTCCGCAATCTATCGCAGGCCGGCAAACAGCGCAAACGGATCATCGCCAACCTGGCTGTAACCGTGGTCGTCGTCATCATCACGGTATGCGTGAATCTAATTGTTGCCGTTTTGATTGGTATTGCCATTGCCTCCGGCTTATTCGTTTCCAGAATGGGAAAATCAATTGTTAAACGCACCTATTCCGGCGACCAGATCCGATCGAAAAAAGTGCGAACCCTGAAAAACAACCAGCTGCTTGAAGAACGCGGTAAAGGGATCATTGTTTATGAGTTGCGCGGACCGCTCTTTTTCGGATCGGCCGATAATTTGGCCCGTGAAATAGAGGGCGCGCTCGATGATTTTACCTATTGCATCCTGGATATGAAACGGATTGATGAGATCGACAGCACCGGTGCCAAGATTCTGGGGCAGATCAGTAAAAAAGTAACGGCCTGCGGTAAATACCTGCAGATCAGCTATTTGAGTGCCAATCCGTCATTGTCGGATTTTCTCAAGGCCATGGGTGCCTATGAAGCCCTGGGTGAAGATTGTTTTTTTGCAGACACCGATGCCGCCCTTGAATGGGCCGAGGATAACGTGCTTACGCAATCAATCGATCTGGCCGGCGCTTCCGGAAAGGTCCACCTGGCGCAAATGGATATTCTCAGGGATTTTACAGCCCATGAAATTGACCTTCTGGACCGGAAATTGACAACTGAAACGTTCGACAAAGGCGACACGATTGTCAAAGAAGGCGATACCGATCGTCGTTTGTTCCTGCTGGTCAAAGGATTGGTCGGCGTTCGTATTCACCTTCCGCAAAGCGATCGCAGCAAACGGCTGATCACTTACAGTGCCGGGGTTACCTTTGGGGAGCTGGCGTTTTTGGATGGCAGCCCGCGCTCTGCCGAAGTACGGGCAGAAGAAGATTCCGAGACGTATGTCCTGAGACCGGATGATTTCAGCCTTTTGCAGCAGGAAAATCCGGCAATAGCCGTCAAGCTGATCCGTAACATCGCTCTTGAGATCAGCGAGCGTCTGCGCATCCGCACCAACGAGGTCCGGGCGCTGGAAGAGGGTTAGGTGCTGCCGGCTATTGACAGGATTTCTAAAAAGAAAGGAGCGGCACATGCCGCAGAACGGAGAAGGTCCTTTGAAATGTTGATAATCCAGCCGTTCTGAAAGGACAACGTTACCGTTGCGTGCACGAAGATGTCAACCCTGAATTGAGGAGATAAAATGAGCAGCTCTATTCAAGCATTCATCAAAAGCCTTAATGAAGTTCCGGAGGGTAAATTCCCCCCGGAGTATTATACGCCTCTCTTTATCCGCAGCATTGTATTCGGCAATTATGGTTATCCAACCGGGTTATTATCCCATTTTTTGTTTTTGGTTATTTTTGCTCTGATCGGGGTTACGATATTGGCCATTTTTAATATATTTAGCATCCTTCTTTTTGCTACTGGTTTTTTCCTTCACAGGAGAGGGTATCTGTGGATAGCTTTCTATCTTGTTACTTTCGAAATAATTGCCCATGCCGCCTTAGCCATAGCTGTAATCGGATGGGATGCGGGGTTTCAATATTATATTTTGCTCGGACCGGTAGTGATATTCCTTTTACCGGCGAAAACCATTAAAAAAACGAAAATTGCGGCAACATACACGTTAGCATTTGCCATCTTGAATTACTATGCGAACGTATCTGCACCCAGAATAGAACTCAGCGCGCTTTATATGGCCCTGTTTAGTTACGGCAATATCTTCTCTGTCTTTTCAATATTATCTTATCTGGTTTATCAGTACTATCGCGCAGCCAATTCTGCCGAGAAAAAACTTGAAAAAGAGCACCAAAAGACGAACGCCGCCCTGAATGAGCGTAACCAGGCACTGGAGCGCCTCAACCGGGAGCTGGCTGAAGCAGCTGACTATGTGAGAACCATACTGCCTCAGCCGGTGACCGAAGGAGCCATTCGCACCGATTGGCGCTTTGTCCCCTCGACATCATTGGGCGGTGATGCCTTTGGTTACCATTGGGTGGATGAAGATCATTTTGCAGTCTACCTAATTGACGTCAGCGGGCACGGTGTCGGTGCCGCGTTGCTGTCGGTTTCGGTCATGAATGTCTTGCGCTCTCAGTCATTAACCAAAACGGATTTCAAGGCTCCCGAACAGGTACTGGAATCACTGAATCTGGCTTTTCCCAGTGAAGAGAACAACGATATGTTTTTTACCATGTGGTATGGCATCTATAACAGGCGCACAGGCAAGCTAACCTATGCCAGCGGCGGTCATCCGCCCGCTCTTTTACTGGGCGACACCTCAACCGGCGAACCCGAGTTTACACCGCTACGAACACCCAACAATGTGATTGGCGGCATGTCAAAAGCAACCTATGAGAAAGGAGGGTGTACGATCGGTGAGCGTAACACGCTATATGTCTTTTCCGATGGGGTGTATGAGGTTGAAAAATCAGATGGATCAATGTGGCGCTTTACGGAATTTTCAGAATTTATGACAAAAGGTAAAACCGGCGATCAGTCAAGATTGGACCACTTATACAGCTATGTCAAAAATTTAGGAAATGTGGAAAATCTTGAGGATGATTTTACCATATTGGAGGTGGCATTCGCTTAAATCGGCCTCATCATCTGAGCGTCTCTTCACATCTTCTAACAATTTAACGATTCGACTGTTTAAACAATCAACTGTTTTACAGTTCTCTACACGTATCACTGTTGCCGCTCGAGCAATTCTGAATTCGAAACCACATTTGCTTGATCCGGCAATGTACGCTTGGGATCCAGATAAAGGGCAGCAAAACCGCAATCGCCAGAAAAAGAATGATCGAGTTTAGCAGGCAAAAGAAGGTATTGCCAGCGCTGAATACCGGGGCCATGCACGCATCTTCTTCGACTTCACAACCTTCGGTAAAGCATTCGATCATACGCACATCCTGAATCGCTTTTTCACCATGATAGCGAAATTCAATTCCGACAAAAGCTTTAACCTGATTCGTATCCGTTGGTGTAGCCGAAACGCGAATGTCAATATATTGGTTGGCAGGAATAACGCTCACCGACGGGGGTGTAACGCTAAAAGGGACGGGATTGACAGAAATAACATTCACATTGGTGATTTCAAGGTCGCGTGTACTTTTATTGATCAACCGAATAAAAGCGTGTTCGCTTTCGCCGATTCTGACTTTACCAAAATCCAGTGTTTTAGGGCTGTGATCAACAATCGGGACGCGCTGCGCATTGACGCAAAATGAGATTAGGCCCGAGGCGCAGTCTTTGATCACTCTGACCATATCGTCAGGAGCTGAAGGGTCATCAAAGGGAGGCTGAAAATCCGTATTGATACCATACTCATAAAGAAAGGTATCAAGTTTGGGGCGATCGGGATCGACCACATGCCGGCTTAAGCCGTAATCTTTGGTTCCGCCGGTGATGCCATACAGACCGGTAAAGCCCGGTGCAAAATCATAAGACTGGCCCCTTACATCCTCGATGGCCTGTCTTTGGATCTCACCCAGGATTTCGAAACGACTCTGATCGACCGGGTGCATGTATTCCCGGTAGGCGCTGCCATCCGGATTGGCCGTTTCCGAATCGCAACCGTAATATCCCAAATTCAGTGAGTCCGTCAAACCGCGCAACCCATCAAAGGTGTCATTTAAGAAGCTCATGTACGGGTCATCATTTTGAATCTCCTCATGCCCCCAGGGCATGAGCACGATTCCCATGGTGCCGTGAACGTCTATAAAGAATCGGATATGCTTATGGGTGTTTAAAAGACTCCTGATATTTCTGGTTTCCGGTTCCGAAAAGATTTTGTGACCATGATAGACCGCGCTACACGGATCTTCTGATGCCATGGTCACACCCTGACACCAGCTGGGATCATTGTCGATCAACGACTCCGGGTGCATCTTATTAAAATCCCATAGAAAATCGAAATTCCGGTTTAAATCGACCCCCCTACATTCTGAGTTATCGTTTATCCGTCTGTTCTTTCGCCACATGTTTTTGGTGTCGCCCTGTTCATCATTGCCGTCTTGAAAACTGAAATGCTTGCCGTCTGGATTGGTTACGGGAACGATAAAAATATCCAGGTGGTCGACAATAGATTGAATTTCGGCAGCCGTATAGGTCTTGTTACCCAGAACCAGATCAGAAGAAGCACTGTAGGCATTCAGAATCTCTTCGATGAAGAAAATGACAATATCCGTGTTACCCCACTCCCGGGCATGCAGTCCTGCAATAATGAGGATGCCATGCTTGGTCTTCGTGGTATCTTTTTTGACGCGTAACGCCAGGACATCCCTGTTTTCAACCGTTTGCTCGGCCAGGGTCAAAATTTCACAAAGATCTGGAAATTGCTCCGTCAAAATTTCCATCTTTGTGATGGTTTCTTCTATGTTCAGATACATGATTTTTTACCTTGATTGTTTTAGCTTTTCCAGCTGGGCTTTAAAGCGATTGGTCTTGGATACATATTCTCGGGGATCGACCTCTTCTGAAAAGTCTTTCACGATTTCAAAGCGGTAACCGCCTTCTTCCAGTTTTTTCAGATGTCTGGAACTTACTAATAAAACGACCTCCGCCAGATTCTTCTCCACCTGGCGAATCCGGGGGTAGGGCGAGCAAGGATCGATTGGAAAATGATTTTTAACAAAAAAATGATATAAACTTTTTAATTCTTTTCGTGATGTGACGTTCAGTGAAATCTTATAAGCATCCATGATAAACTCGCTTGATTTTTTTAGGTCATAGAACAAGACTACAATAATTATGTAACATATGAACAGTTTACAAATTTGCAACGGGTGCCCGCTTTGATCACAAGCGAACAGAGCCTCAAATTTTAGCAAATTATATACAATTTCAGATAGTTAAATTCTGTTCCCATTCGTTGTTGATATATGTCACCAAGTGGTATATAACGGCTTTTAGTTGAACATCCTCACATACTTCCGAATGCGCAAATCCCGACTCAGACCTCAGTCTCATTGCTCATCTCTACAGAAGTTACTTCGCAACCCTCAAACAAACCAGGAGGATGTCCTACGGAAAGGAGACAGACATGGCGATTGGCGTACTCATAAAATACGTGGCAAAGGAAGGGAATAATGCGAAGGTGCTCTTGCCTCACATCATCGAACTGAGAGCTCAGGCCGTCAGGCAACCGGGTTACATTTCAGGTGAAACCTTTTTCCACCTGGAGCGAACCGAGGAGTGTTTAGTCATCAGCCGGTGGACAGGTGTAGAACACTGGCAACAATGGCTCAGGGAGCCGCGTCGCACAGAGCTGCATGAAAATATCAATAAAGATGTGGGGACTAAAATAACGTACGAAATTTATGGTGTGGGGCTCTGGTAAGGCGACTGTTAGACGGCGTGATCTACAAGATGGGGCCTTCTTGTGATATTCATAAACTGGTTCATGTTGGCAACTCACAGAGAGACCGGATAGCTAAATACATTTTTCTTGACATTTATACCAATTTTTCAAATATTAAATCCAGGTTAAACGTTTGCTGAGGCTCAATTTCTCACTTCATACTCATTTTCGCACTCAATTCTCACAACCTATTCGATACCCGTTGAGCGTCCCTTGCAATTCTCACTTTCCTTTTCCACTCATGTTGTCAGCGATTTCAATTAAAGCTTTAAAAGAATCATTTAGATGCATTTAATATGCAGAAGCCTCTCAAACTATGCCGAATAGGTTCCTGGCAACTCGCGGGCAAGCTGTCAGGAACTTAGAAATTTCTTCCCTTCATTTGACAGCTTTATGTGAAAATAGGATCGCCGAAACAAATTAATTAATTTTAGTCGGCCATTTCGATTTCGATTAGAAATGGGTATCGGAATCAAACTTTCAAAAAGGAAAGGAGGCAAAAACTACGGCCAGATACATTGCTGTACACACACTCAAAAAAAGTGCTGAAGAGACCATGCAGGTTTTTAATGAAGCTGCCCCTAAAATGGCAAAGGCAATGGCCGCAGGTGAGACACCTGCAAAATGTATCAAAACCTGGAACCCGATCCCCCATGGCAGGACCGATTATATTTTTTGTCTGTGGGAGGCTGAAAAACCCGAGGACATCGAGGCCAGTCTCGGGGATTTTCTGAACTATCTTACCATCGATAACATCCAGGTAGATGAGATCGATTGGGAAGAAGCGGCAAAGGCTGGTGAATAAACTTTACTCAGGGTTTTGAAAGAACCCAATTTCTAAAAAGGAGGTGTCATATGCCAAAATACATGATTCAGGCATCCTACGTGGGTGACGGCTTGAAGGGACTTCTCAAAGAGGGCGGCACCAAACGAAGGGAAACCGTGGCACAGGTCATAGAATCGATGGGTGGGACTCTGGAATCCTTCTACTATGCCTTCGGTGATTATGATGTTGTCGGCGTTGCCGATATGCCGGATAACCAAAGCAGTGTGGCATTTTCGATGATGGTCAATGCCAGTGGTGTCATCAATGCCAAAACGACTGTTTTGCTTACCCCCGAAGAGATTGATGGAGCAACTCAAAAAGTCGTTGACTATCGCCCGCCAGGACAATAGCAGCCGCTCTCAGACGAATTCCCATGATTTTACACTCGATTCATTATGGTATCGATAAAGGCAGGGTCAAAACCGACTCTGCCTTTTGCTTCTTCCGGAATCCTTGATTGGAGTTGACTAAATCCTTTTCAATTGGATATAAGGATGTATAGTCTTATCGTGATTCTCCGAATCCACTGGACCTGAAGCGGTTCTGCAGCCTCAGAATTGAATCTCATTTCTCACCTGATGTTTAGGCTCTTTTGATCGTCAACTTTTTGCGTACCTCTGTTTAACCCTTCAAAAATGGAGGTGTCTTATGACAGAAAAGCGGGCCGGAATAATGAAATCAGAATATAAACCTCACACACCGCGCCTTAAAATCGTAGATCAATATATAAGGGAGTTGTTTAAAGACGAGTTGCCGGCCGGCATCAAATATCACGATGCTGAGCATACACTGCATCCGATCAAAGGTGTTGTTGCGGTGGCCAACCGGATTGCCCTGGCTGAAAAAATCTCCGAACACGATCGAGAATTGTTAATTGCCGCAGCCTATTTTCATGACACCGGCTACATCAGGGAATATGACAAAAATGAACCAATTGCAGCACGCATGGCCGGCAGAATCCTTAAATTGATCGGATATAAGCCGGCCGAAATTAAAAAGGTTCAAAAGATGATCCTGGCCACCGATCTGGCGCGCAAACCGCAATGCCTTGTTGAAAAAATCCTCTGTGATGCCGATCTCGACCATTTGGGCAGAAACGATTTTTTTAAACGGGATGGAAAGCTAAGGCAAGGACGAGGGGCAAGAGGAATAGATGTCAGTGATAAAGCCAAGTGGTACAGAGGAACCCTCAATCTGATAACAAATCACAAATATTATACGGCTTCTCAAAAAAAGCTAAGAGAAGAAAAGAAAAAACAGAACATCAGACAGCTCAAAGAAAAATTGGCCAGTATTGAAAAAAGAAAAGGCTAAGGAAAAGGTTCATGGCATTTTTTAAGAAGGTTCTTCAGTTAAGCGTGCTCACGGTTCTGATTAGTGCTCTGATTTGCTGCGGGAAGCAGGATTCCAGTACCCGTCCTCCACAAAAAATCGATCCCTTCCTTTTGGAACAACCTGACCTGGACGGTCATGGCCATCGTGTCGGGTCTGCCGGCTACCGTCGCACCGGTTGGACAGACTGAATCAGGCCTTCCGGTGGGTGTTCAGATTATCGGCGACAGGTTCGCGGATCGCACAACCATCGACTTTGCGCGGGGTTTGTCCGGGGTCGTCGGGGGATTCGTAGCCCCGCCGGGTTATAAAAAATAACTGGATGATCGACCTAAGTGAAGACGCAAAGATTCGAAACCATAAAGGCAATTTTGGGGACACTGGGATTCTTATTTGTGCTGCTGCCTGTGTTTTTTATCGGGATACCCTATAAGATTCTGTCATCACCAAATCATTCGCTTCTTTTTGATATCGGTCCATTTCGATACTTCGGATGGGTACTCATTATTGCCGGTGTTCTTATTTACTTTTGGTGCTCTCTTAGCTTTGTATTTAGCGGCAAAGGCACACCCATTTATACGATGCCACCGAAAAAGCTTGTGGTAAGCGGTTTGTACCGCTTTGTCAGAAATCCAATGTATATTGGCGCCTTTCTTATACTGGCAGGAGAAGTGCTGCTGTTTCAGTCTCAGGATTTGTTTGCATATTTTTTGTTGATGTTTGCGATTATCAATGTACACGTTCTGGCCTTTGAGGAACCGCGTCTGTCAAATCTATTTGGAGAGACTTACCAACATTATCGCACATCTGTGCGCCGCTGGATTCCCCGTATAACCCCTTATCGTGAAAACAGTTCATAATCCCAGGCATCTACCGGTTTATAGGGACGCCCATAAAATTATAAGTTTCTTGGCAATCAGGCTGACTTGAGCCTCGATACCTCGCTTGCCTCTGTGGTTTAAAAATTTCTAATCCGCAATCAATCACCTTACTGATCTTTGATTGGATTGGTCCCTCTGATTGAACTTTAATTTGTGAAAAAAACCAGACATTTTTGTTGACTTTTTTTCACTATCAGAAGCCGTAAAAAATCCCGCATTTCGGCTAACAAATTGAAATCCAACGCCATTTATTTGGGTCAAGGACTTGCATAATTCTTGCATTCCCGGAATGATAACATTTTGTCTATCAAATAAACGATTTTGTCGGAGGAAAACAATGAACTGGCTGATGTCAAAAAGAAAATCAGGAAAACAAATCTCAAAGAAAAGCCGGCTTTCAATCTTCATGCTGGGAATTTTTATTGTAATCGGGACTGGCATATCCGGTATATGGGCAGATGAGAACACCGCTGAGAATGATATGGATCATACCAATTTCAGCTATCAAAATGCAGCGCAAGAGCAACATGCCCATAACCTGGCACACCAGGCGGCACTGCAAGACCCTGAAGTCGCCCAGGCCATTGCCCTCGCCAAAACAAGCAAAGAATCCGAGGATATACAAAACGCCAAAGACCTGTTTCAAGATAAAATGGACGAGGTTAGCAAGCAGATTGCAGCATTGCGGGCAGATGATACGGGATGGGGCAAAATTGCCCAGCTCGTGAACGTGCATCCTTCTTATTTAGGAAGAGGACATTCAAAAAGTTTTGGCAACCACCATTTTTCGTATTCAAAATTTAATCATCACCAGGAGCATCAAACCGAAAATAATATGGATAACAACCACTTCAGCTACCAGAATGCAGCGCAGGCACAACATGCCCATAACCTGGCTATCCAGGCCACCCTGCAGGATCCCAAAGTAGCTGAGGCCATTGCGCTGGCCAAAACAAGCAAAGAATCCGAGGATATTCAAAACGCCAAAGACCTGTTTCAAGATAAAATGGACGAGGTTAGCAAGCAGATTGCAGCATTGCGGGCAGATGATACGGGATGGGGCAAAATTGCCCAGCTCGTGAACGTGCATCCTTCTTATTTGGGAAGGGGACAATCGATAACATTTAGCAAACATAGTATTTCGCACTCTAACCACGTTAATACCAAATCTGAGATTAAAGCCGCTAATGCCAGAAGCAATAAAGGCAAAGCTTCAAAGGGGTATTACGGCCGTAGTGCGGTTTCAAAAGGTAAAAGCTTAGGTTTATCCGTCACGAAAGGCTCGGATCAGAGCGGCGGACGGGGACTCGCTTTAGGGCATAGTAAAGGCGAAAGCTCCGGCGCCCTTGCCGGCCAAGGAAACGGCCACGGTAACAGTCACGGTGGTGGTCACAGCGCCGCTAATGACGGCGGCAATGGCGGTGGCAACGGTGGTGGCAATGGTGGTGGCAATGGTGGCGGCAACGGTGGTGGTAATGGTGGCGGCAACGGCCATAAATAAAACCCGCTCAATTTGATTCAAACAGTTAAGCGCACCAATCCATAATAGAGATTCATCAAGCCGTATGCTGTTTTTAGCATACGGCTCTTTATTTATTTAATCTGAGAAATCTGTGGTTATATTGTAATCATTTCATCGTCGATGCATTCTTCATTCGTTTTTAGGAACGGAGGCTTCTTATGTTGGAAACGATTGGTTTTAAATTGAATGGTCGTCCGGTGCGCCTGAAGGTTGACGGTGAGCGCACGCTGCTGTGGGTTTTGCGCACCGATCTGGGCGTAACCGGGCCGAAGTACGGTTGCGGTGAAGGATTGTGCGGCACCTGCACGGTGCTGGCCGATAATGAGGCCGTGCTTGCCTGCCAGAGGACGATAAAGGAATTCGACGGCAGCGAGATCACAACCATCGAGGGACTCGCTCAAAAAGGCAAATTGCATCCTCTGCAAGAGGCGTTTATCGAGCATGTCGGCTTTCAATGCGGCTATTGCACACCCGGCATGATCCTCAAAGCATACAGTCTGCTGACTGATAATCCCAGCCCGTCACGGGAAGACATCATCGACGGCATGGATGAAAACCTGTGCCGCTGCGGAGCCCACGTTCGGATCGTTGCGGCCATTGAAACCGCTTCCCGTCGAATGAAAGGAGGACCGAAATGATGTCGTCCTCCAAAATGAATCGTCGTGAATTTTTAAAGCGTCTGGGTGTGCTGGGTGGCGGTGTCATTATCGGATTTAACACTTTTGATCGCCACACCTGGGCGCGCATGCAGCGGACCGGTTTTCTGGGAGCCGGAATCCCCACCGACTTTAATGCCTTTCTGCGAATCGGAGCCGACAGCCGCGTTGTGCTGTATACCGGAAAAATAGAGATGGGCCAGGGCACCATGACGTCGCTTCCCCAATTGCTCGCCGAAGAGCTGTATGTAAATGTTGACGCAGTGGATATTGTCATGGGGGATACCGATCTGTGCCCGTGGGATGCCGGAACTTTCGGCTCCCTTTCGATCCGCCATTTCGGGGTGTTTCTGCGCGAAGCGGCCGGCGAAGCCAGAGGGGTCTTACTGGAACTGGCAGCGGATCGTTTCAAAGCTCCTGTTGGCCGTCTGGTGACCCACAACGGCCACGTCTTCGATCGCTCAAAACCAGACTTGCGGGTCAGTTACGGGGAACTCACCAAAGGCAATATCATCGAAAAACAACTAAAAGATCTGCCGCCTTTGAAACCGCCGTCGGCGTTTGAAACCATGGGAAAATCGATCCCCCGGCGAGATGCAATTGAAAAAGTGACCGGTGCGGCCCAATTTTCAGGTGATATCCGGCTTGAAGGGATGCTTTACGCCAAAATTCTCAGGCCGCCGGCCCATGGGGCTAAATTGATCAAGGCCGATACGGCAGCAGCCAAAAAAATAGACGGCCTTCAGATCGTCGAAGAAGGCAATTTTATCGCCGTGCTTCACAAATATCCCGATGTCGCCGAACAGGGACTTTCACAGATAAAGGCCAAATTCGACAGGCCGCAAACCGGTGTCAACGACCGGACGATTTTTGACCATTTGATGAAATCGACCCCTACCCCGGAAATTGCTTCTCAGGCCGGCAACCTCGAGACCGGTGAAAAACAGGCGGCCACCGTCATCGAAAAAACGTACTTCAACAGCTATGTGTCACATGCACCCATGGAACCGCATACGGCTGTTGCCGATTTCGATGGGAAAAAACTCACGGTTTGGGCGTCTACCCAGACCCCCTTCAGGGTCAAAGATATAATTGCCGACCGGTTAGGCCTGTCAGCAAATTCAGTGCGGGTCATCACGCCTTATCTAGGGGGCGCGTTCGGCGGGAAATCGGCCTCCCAGCAGGCATTCGAGGCCGCCCGTTTGGCGAAACGACTCAGAAAGCCGGTGCAGGTGGCCTGGAGCCGGGCGGAAGAGTTTTTTTTCGATACCTTTCGGCCGGCAGCCATTGTTAAAATCAAATCCGGGATCGACAGCGCCGGCAGGATTACCCTGTGGGATTATAACGTATATTACGCCGGCATGCGGGGATGTGAACAGTTCTACGAGATCCCGCATCACAAGGAAGTCGTCCACGGGCGCTGGCGCGGTCTTTCCGGCGGATATCATCCCTTCGCGGTTGGCCCCTGGCGCGCCCCGGCCAACAATACCAACACCTACGCCCGCGACCTGCAGCTGAACCTGATGGCCGCCAGAGCGGGGGTGGATCCGCTTCAATTTCGCCTCGGGCACCTCAGGGACAACCGTATGATCAGCGTACTGCAGGCCGCCGCTGAAAAATTCAAATGGCAGACCATAAAGACGCCCAGCGGTCGGGGATATGGCATAGCCTGTGGAATCGATGCCGGCACGTATGTGGCATTTATGGCTGAAGTGGAAGTGGACAAATCCAGCGGCAGTGTCGACGTCAAGCGGGTGGTGTGCGCCCAGGATATGGGGGTTGTGGTCAATCCCGACGGTGCTGCTACGCAGATGGAAGGCTGCATCACAATGGGATTGGGATATGCCTTGTCCGAAGAAGTTCGCTTTTCAGATGGCGAACTGTTGGACCTTAATTTCGACACCTATTCCATACCCACATTTTCGTTGCTTCCTAAGATTGAAACCGTTATTTTAGAAAATCCGAGCCTCGAACCCCAGGGCGGCGGGGAGCCGGCCATCATCGGCATGGGCGGGGTGATTGCTACGGCCATATATGATGCCGTCGGGGCCGCAGTGCTCCAGCTGCCCATGACACCTGAAAGAGTTAAAGCAGCACTGCATCCGGTTTGACTCGAACTTTGCCATAAGATGTGAGCCTTCATGGCGTTCATTCAAGGAGGCGGGTATGAACTGTGGATTGTCCAGAAGAGAAATGCTACGGTTTCTGACCGTTGTCCTGCCAACAGCCCTCTTCGCATATCGCCTGATCGATTATTTTGATGAGGAGCTCGTCTGCGTGCACGTCTATCGACTTTCACAGCGCCTGCCGCAGCCGCTTTTGGAAAGGCCTCAAAAATCCGCCAAACGCCTCAAAGACGGATCCTATTATCAAATCGGTCTGCCGGAACTGATCGTCTGCCGAACCGAAAAAAGCCTGCTCGAAATTTTTGCCTATTTTTGGCCGCTGACGCGCCCTGAAATTCAGCGCTTTCAGAATTCATCAGAAGTTTTATTCAGCCTACCGGTGATTGAACATGTCGATCGCTTGACCGGATTCGAAAAGGCATTAAACCAGGCCCGTGCAAGACAAAAAGCGCAAAAAGAATCGCTGGCCGTGATGTTGACACTCAACGATTTCACCCGCAACGCATGCCGTCAGCTGGTGGATATCTGCCTCGAAAAAGGGGTGGCAGAGCTGGTTATTTTCAAAGATCCCTCCAAACCACCCTATCTTTGCAGTTATCCGTCCCAGCAAAAAGGGTTTAAGAAAAAACCGCCGATCGGTAAAGGCTATACATTGCGGAAATTTGCCTAGCCCGTGCGGGCCGGCTAGGTGACGGCATCAACATGGGGAGAAATTAACTGAAAGGAGCTGACTTTATGCAGGTTCAGGAAGCGATCCAAAAACGACTGAGCATTCGGCGCTATGCCACCGACACGATTTCGGCTGAGCATCTGGATATACTGTTTAAGGCCCTGCAGCTGGCTGCCTCGGCTAACAACTACCAGAACTGGGAATTTGTCTTCGTCAGCGATGCGGATGTCAAACAACGGCTCGTCGCGGCGTGCAACAATCAGGTCTTTGTCAGGGATTGTGCCTACTTTATCGCGGGCGTGGCGGACCCCACCCTCAAGTGGCACATGGTGGACATCACCATCGCCATGAGCCAGTTTGCGCTCCAGGCGGTGGAGCTGGGATACGGTACCTGCTGGATCGGCGCTTTCGATGAAGCGCAGGTTAGAAGCGTCTTAAACGTACCGGAAGCAAAAAAAGTGGTCATCTGTATGACATTGGGCCTGCCCGCCGGAAGGCATGTACCCAGGAGCAGAAAAGCGATTGAGGAATTTATCTACCAGGATCAATTCGGCAGTCGGTTCAAATTTATCCATGAATAGATTTTATCGATACTCTCCCACCAACCCAGTATCTTTGAGCCCTGCAGGTGGGGTTGTAGCTCAACGTGCGAAGCCCCAAAGCGCTGAACCTCTTATTTTTTATTTAAATTATTTAATCTGTGTTAATTTGCGTAATCTGCGGATAACTTTGAGCTTTCAGCTTTGAGCTGGCGCCACAGGCGCCTTAATCCGGGGCACTTTCAAAAATCACCACCCCGGAGCTGGTGCCGAGACGGTCGGCACCCGCTTCAATCATCGCCGCGGCTGTCTGCCAATCCTTGATTCCACCGCTGGCTTTGACGCCCATTTCGGGTCCGACAATCCGCCGCATTAAAGCAACGTCTTCAACTGTGGCGCCGCCGCTTGAAAAGCCGGTGCTGGTTTTGACAAAATCGGCGCCGACGTTTTGGGCAATTTCACAAGCCGTTTCTTTTTCCGGGCCTGTCAGCAGGCAGGTTTCGATGATGACTTTCAGCACAATCGGACCTGCCGCTGCCTGGCGCACAGCCCGGATATCGGCTTCGACGGTTTTCAGGTCACCGTCTTTCAGAGCGCCGATATTCAGCACCATATCCAGTTCGGAAGCGCCGTCTTCGATCGCTTTTGCGGCTTCAAATGCTTTGACCGCCGGGTGGCTTGCCCCCAGCGGGAATCCCACCACCGCGCACACCACAACCGCTCTGTCGGCAATCTTTTCGGAAACATACGCCACCCGGGCCGAATTCACGCATACGGCCTTAAACCCATATTGAAGGGCTTCGCTGCACAACAGGTCAAACGCCGACTGGATTGCTTCAGGCTTGAGCAGCGTATGATCGATTCGCTGAGCCATTTCAGAAGCCGATATCTTTGATGAGTCCATAACATGCCTCCTTCAACTCGGGTTTTATCCTGAAGGGCGAATGTATTACCGGATCTCGTAATATTCTAATTCAATGTCGGGTGCCACTGATTCGAGGAGCAATCGGCAGACACCCTGCTGATTGATGCTTGTCGGCTTTTCCGCCAAAATCGCCCGGGAGATCTTACCTGCTGTCACCAGTTCGTCCATATTCATGCCGATAAGGGCCGAGTGCAGCGGCGACAGGCTCGGGTTAAAGGCGGCGTTTTCCACGTACGCTCCGGTATAGATCTTCTGGTTGTCTACCTCAATCGCACAGCCGGCTAAATTATGCGTGTAGGGCGCGTACGTTTGCGCGGCGGCCGCCAACGCCCCTTGCACATGGGGATCATCTGAAAGCGTTTTCAAGTTCAGCTTCGGTAAATCCCCCCGCATAGTCATCCAACCGTCTTTTACCGATAAGTCCTGCCCACCGAATGCCAGCGGCAGCAAACCAGGCAGTTGTTCAGCGGTGTAACTGTTTTCATCCGGGTCTTGGATCATCACCGTCAGCGCGTGGCGTGTGTCGAGTTCGTAAAGAAATTGCCGGCAGCGCCCGCAGGGCGCAGCCGATACGGCAATAGCATCGATTTGCACCGCCCCCTGCTGCCAGGCATTAACAACCGCCGTCTGTTCTGCATGGATGGTCTGTGACAGGGATTGCTCTGCAAATTCGAGATTGGCTCCCAAAAGAAGGCTGAATTCATCCTCGTTTTCTGAAAGGCGGGCCTTGACAACAGCGCCTACCTTAAAGTTCGAAATCGGTACCCGGGCATACAGGCTGGCGGCCGGCAAAAGCGCGACCATTAAATCTTCGGTTGACATTGCTGCTGTTTCCATAGCAGCTGTGCAGCGCCGGGCGTCGAGCCTGCCGCTGTTTTGCGGGATGGATTGCAGGGCGCTTCTGAGCGGCTGCGGAAATGTCTTCAAAAAGTGGTTAAATTGACTTTGGCGGTCACTCATTTTTTTACAGTTCTTCGACGCCGGCGCCTGTAATCCGGGCCAGTAATAATTTGGGTGGCTCAATCCTGTCCGGACCGATTGCGTAGGCTTTTAAAAATATGTCTGTAGCGGCTTTGATCTTTTCATTATCGCCGTCAGAGTGCAATACGGCTAAGGTCTCACCGGTCTTGACCCTGTCACCGATTTTCTTGTTCAGATAGATGCCGATCGAAAGATCGATGGCCGCATCCTTTGTAGTCCGACCGGCTCCTAAGATCCTTGATGCCAGACCGACCGCGAGGGCGTCAATGGCGGTTACATATCCGGTTGTTTCTGAAGCAATCTCAAGCTTGAGCGCGGGCTGCGGCAGCAGGTCCGGATGATCGATGACGGACCGGTCGCCGCCCTGCGCAGCAACCAGCTCCGCCAGCTTGTCCAGACCTTTGCGGTTTGCCAGATTTTTTGCGATGATGGATTTGGCTGTTTCTCGGGTAGAAGCAACACCGGACATCAGCAGCATTTCGCCGCCCAGTTCGGTGACGAGCGCAACCAGGTCAGGCGGACCGTTTTCAGCAAGCGTATCAATAGCTTCCCCGACTTCGATGGCATTTCCAATGGCGCGGCCCAGCGGCTGCTGCATGGCGGTAATCAGCGCCACCATCCGCCTGCCGGCTTCCTCCCCTGTTTTGACCATGGTTTTCGCCAGTTCCAGAGCGTCTTCATATTTTTGCATAAATGCGCCCTGGCCGGTTTTAACATCCAGCACGATGCCATCGGATCCGGCCGCCAGTTTCTTGCTCATGATCGAAGCCGCGATAAGCGGAATTGAATCCACTGTGGCGGTCACGTTTCGCAGCGCATACAGTTGTTTGTCGGCCGGCGCCAGGCGGGCGGTCTGGGAGATCAAACTCACATGAATCCGGTTAACCGTATCAACAAATTCATCCCTGTCGAGCGCCACCCGCATCCCGGGGATGGATTCCAGCTTGTCGACCGTGCCGCCGGTGTGGCCCAGCTCCCGGCCGGTCATTTTGGCAACAATCCCCCCGCTGGCCGCAACCAGCGGTGCCAGCACCAGTGTAGTGGTATCCCCGACACCACCCGTGGAGTGTTTGTCAACTTTAAAACCCTTGATGCCCGACAAATCGACCTGCTCGCCGGATTGGGTCATCGCCATTGTGAGATCAAAGCATTCGCGGGCGCTCATCCCGTTGAAGTAGACGGCCATTAAAAATGCTGCCATCTGGTAATCGGGGATGTCGCCGCTGAGCATTCCACCGATGAAATATCTGATTTCATCTGCGGACAGCTGCAATCCATCCCTTTTCTTCTTGATGAGCTCATAGACGTTCATCGATCATATCCTTTTGGGACCCGGTGCCTTGGGCACATTTTCGCGCCTGTAGAATATAGATCAAAGAAATCCGCTTTGTGCAACACCTACCAACTTTCGCTATTGATGGCAATTGAATAATCCGTAATAGTTATTCCACCAGCCGAAGAGATTTTGCGATCTTGACATAGAACTCAGTTTTTGACATAGGTTCTAGACTTGGCTTACCCGTTATTATCTTCATTTCATTTGGATAGATTGTCAGGCAATTCGTGTCGATTTGCATTTGTGGAACCACTTTGACGTTGACCGAAGGTCTGCCCGGATATTCTTACCAGCCGACTCGCTGTTGATATATAGCGATTGTCAAAAAAACTTCCGTTTGCGGACGGTTCTTTTGCTACAACCGCTTATGCCGCCATCCTATTATTTAGAGCATATTTATGACAAGCGGTAAAAACAGTTTCAACCAAACACCAAAACAAGCGTTCAGATACCCTTAACTGCCAAAACAATGAAAGGAGGTTTGGTCCGCAATCCCTCGATTATCCAATCAAATCGTGAAAGGAGGACTAAAAATGAAACACCGTCCAAACTTGATCTTTACCATCTTAATGGCAGCGGTGCTGATGGTCGGACTGGTAATCGCACCGGGAATGGCCCAGGCCGCGTCCAAAGGCAAGGTGGCCCTTGTCAGTGATGTCGGTGGAAGGGGTGATCTTTCCTTCAATGATATGAGTTTCAAGGGTACCGAAAAAGCAGCGGCCGATTTTGGTCTGGAAATGGTCGGCATTCAAAGTGCCACCGCTGCTGATTACCTTCCCAATATTCGCAACGCGGCCCGATCGCGCTCGTTTGATCTAATCATTGCAGTTGGATTTTTGCTGACCGATGCCATTGCCACCGCCGCCAAAGAGTTTCCCGAACAAAAATTCATGATTATCGACTCGGTTGTTGAGGCCCCCAATGTGATGTCGATTGTTTTCAAGGAAAATGAAGGATCAGCCCTCGTCGGCGCCCTGGCCGCTATGGCCGCAGCGCACTACGGCTTCCCCAACGTGGGAGCGGTGCTTGGCATCGAGATTCCGGTGTTGTTCCATTTCGAAGCGGGGTATCGCTTCGGTATTGACTGGGGGAACAAAATGGTGGCCAAAAAATCCGGTAAAGACCCGCAGATTGGATTGCTGTACACCTATACCGGCACCTTCAGCGACATCGCCAAAGGAAAAGAAGCCACCAGCGCCATGCTCGCCCAGCGGGCCGGCCTGATTTACAATGTCGCCGGGCCTTTGGGAATTGGCGATCTTCAGGCCATCACCGAAGCCATTAAGGCCAAAGGCAAGGAAGCCGGACCGCCCTTTATGATCGGGGTAGACGCCAACCAGGATTGGATGGGCGATGGGCATCGGGTTTTGGCCAGTATGCTCAAACGGGTAGACAATGCCTGTTATAACACCGTCGAGGCCGTGGTAAAGGGCACCTTTAAGCCGGGTCTGACGGTGATGGGCCTCAGTGACAAGGGCGTGGCCATGAGTAGACAGCCTGAGCTTCTGACCTTTATGGAATTTGGTATCGGTGCCGGAAAAATAAGTGCCGCCGACAAGACCAAGATCGTTGAAAACTGGAAAAATATGCGCGCCCAGATTCCGGCCTGGATCTGGGAGGCCGTAGCCGATCTGGAAAAACAGATCATCTCGGGGCAAATAACCGTCCCGAATGCCAACACCCTGGATGAAATGAAAGCGGTGCGCTCAACATTTCCGCTAACCCGGTAGCCTCAATACACATAGAGGGGGATCGCATGCATACTGCCTCCCCCTCGATTTTTAGCCATCAACCCGCTTTGGGTTGAAAGACGGCCATATTATTTTCTGGTAGATGTAGCTGATGCAACGTCTTTAGAAGCCATTTCAAAATCTTTTTGGAATCAATTTTGCGGATTTTTGTTTAAAGGATCGCTTTACGAACTGAACGAGAAAGAAGCATGCGATTACCAGCAGGCATCGATGAGTTGGCCAAAACCCTTATTGCGGGCGTCATCGGCTTTGCGGTCGGCGCAGTGATAATCAAGCTCTACGGTTATGATCCGGTTGCGGCCTACCACGCCCTGTTCAATGGTGCCTTTGGTGATCTGTATAGCTTCTCAGAATCTTTAGCCAACGCCACTCCGCTCATCCTCACGGCTCTGACCTTTGCCATTGGATTCCGCGGCGGGATGTTCAATATCGGCGCTGAAGGCCAGCTCTATCTGGGGGCCTTGGCCGCGGTGGCCGTCAGCTATTTTCATCTGCCGGGAGCCATCGGTTTTGTCCTGAGCCTGATTTTCGCCGTTTTAGCGGGTGCCCTCTGGAGTTTACCGGCTGCCATTTTAAAGGCCACCCGTGGCGTGCATGAGGTGATTTCAACCATCATGCTCAACTGGATATCCCTATTTTTGTGCTTTTATCTAATCACCGAAATCCTGGTTGATCCGCAAAGGGCCGAAAAAACGATCAGCATTGTCGAATCGAACCGCCTGCCGTTGCTGGTGCCCGGAACAAGCCTCAGTTACGGAATCTTCATTTCTGTTTTTGCAGCCATTATCGTCTACCTTCTGCTGTGGCGAACGGTCATCGGATTTGATGTGCGCGCCACCGGGCATAACCCCCTGGCAGCCGCCTATGCAGGCATCGAAGAATGGAAAATTATTATCTTTGTTTTTGTCACCGGCGGGCTCACCGCCGGCCTGGCGGGTGCGGTGCATGTCATGGGACGCCCGCCGGTTTATGCGATTTACGGTGGGATGCCGTCCATCAAAGGGCTGGGCTTTGAAGGCCTGGCAGTGGCCATGATCGGAAGAAACCATCCGATCGGGATTATCTTTGCCGCCATCTTTTTCGGCGGTCTGCTGGCCGGAGGCAGAATGATGCAGATGCTGGCGAGCGTTCCCCTCGAACTGGTTCGGGTCGTGGAGGGGATGGTCGTTTTGTTTTTGGCCATCCCCGAGCTGGTCAAATTGTTTTCCTGGTTGCGGAAATTAGGCCGATCTGCTGATTTTCGGCCAAAGCGTTCATAAAACGAGAAGCGACCTCAAAAATCGGAGACAAGGATGAATCTTGAATATGTTGGGGGTATCTTATTGGGATCTTTGCATGCCATGGTCCCTATCACCTTGACCGCCTCAGGTGAAGTGGTCGGCGAATCGGCGGGCCTGTTCAATATCGGTCTGGAAGGGATCATCCTGGTCAGTGCCATGACTGGCGCTCTCGGGGCGGAAGCCGGCGGGCCGGTGGTGGGCCTGCTGGTTGGGCTGGCAACCGGGTTCGTGATCGGCCTCATTTTTGGGGGCGTGTGCACCTATTTTAGAGGCGTCCAGCTGATCGCCGGTGTGGGTATTAACCTTTTTGCCGCCGGCCTGGTGGCGTTCTGGTTGATCCATCTGGGCGTGCCCGGGCACCATGCCGTGGCTGCCGAACACCAGCTGGCAAACATCGCCACCCCTTTCGGCGATTTGAGCCCGATGATATTTGCGGCCGTCGTACTGCCGGTTTTCCTGTATATTCTGCTTTTTCGCACCAAGCTGGGCCTGAAAATAAGGGCCGCGGGCGAAAACCCGCAGGCCGCCGATGTGGCCGGCATCAGAATCCATCTGCTGCGGCTGCTGGCAACAGCCGCAGGCGCTTCTCTGGCCGGCTTGGCCGGCGCCTATCTAAGCATCGACTGGTTGGGCTCGGTTACCAAGGAGATCTCGGCCGGCCGTGGTTTTATCGCCCTGGCGACCGTCGTCTTCAGCGGGCTCAACCCGCTGCTGGTTTTGCTCGGCGGTTTCATATTCGGCTTTTTTGACAACCTGGCGGTCTGGGTGGCCACCATGCCGGCGGTTCAAAAAGTCATTCCCTGGCAGTTTATCGCCATGGCTCCCTATGCCGTCACGCTGCTGGTGGTCGCCGGGGTTATCGGACGCGCCAAATTTCCGGCCGCCATAGGTATTCCATATCAGCGCGAGTAAGATCAAAGGAAGCGCCATCTTGAATCAAAAAGGTACACAGCCGCAAGGCAACAGCGAGATACTCCTTGAGGGTAAGGGCCTGTGCAAGGGGTTTCCCGGCGTATGGCAGCATCTGATCCTGGATCACATCGATATTGATATCCGGGCTGGTGAAATCCACACCCTGCTCGGAGAAAATGGTGCCGGTAAAACCGTCATTGCCAATTGCCTTTCGGGCTTTTATTCCCTTTCCGAAGGCCAGATCGAGGTCAAAGGTCGGCCGGTGACGTTGAAATCGCCGGCCGACGGCATCCGGCACGGCATCGGCATGGTTCACCAAGAGCTGGCGCTGGTAAAACCCTTTACTGTGGCGCAAAATATCGCCTTGGGCCTGCCTGCCTCCGATTTTTCTTTTCCCGTGCCGGAAGTTGAAGAAAAGGTGCGCGCGCTTTCAGAAACTTACCAGTTGTCCGTGGACCCGCTGGCCAAGGTCGAAGATCTTTCGGCCGGTGAGCAGCAAAGAGCGGAAATCATCAAGGTCCTCTACCATGACCCCCAAATTCTGATTCTGGACGAGCCCACTTCTCTGATCTCAGCCGATGCCGAGCGCCTTTTCGAGGCCTTGGAAAACATGGCCCGGCAGGGGTATGGGATTTTGTTCATCACCCACAAAATCGAAGAAGCCCTGGAAGTCGGCGACCGGGTAACCGTTCTGCGTCTCGGCAAATCCATGGGGACCCGGCCCACGGCTCAAACCGACAAAAGCGAGCTCGTCAAACTGATGTTTGGTGAGCACACGCCGGTCCATCTTGAACGCCAACCGGTTAAATCCGATACAATTGTGCTGGAGGTCAAAAACCTCGAGGCCCTGGCTGCGGATCAGGAGCCGGCCTTACAGGGGGTTTCCTTTTCAATCCGCCAGGGCGAAATCCTGGGTTTTGCGGGGATCTCCGGAAACGGCCAGAGCGAGCTGGCCGAGGTCGTCACCGGAATGCGCAAAGCCACCGGCGGCCAGGTGATAATCGGCGGTAAAGATTACACCAACCGGACGCCGCGGGAAATCATAAGCGCCGGCGTTGCGCATATTCCCGAGAAAAGACGCGCCATGGGTATGGTGGAGCCGATGACCACCGCAGAAAATGTCGTCCTTAAGGATATCCGGGTGCCGCCGTTCTCAAAAGGCTCGTTTGTCAACAAATCCTATATCACCGTGCACACCAAAGAGATCGTCTCCCGATTCGGGGCTCTGGTTTCCGATCTGTGGCAGACCCCGGCGCGTATTCTGTCAGGCGGAAACATCCAACGCTTAATTCTGGGTCGTGAGACCTGGCGCATACCGCAATGTCTGGTGGCGGTTTATCCCGCCCAGGGGCTGGATGCCAAGGCCATCGATCATACCTGGGAGCTGCTGATGCAGCTGCGCGAATCCGGCACCGCCATTTTGCTGGTATCTGAGGATTTAGACGAGCTGATGGCCCTCAGCGATCGCATCGTCGTTATGTCCAAGGGTCGCATAGTTGGTCTGTTTGCAGCCGGTGAGGCCACACGCGAAAAGCTGGGCCTCGTAATCGCCACCGGTGGGCAATAGG
>JASFIV010000020.1:0-29663 GCA_050122475.1 Desulfobacterales bacterium | reverse complement strand
GGTGTTCTGAATCATCTCGGCAAACTCATATACATCTGCCAAGGATACCGTCACATCACTGATGGTGCCCAAAGATTGCACAAAACCGATGTTCGGAAGGGCCTCACAGACCCTGGCCACCACGGACGCGTCATTTTTGACATACTTGCGACGCTCGAGCGTATCGGGATCGGTGTAGTTCGGTGGGGTGGGTCCGGGGCCGAACAGCACCTGGTTTTTCTCGATACGGGTTTTGCGGGTCCCGTCCCAGCTCTGGACGATCGTCACCGGCGGAACAGTGGCCAGGGCATCCAAAATTAGATTTTGCGGAATCCTGACGGTGATGTCATCAATCAAAGCGCCGTGCTCTTTAAGCAGTGCACGGGCCTCCTCGTGGTGAAGATGCACGCCGGTATCACGCAGGGTTTCGATCATTCCTTCGAAAATTCTTTGTTTCTGATCCGGTGATAAGATACGAAACTGTGCTGTTTGATTGATTGTTTGATTGGTTCGTGTGCTCATCATCAAACCTCCTTTTTGTCCGCCAGGCTGATGATTTTTTTCATCTCCTGAATTAACTTTTCGTCCAGCGCTTCGGGCTGGTGGGCCTCCAACAGACGGTCGACTTCGGGTACGAGCCGATCCTGGTACGTTTTGCCGCCGGCGTTGGTCCAGGTTTCCCAGTTGGAGCGATCAATGACGGTCGGCTGGAACCAATCCCGGAAATGTTCAAAGGTGTGGTCGTGACTCAAGAATTCACCACCCGGCCCGATTTCTTTGAGAATGTCCAAAGCCAGGCTTTCATCGGTGACCTCAATACCTTTTCCGACCTGTTTGACCATCGCGATGATTTCGTCGCACATGACCAGGCTGGCCAGTGATGCGGTCGAGCCGCCCTCGAGGCTGCCCGCATGATGGATCAGGTTGGTTCCGGCCATAAAGCCGTTGTAGACACTCATCACAGCCTCTGAAGCGGTCTGCTCGTCGACAACCTTTGAATCCGAGCACCCGCCGGGCGCTGAGCTCAAAAGTCCCAGCCATTTATAAACTTCGGCAATGCCCGCCGAGGTCAGATGGAGCTCGGGTGATCCGAAATAATATGTTTTCCTGCTTTCATCCATGACCGTTTGAATGCCGCCTAAAACCAGGGGCACTCCAGGCTTTTTAAGGTAGCTCAGTACAACCGCCAGAAGGCTGTCGGCCAGGGTTTGCACCAGCACACCGGCAATGGTCGCCGGAGCGGTCACGCCCAATCCGGAACAGGGCGAGTATACGGCCGGTATGCCTTTATCGGTGGCAAACAAAAGCCGGTCCACCATTTCTTTATGGTACACCAGCGGCGTATCCGACTGAATATAGGTGGCAAACAGGGGATTCAAGCGAAACTCTTTTTCCCCGCCGCGCATCAGGCAGGCCATTTCCCATTGATCTTTTAACCCCTCAACATCGACACTGGTGATCATCAGCGCCTTGGTGCAGTTTTTGACCATGGCCATAAATTGATGCCGGTCCTGTGTTTTCGGGTTTCGCGCGTCCGAGACCACACCAAACGACATGCAAAAATTCAAGTGGGGCAACGAATCAACCAGTTTAGCGGCGGCTTCCACATCTGCAAATGTGCACTTGCGGCGCTCGCCGCCCTTGAGGTCGTAAACAAAAGTGGCATCGGCCCCGCTTCCAAAAGCCACTGTATTTTTTTGGAGTTTGATCGAACGCTGGCCGTTGCGATCGGAGAGGGCCGCTTTGGAAGGCGTGCTTTGCAGCGCCTGTTCCACCAGGGCGGTGGGAACGCGCACCCGATCATTGTCGGTGACGACGGCATCGCTTTTTTCAAAAAGTTGTAAAGCCTCTGTGTGCAGTATCCGGGCCCCGGAAACCTCTAAAACGTCCAGGGCCGCATAATAAATCTGTTCGATTTGATCTGCGGTCAGAATTTGAAACATCGTTGTACCATAGGCCTGTTGATTCATTTTGATGAGCATGGTTTTTTCTAACATGGGTCTATCTCCTATTTTGCTTTTTTAAAAAAAGCGGCCCGAGGCTATGGGTACCACAATTTTTTTTGTCAAAGTCAGGCGAGTCTACAAACCCAGCAGCTCCTTTCCGGTATCAACAGCGCTGGCGGCATTCGAGGCATAGGCGTCGGCGCCGATTTCTTTGGCAAACTCGGCTGTCACAGGCGCCCCGCCAATCATGATTTTAATCTGGTCCCGGATGCCCGCTTCCTTTATGGCATTAATGGTTTCGCCCATCATCGGCATGGTAGTGGTTAACAGCGCCGACATACCAAAGAGCTCCGCCTTGTGTTCCTTTAAAGCATCAACAAACGTTTGTGGATCCTTATCGATGCCCAGGTCGATCACTTTAAAGCCGGCCCCTTCGAACATCATGCCCACCAGGTTCTTGCCGATGTCATGCAGGTCGCCCTTGACCGTTCCGATCACCAGTGTGCCGGCGGTCTTCACGCCGGTTTCAACCAGCAGGGGCCGCAAGATTTCCATGGCGCCATGCATGCATTTGGCACAGCGCAAAACCTCCGGAATAAACATCTCGTTGGCTTTAAAGCGCTGCCCCACGACATCCATACCGGCCAGCAATCCCTGTTCTAAAATATCCCGGGGCGACAGGCCCCCGTCCACAGCTTCTTGTGTGAGACTGGACACTTCATCGACTTTGCCGGCAATCAAAGATTCCGCCATCTTTGCAAATAATTCACTCATGATCTGTGCCTCCTTTGCGCATAAAATATAGGTAAAAAATCGGTTTGGTTCGAATGCCCGGCGATACGGCAAAAAGGTCCTGACCGCGACACTCTATATAATATCAATTTGACAATCAAGCACGGAAACAAATTTGATACGGCCGGAATCCTATAAAATCTCCGGATGGCTATTTTTTAGCAAATTCTTCTTTATGCAGATTAAACAGGATATCGTTTTCGCGATACGCCTGTTCAATTTTTTCCTGGTGCTGTTTAAGTCGGTCACCATTCCGGCTGGCAAGTTCGAGAACGAGATAGTTGATGACGCAGGAAATCGTGGTTGGATTTCCGATAAAAGGAATGTTTTTTGAGGGTGCGACCAGCGACAGTTGGCCGAATTGAATCAACGGGCAAAGGGCGCTATCGGCAATCACAATCAGATTGAGTCCGAGGCGACGAACCATTTTGCCCAATCGAATCAGTTCATTTGGATAGCGTGTCGTCGCGATAATGATCACCAGGCTTTCCGGCGCTGCAATCGTCAGCCAGTCGATGGCCGTGCTGTCGCTGCCTTTTAATATGTGAACATTTGAGCGAATTTTGGTCAAAGACCAGCCCAGATAGTAAGCAAAGGTATAGGAAAGACGGGATCCAACGACAAAGATAGAATTGCTGCTTTCGATCAGATCAACCATTTTTTTGAGCGCATCCATATCGACGGTTTCAAGAAATAGCTTCAAATTTTCCATTTCTTCAAACACCACGCGGCTAAGGCGATCGGCGCCTGCAAGCTGCATGCCCGAAAGATCAGTGCGATCCAGCATCGTCAGCTCCGTATCCACAAAATCCCTTAACGCTTGCTGAAATGCGCCGTAGCCCTCGTATCCCAGCTGACTGACAAAACGGACCACCGTTGCTTCGCTGACCTGGCATGTTTGCGCCAGTTCCTTGGTCGTCATAAATACCGCTTTGCGCGGGTTTTCAAGAATATAGTTACCCAGAATCCGGCCTTTGGGTGTGAGGGCATTCTGTTGTTCGACAATGCCCTGCATCGTCGGGTGTGATGATTGATCTTTCATGATTCGATGGTTTAAAATGAAATAAATATAGTCAAATAGGGCTAAACTTTCAAAACTGTCCCCTAAAATGGTATTTGATCCAGCGAATTAGGGGCTTAAATTCGCTATAATGATCGAAATTCTATCAAAAATGGAGTTGCTTAGCCTAGGCGGCAAAAGACACCCGATTCAACATCCGGCACCAACCAAATTATTTGAATAACGCGTTTTATCAATATATTATAAAATATAGTCTATCATATATCTCGGTAATGATAAGTTCAAATCAACCTCATATCAAGTTCTTTTTTGAATTGTCAACCTATTTTGAAATGATTTGATTCATTTTTATATTTTTTTCTTGACAGGTTTTGTTTCATTATCATAAGTAGTGTCAAATTTGAAAGACTGCCCTGTTTGCTGCGGGCAAAGACAGTTTTTCAGATAACAATCTGAAAATTATATAAAAAATAATTTAGCGCATCATCTTCAGAGGGAGATTTTATGTTTGCAAAGGTTAAGCTCCTATGGGGGGAAAAGCCGTCACTCAGGTCAAATTATGATGCGGTTATCATCGGGGGCGGGCTGCACGGTCTGGCTGCGGCCTATTTTTTGGCGCGGGATCACGGCATGCGCAACGTGGCTGTGATTGAAAAGCGCTACCTTGGTTTTGGCGGATCGGGCCGCAATACCGCCATCGTGCGGGCCAACCAGCGCACCCAGGAAAACGTTCCCCTTTACAGAGAAGCCCTCGAACTGTGGCCCATTCTCACCAAAGAGCTCGATTACAATTTGATGTTTTACAACTGCGGCAACCTGAATCTGATGCACAGTGAGGCGGCCATGAATGCGGCGCGCATGAATGTGGCCAGCGCCCAGTTTCTCGGAGTTGAAAGCCATTTGATTGACGCCAAACAGTGCAAAGAAATGGTTCCGGCCCTTAATATCTCAGAGGATATAACTTATCCGATTTTTGGCGCCATGTATCATCCACCCGGCGGTATTCTGCGTCACGATGCTATCGTCTGGGGGCTGGCCAAAGGGGCGGCCAAACATGGGGTACACATTCACCAGCAGACCGAAGTGACCGGCATTGGTGTGGAAAACAATAAAATCGTTTCGGTTGAAACGAACAAAGGTAAAATCAATACACCGCGGGTGCTGAATGCCGCCGGCGGATATTCGGCTGCACTATCCTATCAATTGCTGGGAATAAAATTGCCGATCAGTGTGCTGACCATTCAGGCCATGGTTACCCAGCCGTTGAAACCGATCTTAAACCATGTGGTCTCTTCCGGCGCCTATCATGCCTATGCGAATCAAACCCTTAAAGGCGAAATCGCCACCGGCGCTCACATGGATGCCTGGCCCAATTATACAACACAAACGACGGCCTATTACATCAAACATCAGGCCGAGGCACTTTCTGAGATGCTGCCCTGCTTAAGAGGGGTTAAATTCATGCGTCACTGGGCCGGCCTGGCTGACATGACACCGGATATGGCACCCATTATGGATGGCAACGACCCCATTGAAGGCTATTACGTGGATTGTGGTTGGGGATATTTCGGTTTCAAATCCTGCGCCGCCACCGGCAAATATATGGCCCAATTTATGGCCAGTGGGGAATGTCCTGCCATGCTCAAACCCTTCAACCTGCGTCGCTATGAACAGCACCGGCTGATGGGAGAGACAGCAGCGCTTGTCAATTACACACCGGATAACTAAAGGATTGAAAATTGGAAATTGAAGATTGAAGATTGAATATCTGTGGAAGTCGCTGCGCTCCATCATTAGATGATTGAAAATTTAATATTGAAGATTGAATATTTGTGGAAGTCGCTGCGCTCCATCCTTCAAGATTTAAAAGTAACCGCCGGAGGCGGACCTTAAATATTCAATATACAATATTCAATATTCATTATTCAATAAAGAAAGGGAGATTACTTGATGGCGATGACCCTGACCTGTCCCGTATGCGGCAAACGCAATGGTTATGAGTTCCGCTACGGCGGAGAAGAAAAAGGGCCCCGGCCGGATGAAGCCGATCTTTCACCCCGGGCCTGGTGCGAGTATGTGCACATGAACCAATGTGTGGCCGGTATCCAGGAAGAATGGTGGTGCCACAAAGATGGCTGTGGCGTTTGGTTTAAGACCCACCGCGATACGACCTCTAATCTAGAGGTGGATAAACCGGAGGCGCACTCATGAAAAGGCTGGAAAAACTATCCACCCTGCGAATTAATCCTGCGAAAAGCCTGAATTTTAAATATAAGAACAAAACGCGCACGGGGCTGAGCGGGGATACGGTTGCGACTGCCCTTTATGCCAACGGTATTCGCATTTTCGGACGCAGCTTGAAATATCATCGCCCCCGCGGTCTCTACAGCATGGATGGCGAAAGCAGCAATACCTGTATGCAGGTCAACGGAATCCCCAATGTCTGTGCCGAGAACACGCTGCTGGCAGACGGTATGCAGGTTAAAGCGCAAAATGTGGTGGGTTCACCGGAAACGGATCTGAAGGGGTTCATGGATAAACTGGACTGGGCGATGCCGGCCGGTTTCTATTACCGCACGATGCACAAGCCGGCCCGCATCTGGCCGATTGCGCTCAAACAGGTGCGCAAGGCTGCCGGACTGGGAAAAATTTCACCCAAATTTCAGATGCCCGGCACCTACGATGAAATTTATCCCAAAGCCGATGTCTGTGTGATCGGCGGGGGACCGGCGGGCATGCAGGCCGCCCTGGCCGCCGCTGAAAATGGTCTGCGGGTTATTCTGCTGGAAACCCGTCCGTGGCTGGGTGGTTTTTTTGACTATCGCACGGCGCAAAATTCTGCCGGGGAATCGCTTGCGCAAACAGCCCGGCAGATGGCGCGACAGCTTGAACAAAAAGCGAACATCCGTGTACTCACGCAAGCCGCCGTGGTCGGCGTTTATAATAATAATTTGGTGACCGCCTTTCAGAAGGGGCAGGGCAGCGATTATTTTGATGAGCGTTATATCGAAATCCGGGCCACCAGTGTTATTGTGGCCACCGGCTGCATAGAGCGTCCGCTGCTTTTTGAAAACAACGAACGCCCGGGAGTGATGCAGATCGGATGTGCCCATCGTCTGGCGCATACCTATGGCCTGCTTCCCGGCAAACAGGCGATTTTCAGTGTCGGGCATGATCTGGGATTGGAGGCCGCGCTGGATTTGTTTGACCTGGGTCTAGAGGTCAACTGTGTGGCCGACATTCGGGAAGACGGGCAGGATCCGGCCCTGCTTGAAGGACTCCAGCAACGCAATATTCCATTTTTGAGGGGGTGGGTTGCCGCCCGCGCCCATGGCAGTAGTACGCTTACCAGCGTAACGCTGTCCACTCTGACGGGCACCCTTGAAAAAGAGTTTGACTGCGACCTTCTGGTGGCCTCGGCCGGGATGACCCCGCTGACCGGCCCGTTATCATTGGCCCAGGCCAAACTGGCCTATGAGCCCTACACCGGTTTTTTTATGCCCCAAAAGCTGCCCGCCAAGGTACAGGTCGCTGGTCGGTTGCTGGGACTGAATCATCCCGCATCTATTGAGGCTTCCGGCTGGCTGGCCGGCATTTTAGCGGCTGCCGATTGCGGGGTATCTGTTGACTCCCGCTTGAAGGAAGCCCGCGACAATCTGAATCAATTGCCGGGTCCGGACCAGGGCTGTAAGCTGGTGACTGCCCCTGTTCAAGGACGCAAAACCTTTATCTGCTTTGATGAAGATACAACAGTTAAAAATGTGAAACAGGCCCTGACGATGGGTTTTGACGCCACCGAACTGATCAAGCGCTTTACGGCCGCCGGCACGGGGCCGGGGCAGGGCGGTATACCCGGGCACAATCTGCCGCTGTTTGTGGCCCAGTACCATGGCGATACCACAGCGACGGCTATGCCGACCACCGTGCGCGTGCCCCTGGTCCCCACCCATATTGCCACCTATGCCGGCAGCAATCATGATATGTGCAAACGCACGCCGGTTCACGAATCCCAGAAAGCCGCCGACGGCGTCATTCGACGCATCGGTGTCTGGAAACGGGCGCGCTATTTTTCCAAGGATTTGAGCTGCCGTAAGGAAATTGAAAATGTCCGCACCAACGTCGGCATGCTGGATGCATCCACGCTGGGCAAATTCAGGATCTGGGGGCCCGACGCGTTAAAGGCCCTGCAGCGGGTGTACGTCAGCGACATGTCCAAAATTGCAAACGGTAAAGTTAAATATTCGGCCATGTGCAACGAAGATGCCTGTATTATCGATGACGGCGTGGTCGTCAAAAGGGGTGAAAACGATTATTATTTTACGACCTCAACCGCCCGGGCCGGCGCCACGGTGGAATGGATCCGCTATCACACCCGCTATGACGGCTGGCAGTTTCACATGGTTAATCTGACCGACGCTTTCGGTGTGATCAACCTTGCAGGGCCCAACGCGCGCAAAGTGCTCAAGAAGGTCACCGATGCGGATGTTTCCGATGCGGCCTTTCCATATGCCGGGTATCGTGAATTTATGATTAAGGATGCCATTCCGGTCCGGTCGATGCGTCTGGGGTTTGTGGGTGAGCTTTCCTTTGAGCTGCATGTTCCCGCATCCTATATGCAGAGCCTGTGGGACGTGATCAGCAAAGCCGGTAAGAAGTTAGGCATTCGAAATTTCGGTTTGGAAGCCCAGAATGTGTTGCGCATGGAAAAAGCCCACCTGATTATCGGTTCCGAATCCGAGCAGCGCACCACGCTTCACGATGTCGGCCTCGGTTTTCTGTGGGATCGCAATAAATCCGAGGCCAAAACGGTTGGGGCCGTGGCGTTGCGGCAGACCGAAAATCAAGAGGGACGTTTCAAGCTGGTGGGATTTAAAATGGAAGATCCATCCCGCCCTCCCAAAGATGGCTCTATCATTGTGGACAACCGTATCAGAGGTTATGTGTGTATTGCGCGCCACAGTTTTACGTTGAAAGAACCCATCGGGCTGGCGCTGGTGGAAGCACAGCTGGCCGAGGAAAGCACGCGCCTGCAAATCTATGAAGATGAATGCAGGGGTGAGCACATTTATGCAACAGTGGTAGCCACCCCCTTTTACGACCCTGAAGGCAAGCGCTTAAAGATGTGAGGCAAAAATGGCTGTTGAAATAAAGCGACGATCTCCGGTAACTTTTGTAGGAAAACCCTTAAAAACTGAACTTCGTGATCACTGGAACGTGGTGCTGGAATACGAAGCCCAGGGTGATGGCCCCTGGCTGGTTGATTTAAGCCACCGGATGCGGTGGGATCTCCAGGACAGCGATATTACCCGGCACCGGCCGTGGGGCGTCAACATCCCGGATAAACCTGGCCGGTGTGTTTTTGAAAATGGCGTTTTGATCAATCGCATGAACCAGACCCAGGCATCGATCTGGCATATATCCGGCGAAAGCCACTCTTTGCCAGATGATCCGGCTTTCACGGATGTAATTGATGCCACTGTGTTTTTGGCGCTGCTCGGCAAGGATATTTTTGCGATAACCGAAAAGCTAAGCGCCCTTGATTTTCTTGATCCTTTACTGGAAACGCCGTTTTTATTGCAGGGACCGTTTTCACATGTTCCCTGCCAGATTGTCGTTCTGGGAAATACGCCAGAAAAATCTGCTATTTTGCTGACCTGTTCCAGGGGATATGCCCAGGACATGGTAGCGGCAATTCTTGAGGCCGGCAAAGAATTTGAGCTCCAGCCTGCCGGTGAAAGCGCGTTCAGCGACTGGGTGAATAATCGTTCTGCTTAAACGCAAACCGCCCCAAAGAGGACATAATGAACCTGGAAGACAAGATACGGGCCATGCTCGATGAACACAAGATTTCTTACGAAGTTTTTGAACACGAGCCGGTATATACCAATCCGGCCATGGCAGAGGCCTTGAAGGTCAGTGAGTCTGAAACTGTTAAATCTTTGGTTTTAACCACCAAAGAAGGTCAGATGATCGTTCTGGTTTTACCGGGCAACAAGAAAGTCGACTGGAAACAGGCCGCAGCTGCAGCCAAAACAAAGAAAGTGTCATTTGCCAAACCCGAAGCGGTCAGCCCGGCGGTAGGTTGTGAGGTGGGATGCGTGCCGCCCTTTGGACACCTGACGGCCTTGCCGGTTTATATGGATCCGGACCTGATCAAAAAAAAATTTGTTTACTTTAACCCGGGCGTTCACGACAAATCGTTTAAAATAAAAGCCTGGGACTTAAAAAAGCTTTGCAATCCATCTCTGATTTGACTTAGGGTAAAAAATTAACAATTTAAAATTGAGAAGCCGGGAGTTTTTAAATTTGATCGTGGAATGAATTATCAGCGACTGCTTTGCACAAACGTATGCAAACAGGGGCGTACTGCATAACCAGAAGCAAGCAATGGGCAATCCGCAATCCACGATCCGCAATCCGCAATCAAAAGAGGAGGTTTAAATCATGACGAAAAAATATGATGCCATTATCATCGGTTCAGGTGTCATCGGCGTTCCCATCGCCTATGAGCTGACCAAGATGGGCTACAAGACCCTGAACATCGACAAGCTGGCAGATGCGGGCGAAGGCTCAACTGCGGCATCCTGCGCCATCGTGCGCGCCCATTATTCCACCGAAGACGGTGTGGCCATGGCTTACGAGGGGTTCAAGTACTGGCTGGATTGGGAAAATTACTTAGATCACGTCAACGACGAAAAAGGTCTGGCCAAGTACATGAACACCGGCTCCATTCTGATCAAATCCCAGGGGCACGACTGGCGCAAGGTCAAAAAGCACTACGACGCGGTTGGTGTTTCCTATGAAGAGTGGGACAACGATAAGATCAAAGAAATGGTGCCGGTTTATGATATGCATGAACACTGGCCCGTGCGACGACCCGAAGATTCTGAATTTTTTAATGAACCGACGAAAATGCTCGAGGGTGCCCTATTTTGTCCCGAAGGTGGTTACGTCAACGACCCGGCACTTTCGACCCACAATGTCATGCGCGCGGCTGAAGCCAAAGGCGCTGAATTTTTGTTTAACGCCGAAGTCGCCGAGGTCAGAAGCCAGGACAACCAGGTGCTGGGTGTAACGCTAAAGGATGGAACGCAAATCGATGCGCCGGTGGTCGTCAATGCCGCCGGCCCGCATTCATACAAAATCAATCAAATGGCCGAAGGGGTTTACGAGGGCTGCAACATCAAAACCAAGGCCCTGCGGCACGAGGTCATGCACTGCCCGTCCCCGGAAGGATATAATTACCTGGGTGACGGCTATCACACCTCTGACGGTGACATTGCCTGTTATTACCGCCCGGAAGTAGGCAACATGTTCTTGATCGGCAGTGAAGATCCGGAATGTGACCCGCAGGAGTGGGTCGATCCGGACGAGTTTTATGCCGGTAAAGGCGGGCCCGGACGGGACAATCAACTATCCGAAGCCCAATGGAAGGCCCAAACCTACCGCTGCGCCAAGCGGGTACCCAGCATGCAGATACCCAATCAGCCCCGCGGGACCTGCGACTTGTATGATTGCTCCGACGACTGGATTCCCATTTATGACAAATCCGACATGAAAGGGTTCTACATGGCCATCGGTACCAGTGGCAATCAGTACAAAAATGCGCTGGTGGTCGGCGCCATGATGGCCGAATTGATCGACGCCTGCGAAAAGGGCCACGATCATGATAACGACCCCTTTCAGTTTAAGTTGCGCTATATCGGGCGAATCGTTAATGTGGGTTTCTATTCCCGCAATCGAGAGATCAACCCGGATAGTAGTTTCTCTGTGAACGGTTAGAAGTGGTCTTAAAACCCCATCTAGCGTCCGATAGCTGCGTTATCCCGCGAATTGAAATACTCACGTACTAACGTGTACGCTCCGTTTTCAATTCGCGGGACGCCTTGCTCTCGAACGCAATCTGATATTTTAAAACCACTTCTTATAAATCTTTTTAAGGGACAACGCTTAGTGAAGCGCTATGGATTATCCATTATCAAATTATCGTCAATTCTCCGATCATACTATTAGGAAAAGGATGTCAGTGTTCAGGTTTCAGCTCTGTCTGTACTGATACCTGGCTCCTGACTGCCGCGCCGTAGCTTTTCGAGCGAAGGCGGGATACCCGAAACCTTATATAACAATTCACCACTCCAACCGGGGAATCCCCCGAACTTGATTTAGACCAGAAGAAGATGAAGATATACGTATGCGTGAAACATGTGCCCGATTCGGCGGCAACGATTACCATCAAGGATAACAATCAGATCGATGAAAGTGTGACTTTCCTGCTGAATCCCTATGACGAACACGCTGTTGAAGAAGGTACCCGTCTCAAAGCCCAGACGGAAGGCTCCGAAGTGGTCGCCGTGAGCGTCGGTAAACAAACGGCTGCCGATACCCTTCAGTCCGCTCTGGCCATGGGAGCAGACCGGGCGATCTTGATCAAAACCGCTGATTGGCCCGACAGCATCCTCACGGCACGGGCCCTGAAAGCAGCCATTGAACAGGACGGCCAACCGGACATCATTTTTACCGGAAAAGAATCCATTGACAGCGAGGGCATGCAAACCATGTTCAGGCTTGCGGCCGCCCTTGATGTGCCTGTGGCCACCAATGTGGTTGCTTTCTCAATTGAGCAAAATAACGCAGTGGTGGAATGTGAACTGGAGGCCGGTGTCAAGCAGTTGTTGGAGATGCCGCTGCCGTGCATCATCGCGGCCGGCAAGGGATTGAACAAACCCAAATATCCAACTTTTATGGATATCCGCAAAGCCAAGAAAAAAGAAATTAAACAGATCGAGCTGGACAGCTTGCCAATTGAAAAGCCTGCAGCGCGTATGGAGATCCTGGAATTGAAACCCGCCGTTGAGCAGCGGCAACCCAAGGAAATCAAAGGGTCACCGGAAGAGACCGTTCAGCAGCTGATTCAGGTATTACGTGACCAAGCAAAAGTAATTTAAAAGAACTTCACCGAAATAATATAAAGAGTGGATCGGTCATGTCATTTTCTTCCAGGCGCCATGATTCACAAATTACCGGTGACCTGATATTTGGGATTAAACCAACGCAGTTATAAACGAAAGGTTTGGTTGCCGATCATCCCAAATATCAGGCCCCGCTGAACTTTAACATCAATTTATCAACATAGCGCCTTTCAGAAAACAACATGGCCTTATGAAGACGGAGTTCCCTGAGAAGAGTGGATCGGTCATGTCATTTTCTGCCGGGCGCCATGATTTACAAGTTACCGGTGACCTGATATTTGGGATTAGACCCACACTAAAAGCGTACACAAATGGAAAAAATCGGGATTCTGATTGAACTAAAAGACGGCAACATCAAGAAAACCAATTTCGGTGTGATCACCCTTGCCCGCCGGCAAGGGTGTGAACTGTTTGCTCTGATAGTGAATGGTGACGCAGCGGCCTGCAAGGAACAGCTCCAGCAATATGGTATCGGAAAAATAATTGATTTGACGTCCGCTCAAAGCGCGATGCAGTGGAACCCGGACCAATGGGCCCGGGCGATCATCGCCGCCATGGACCATTTCGGTCTAACCACTCTTTGCGGGCTCACCAGTGCGCGGGGAAAAGATGTGCTGCCGCGCGTGGCTGCTTACCTCGATGCCCCCCTCATTTTGGATTGTGTCGATTTAAATTTAAATGAACGCACGGTTCAAAAATCCCAGTTTTCCGGCAAGACGATTGCCACTATTAAAGTCAGCGGAAACCATTTTATTTTCGGTATCCGTCCCAATGCCATCGAGGTCAGACCCGAGCCATGCGAAGCCGAGGTGGTTTCTTTTCAGTCCGATGTTGAAAGTAAAGGCCTGGTGGTAAAGGAGATCAAACAGCAAGCTCATAGCGGCATCGACCTCACTGAGGCCGATGTTATCATTTCCGGTGGACGGGGCATGGAAAAACCGCAAAACTTTGAGATTCTTTTCGAATGTGCCCGCGTTATCGGCGCGGCGGTGGGTGCTTCGCGGGCTGCGGTCGATGCCGGTTGGGCGCCGCACACGATGCAGGTTGGGCAAACCGGTGCGACGGTAAGCCCCAAAGTCTATATCGCCTGCGGCATCTCCGGGTCTGTGCAACATTTTGCCGGTATGAAGACCTCGGGACTGATCATCGCCGTCAATACGGATCCGGAAGCCAGTATTACCAAAAATTGTGATTATTACGTTGTAGCGGATTTGTTTGAAATTGTTCCCATATTGACCCGTCAGTTGAAAAGAGTTGTCGCTGAGGAATAATTAACGTAAACTGAACCCAGTATGCCGGCCCAGATATAATTGGCAAAATGAATGCGCGTTGTCTCGTCATGTCATTTCCTGACAGGCGTTATGAAGATCAAAGTGCCAGCGAAGCATACATAACCACGAAGGGCACGAAGGACACGAAAGGATAAAAGAAAAATTTTGTGTTTTCCCTTTGAGATCTTCGTGTTCTTCGTGGTGAAAACCATATCAGGTGTTTTCTCAACTGGAGTTTCCCGGATAATCGCGTTGCAAAATATTTCTGGGGCACGATACTAGATGAGCGTTTATTACACCATTAAATCTATTTTAATTTTGCTCGGACTTTTGGGAAGCTTCGGGTTTTTTTTTATCCGCTCTCGCCGCTTAACTCAGCTAATGACTCGCGTTGAAGGTTCACAGCCAATCCCATCAGACCGTTTACCTGAACGCTTAAAGATTTTCTTCACAGAAGTTCTGCTGCAATCCAGAGTGCGTGAAAAACGATTTCCGGGTTTAGCGCACGCGTTTATTTTTTTGGGCTTCATCGTCGTACTGCCGCATACGATTGAATTGATGATCGCCGGTATCTTTCCCGCTTTCAGTTTCGCGCGCGTCGTCCCTGCAATATACGGATATTATGCCTTTTTGGCAGACATCCTGGCCTTACTGGTCTTGGTAGGGCTGGCCTACTGCGTCTACCGACGGCTCATCCTCAAACCCAAATACTTAACCGATGGTTTAGATTCCCGGCTGATTATACTGTTTACGACAATTATCATCGTCAGCTTTTTTTCGGTCAACGCCTTTCGAATTGCCTTCAACCCTGAAACCCTGCGGGGTCTTACCCATTACTACCCAATTTCGTCGCCCATTGCGACCTTTTTGGGGTTGAAACATCTGTCCCGGCAGGGATTGTTCATCGGGCTGGAGGCCTCCTACTGGATTCACCTGGCAGTCATTTTATATTTTCTGGTGTATATCCCCGGATCCAAGCATCTTCATATCCTGGCGGCTATCCCGAATGTCCTTCTGGCGCCCTTGGACACCCCCAAACCCATGCTGAAAAGCGATTTAGAAGATGAGGATATCGAAAGTTTTGGTCTGGGAAAAGTTAATGAACTTAACTGGCAAAACGTATTGAACCTCTATGCCTGTACCGAATGCGGCCGGTGTGAAGAGGAATGCCCCGCCGATTTGACCGGCAAACCGCTTTCTCCCAAAGCCGTCGTGGTGGACTTAAAAGATGATCTGATCGGCCAATTGTCCCAAGACAAGAATCCCATCGAACCGATCGTTCGCGAGGGGTCGCCGATTACCGAAGATGTCATCTGGTCCTGCACGACCTGCAGGGCCTGTGAAAGTATTTGCCCGCTTCACATCCAGCACCTGGATTTCATTCTGGAAATGCGCAAAAGCCTGGTGCTGATGGAATCGAGGTTCCCGGAAGAATTACAGGAAACCTTTAATAACCTGGAATATCAATTTAATCCATGGGGCTTTGCCGCCGAGACACGGGCAGACTGGTGCCAGGGATTGGATGTTGCCCTGATGAGCGATCGCCCGGAAGCCAAAATTCTCTACTTTGTCGGCTGCGCGGGCTCTTTTGACGAAAGAGGTAAGGTTGTCGCCCGGGCCGTCGTCAATCTCTTAAAAAAGGCTGAGATTGATTTTGCTATTCTCGGTCCGGAGGAACGCTGTACCGGAGATGCGGCCCGGCGGGCCGGGAATGAATATGTGGCCCAGGAGTTGATACAGGCGAATCTGGATACCCTCGGCAAGTATAAGCCTGCCAAAATCCTGACCGGATGTCCCCATTGTTACAACACCCTCAAACATGAATATCCTCAATTCGGTACGACGCCGGAAGTCCTCCACCATACGGAATTTTTCGCGGATCTGATTCAAAATGGAATATTAAAGCCAAACGTTAACCTGGAAACGACCGTTACCTTGCATGACTCTTGTTATCTATGCCGCTGGAATGATATGATTGACGCACCCCGAAAAATTCTGAACGACATTGCCGGTCTGCAGGTCAGGGAAATGGACCGCTTCGGCCGCAAAGGGTTGTGTTGTGGCGCCGGTGGGTCCAGAATGTTCATGGAAGAGAAGATCGGCCGGCGTATCAACATCGAACGGGTTGAAGAAGTGGTGGCCACCAACGCTGAAACGTTGGTAGCGGCTTGCCCTTTTTGCAATACCATGCTCAATGACGGTGTTACGGAAACCGCGCCCACTATTGCGGTTAAAGATATTGCCGAAATTCTCGACCAGGCAACCGCTTAGGATTACGGGTGATTGCCCTTTTGAGTCGCAATGAAGTTAGGGGTCAGAAAGTTTTTCCGATTGAGTTGCTGCATGAATAATCACTCGCGAAATCCGCACAAACTCGTGCATAAGGGCTCGTAGCAAAAAAACAGCAAAAAGATAATAATAAGTTTAGATAAAATTTTGCGTATTTCAGCAATCAGCTGCTCCTCGCCGTTCCCTGTTTTTTTCAACGATCCCTAATGCACTCAAACAGTGCGCGGTATTTGCGAGAGATCATTCATTGCGCTGCTTGGAAGGTTTAGAATGAAAGGCACTCCGACCACACAATCAGTTAGGGTCGGAACGTAAAACACGAATTAGAAATTATACGGGCGCTACCCGCCCACGGAGGCAAGATGGACGATAGAATGGATGCACTGGTAAAGTCAAAGTCCGAGCCGGGGCTCTGGTTGGAAAAGGTGCCCGTTCCGGAAATCGGCATCAACGATGTGCTCGTAAAAATCCACAAAACCGCCGTCTGCGGAACGGATGTGCACATTTATAACTGGAACGACTGGGCCCAAAAGACCATTCCGGTGCCAATGGTGGTGGGACACGAATTTGTCGGCCGGGTGGCCGAGATCGGCGCCAATGTGCATGATTTTAAACCCGGTGACCTGGTTTCCGGTGAGGGTCATCTGGTTTGCGGCCGGTGCCGCAACTGCCTTGCGGGCCGGCGCCACCTGTGCATGCGCACCAGCGGTGTCGGTGTCAACCGCCCCGGCGCATATGCCGAGTATCTAAGCATCCCGGTCACCAATCTCTGGTACTGCGACCCTGCAATTCCAACCGATATCCTCACCTGTTTTGATCCGCTGGGCAACGCCACCCACACAGCGCTCTCTTTTGACGTACTTGGCGAAGATGTGCTCATTACCGGTGCCGGCCCCATCGGCTGCATGGCAGCCGCCATTGCCAAGCATGCCGGCGCCCGATATGTGGTGATTACCGATGTGATTCCCTATCGTTTGAAACTGGCCAAAAAATTGGGTGCCACCCTGGCGCTGGATGTGCGCACCCAAACGATCGAGGATGCGCAGAAAAAACTGGGCATGAGGGAAGGCTTCGATGTCGGCCTCGAGATGTCGGGCAATCCGGATGCGCTGCGATCGATGCTGGCCAATATGTGCCACGGCGCTAAGGTAGCCATTCTGGGGCTTCTGCCTGCGGATACACCCATTGACTGGGACCTGGTCATTTTTAACGGCCTGACCTTAAAAGGGATTTACGGCCGTGAGATGTATGAAACGTGGTATAAAATGACCGCCATGATCCAGACGGGTCTGGATATCAGCCAGGTGATCACCCACCGCTTTGATTACACTGAATATGAAAAAGCCTTCAAGATTATGCGATCGGGCAAATCGGGCAAGGTCATCTTAAATTGGTCAAATGAAGAGTGACTAAAGTGAACGAAAGCCTTTAGCCTCTCGCAAAGTCGCAAAGACGCGAAAGATTTTCAAATCTAAATTAATTTTTTTCTTTGCGCCTTAGCGTCTTTGCGTGAGTAAATTTAACAAAGGAGACCCGGCATGTATGGCAAAATGAAGGATCATCTGGTCAAAGAGCTGGCCCAGATTCGTGAAAGCGGCCTTTATAAAGATGAGCGCATCCTGGCAGGGCGTCAGGGCGCCCGGGTGCAGCTGGCTGATGGCCGGCAGGTGATCAACCTGTGCGCCAATAATTATCTGGGCCTGTCCGGCACCCAGGATCTGGTGGATGCTTCCAAAGAGGGCCTGGAACTGTGGGGTTACGGCTTGTCTTCGGTGCGGTTTATCTGCGGCACCCAGCAACTGCATAAGCAACTCGAACAAAAAGTATCCGAATTTCTGGGCACCGATGACACCATCCTATATTCTTCCTGTTTCGATGCCAATGCCGGCCTTTTTGAAACCCTGCTGGGAACGGAGGATGCGGTCATCTCCGATGAGCTCAACCATGCCAGCATCATCGACGGGATCCGGTTGTGTAAAGCGGCCCGCTACCGCTATAAAAATAACAACATGACCGATCTGGAAGCCAAGCTCAAGGAAGCGCAGGATGCCCGTTTTCGCCTGATTGCCACGGATGGATCTTTTTCAATGGATGGCATCGTTGCGGATTTAAAAGGCATCTGCGATCTGGCCGACCGCTACGATGCGCTGGTCATGGTTGACGATTCACACTCGACGGGCTTTATCGGCAAAACCGGCCGCGGCACCCCCGAATACCATGGCGTCATGGAGCGGGTGGATATTATTACCTCGACCTTCGGTAAAGCGCTGGGTGGGGCATCCGGCGGGTTTACCTCCGGGCGCCAAGAAATTATTGATATGCTGAGGCAGCGCTCGCGGCCCTATCTTTTTTCCAATACGCTGGCCCCCGGCGTGGCCGCCGCGGTGTTCAAAGCCCTCGAAACCCTGAGTGCCTCAACCGAATTGCGGGATCGACTCGAGCGCAACACCACGTATTTTCGTGAGGGTATGACCCGGGCCGGTTTCAAGATCAATCCAGGAGATCATCCGATCGTGCCGATCATGCTCGGAGATGCCAAAGTGGCGGTGAGAATGGCCGACGCCATGCTGGCCGAAGGTGTTTACGTGATTGCTTTTTCGTATCCGGTGGTGCCCAAGGGTAAAGCCCGCATCCGGGTGCAAATATCAGCTGCTTTGACAACCGCTGAGCTCGAAACGGCCATTGCGGCTTTTACTAAGGTGGGCAGACAATTATCTGTCATCTAAATTGGTTTTTAGGCCTCATTTCAGGCCCAAATACTGCGTTAACCCGCGGATTGCAATGCTCACGTACTAAGGTGTACGCTCCACTTACAATCCGCGGGAAGCCTTGTCTTTGGGCCTGATCTAAGCCTTAAAAACCAATTTCTAAAACACTTCTTTTTTAGGCAATTAAAAAATTGCGCTCTTGCCCGCACCGCAAGCAGGAGAGGAGAACCTAAAATGAAAATTACGCAAGTGCGTGCCACCCCGGTCAACATCCCTCTCGAGGCGCCTTTTTACTGGTCGGTTGGAACGTATCCGGGTACGACAAAGACGATCATTGAAGTTGAAACCGATGAAGGGATTGTCGGGCTCGGGGAGTCGCCGTCGGGAGACTGCGCCGAGGCAATCAACAACGAGATGGGGCCCCGTTTAATCGGCTATGATCCCATCGATATAGCCGGCTGTGAGATGCGATGCTTGCCGGAATGGTGTGTGGTCCAGAATACAGATGACGCTTCGGTAGTCAAAGCATTCGGCGGCATTGAGATTGCTCTCTGGGATATAAGGGGCAAAACATGGAACCAACCGCTGTACGAATTGCTGGGCGGCGCCGTACGCAAAAAAATTCCATTTACCGAATACTTTGCTTTCAGGGTGGAAAAGGATGGACGTGGCGGAGAAATGACACCTGAGGCAATTGCCGACTATTGTGTTAAAATGAAGGAAGCACACGGATCCACCATGTTTGAAGGCAAGCTAAGCCTTGGTGATCCCCACCTTGAGGTCGCAACGGTTAAATGCCTGCGTGAAAAACTCGGTGCCGAAGCGATGATCCGGCTCGATTCGAATATGTCGTGGTCACTATCTACTGCCCGCCAGATATTGCGTGAAATTGAACCCTATAACATCCGTAACTATGAAGACCCCGTGGCCACCTTTGAAGAAATGGCAGCGCTGCGCCGGCACTCGAGCATTCCATTTTCCTCCCATGTACCTGACATCCGACGGGCTGTGGCGCTGGGGGTTCCGGATGCATTTGTCACCAATTTCGCCGTGCTGGGCGGCATCAATCGGGCGATTCGATTCATCGGGGCCTGTGAGGCCATGGGTATCGGTTTTTGGTGTTACAGCGGTGACGCGGGGATCTGTACAGCCGCCTATTTACATGTCACCGCCGCCATGCAATGGATACACGAACCCAGTCAATCGTTAAAGCGCTGGCAAATCGGGGATGTTATTCAGGGAGGTCCTTTTAAGCCGCAAAACAATGTCGTGGATGTGCCGGAAGGTCCCGGCCTCGGCGTGGTGCTGGACACGGAGGCCCTCAATCGCTGGCATCAGGATTACCGGGAAAATGGCCCGATGGATCATTATTATAATCCGCAAAACCCCGGAAGCTTTAGACGCCTGCCGTTAGACTAGCTAGAATTTATATCTTACATCAGCCTATTCATCAGATAACCAAAAAAAATATCAGCTGCTGGATACGAGAAACAAGCAATGAGATCAGAGTATTTTATTTTTATAGATCATTCCGGTGACTTTGTTTTAACCCTGATCTCTACACGGCGATTCTTTTTCCGACCTGCGAAAGTTTCATTGCTTTGAATCGGATTATCCGGTCCCTTGCCGAAGGTGGTAATCTTTGTCGTCGGGATGCCTCTGGAAATCAAATAGCGCCTAACCGTGTCGGCTCTGATTTTTGAAAGATTTTTATTGTATATATAATTCCCCATCGAATCGGTATAACCTTCGATAACGATTTCTGTTGCCGGTTTATGGGCGTTGAGCTTAACAATTTGATCAAGTGTTTTAAGTTGTTGATGGGCAATCTGATTGGAGTTGTGTTTGAAATAAACTATAAATTGGTGATTTTTTAAAGATGCAAGCTTATTTTGGAGCAAAGGATCATACACCGGTTGGATATTTTCACTGGCAGATGATTCTTTGATTTCGCTTGGCGCTGCGGATTTATTTTCAGGGATTGTTTTACCAATTTGGCTTTCTGCTACCACCGATTTTGTTGCAATTTCTTTTTTTTGCACCGCTGCCGCTAATTTCTCGCCACTTTTTGATTGGACAATTTCATTTTTTCCCACCTGGGCTGTGCTGGTTAATTGAAAATGGGATATAAGGTACCCGGTTAGAATGCTTAACAAAATTATAGCGGCGATAATTCCTAATCTTTTGTTGCTGTGCATTTTCTTAAGTGTTTGAATAAAATTATATTCTCTCTGAAAATCATATGATTCTTGAATATCATGTGCAGGCTGAGGAGGGTCAGGTATTCGCTCTTGCTTTTTCGGTTGTTGTTCATCGCTTAATATGGAAAGATCTTTTTCACATTCCAGTATGATGTCATGATCGATTATATCTAATTCCTTTGAATAACCGGTCAGCAAAGCATGGTCGCATACAATATTGATTATACGAGGATAGCCGCGGGAAAAAGAATAAATTTCACGGATTGCGTCCTCCGTGAAAATGGTTTTGGTGACACCCGCAACTTTAAGGCGATGTACGATATATTGTTCGGTTTCACTGCTCGACAAAGGATCTATGTGGCAACTGACCGTAATCCTTTTTCGAACCGCCTCGTTTCTTTCCTCTCTTAATATATCAATAAACTCGGTTTGACCGACAAAGAAAATGTTTATTAATTTTCCTTCAGCCCTTTCAATGTTTGACAAAGCGCGGATTTGTCCGAGAAGCTCGTAATTAAGTCTTTGCGCTTCATCGATGATTAACAACACCTTTCCGTCTGATTCATAAATTTCATAAAGAAAATTTTTAAATTCAATTAGAAATTTTCCTTTTGAATCAAATGTCTTATCCATATGAAATTCATCGGATAGAATATTGAAGAAATCGATGATTTCGAGATCTGGATCTGGAATCGAGGCAATGACGGACTTGACCTGGGTTGATTTTATTAACAGGTTTATCAAAGCAGTCTTTCCAGTCCCGATATCGCCGGTGAGGAGCAAGAACCCTTTGTTCTCAAGAATTCCATATTCCAAAGAAGCCCATCCCTCTTTATGCTTTTCGCCTAGCCAAAAAAAGGCTGGGTCCGGCGTTATGTCAAAGGGTTTTTTTTCTAAATTGTAATGGTTGTAATACATTGTTTTTTTAATATTCTTTTCTCGGGTCGGGTTTTTAATGCTTTCGCATTGCACCGGATAAATCGTTTAAAACTGATCAGGCCGAAACCGAAGATAATTAATTCAAACGGCACGGAAACTGGTTTGAGACCGAAAAATAATTTCATAAAAAAGTATACCAAAAATACAACCATCCCACTTATTGCCGAAATGTTAAGCAAAAATGATGTTTGCTTTATTGTGTCTGTGTGCAGGACAAATTTTTCGATGTTGTGCAGAGGTTCGGCAAATTCGACACCGTAACAATTCTGAAAAGTAGAATAATGCCTATGCTCGCTCCATTTTACAGTCGCATTGTGATACCGCAAAGCATCAGTTTCGGGATTATCTATTATTCCAGGTATTTTTACTTTGATTGTTTGCTTTGGAAGAAACAGACTATCAGATTCAAAACACATGCCTCTATTGCTAATATTGATGATTTTGCCTCTGAAAAATATATCATGCTCCAAGATTTCATTTGAAGGAAAAATCTCGTATAAATTGTTTGATTTTCGCGAACGTATGGTCATTGGGTTCACGGAGAAACACCTTGTTTGGAAAGTTACTTATGGCAATATATACAAATATTTTATCCCATTTTTTTAAGCATGCCTTTTTTTCCTATTTATTCGGCTAACTTGGCATTCAGTGCTCATCTGTATGTTATTCCTTTATTGAATGTCGATTCAGCGTCTAAATCAGGACTAGCTATTGCTAAGTAACACCAAATTATTAGACAAAGATTAAGGTAAGAAGAACAAGACGCGTGCTTTTCGTCATTAATGAAAACTAAGGGCGAAAATTTGAAATAATTTCAAACGATAAAGAGAGGTATAAACAGGATCCAATAGACGCTCAGCCCTGATGCTATTATTTAAATAAGATTAAATTTAAGCATTCATCTTAGAAATAGTAACAGCATTTTTCAGTGCCTGAGCTAATTCGGGGGGCAACATGTAACTTTTTCTAATATAATTATTTCGGCAATGTCAATACAAAATTGGTAAAAATATCAATTATTTAATTGCAATCAGCTAAAATATCTAAATTAAATTTATTAAATAAATAGTTAATGAATTTTATTTTTCGTATTCAATTACAATACAATTTCGAAGTTTAATCTGAAGTCTTATATATTGTTGAATCAGACGATCAGCCAAATTTTCACGGGGGCACGCAAGACACAATTGGTGTCCTTGCAAAATAATGCAGGATTGCGTATGCATGGTGCAATTGAAGATGGGATTTCAGTGGCTGGGCGGCATCAATCGGGCGATTCGATTCATCGGGGCCTGTGAGGCCATGAATAATCACTCGCGAGATCCGCACAAACTCGTGCCTAAGGGCTCGTAGCAAAAAAAACAGCAAAAAGGCATTGTAATAAAAGATAGATAAAAACTTGGGCGTAACAGCTATCTGCAGCACCCTGCCGATCCCTGTTTTTTTACAACGATCCCTGATGCACTCAGACAGTGTGCGGTATTCGCGAGCGATCATTCATTCCGCTCTCCGTAAGGGTTTCAATGAAAAACTCCCCGGCCCCTTAACTCATTTGCCCATAAGACGCCAAAATGGCAATCGAAGCCGAAAGATGGGAGGGATCATGAAACTGCGCTGGAAACACTTCCTGGTTCTTTTAGCTGCCAGTCTGGTTCCTTTGTTGGTAGTTACTTGGATTACCCACAACGCCTCCCGGCGGTTGGGAAATACCATTTCAGGCAAAGCTCAAAATACGCTTACCGATACCGTCCGGCAGGAGATGGTGCGTGCCACCCGCAGTTATGCCACACTCAGTCTTCTAGGTGGATTCGCTTCCGAGCAGTGTGTGCAGCGGCTGGCTGCCCGGGCAGAGCTTGCTCTGGCCCTGCCACCGCCGCCGGAAACCCGGCTGTACTATGCCACCGATTTTGACGATCCACGTTCAGCTCCCGAAGATCTAGCGCTCTCGAAGAATCATCCGATCCAATTCAAAGACAGCGTGGTCTCCTATAAGCATATCAGCCGCGAACACCCCAACTTCCTTTTGGCCCCGGGTACGAACAAGGCGGACGTAGCCAAAGACATTGCCAGATTCACGCGTTTGATTACCGCCCTAAAAAACCTCGGCCATGATTACGGAGAGGGACTTATATGGGTATATGCCAGCCTGGAGAGCGGAGTCCATATTTCTTACCCGGGTCACGGCGGATATCCGGAGGGCTACGATCCCCGCAAGCGGTCCTGGTATGAGAACGCAAAAAAATCTATGGCCCCTACCTGGATCACAATGGTAGATGCCACCACCCATCAGCTCACCTTAACCGTTTCGATACCGTTCAGTCACCCGGACGGATCGTTTGCCGGCGTCGCCGCCATGGATATCAAGATCGCCCATGCCCTTCTGGAAGATACGACGGCCTCCCGCTGGTCTCAAAAGATGTCTTCTTTTATTATCGGCACGGATAAAAGTACCACTTCAGAGGAGAAAAAAATCTGGGTCCTTTCTTCGCAGGAGAAAATCACCCAGCCCGGTTCGAAGTCGGGGGGAGCAATATTTAGCCAGAGCCCGGAAATCGAGGAGCTGTTTCATCGTATCAAAAACAAGAAATCCGGTTACCTCGATATGCCTTACAAAGGAGTGGACTCTCTCTGGGCTTATGCGGCTATGTTTGCAGACCAGTATTTCGTGATTATCGTACCCAAATCGGAGATCATGACCTTACCTGAAGAAGTTGGGCAGATGTTTATTGAATATTCTAAAAACCGGACGGCCATCACCGGGGCCGTCGTGGTGCTGGCCTTATTTCTAGTGGGTATGGTGGCCTTTTTTACATCCCGCATCAGTACCGGCCATATACTGACCATCATCGACGCCTGGAAACGGCTTGCAAAGGGCGACTTTTCGGTAAGGCTCAAAGCGACTATGAAAGATGAGCGCGCCCAACTGATCCATGCATTCAACGAGATCGTTCCCAAAATCGAAGAGCACATGCGTATGAGCTATGCCCTAGGCCTTGCCCAGGAGGTGCAACAGAGCCTTTTGCCTCAAAGCGATCCTTCGCTTGCGGGATTCGATATTGCAGGTGCGAGCATATATTGTGATGAAACAGGCGGAGATTATTACGATTTTATCGATACCAACCGGGGCGGTCAGGCCGGTCTGGCCGTAGTCGTGGGGGATGTTTCGGGTCACGGTGTATCCTCCGCCCTGCTCATGGCGACGGCGCGGGCCCTGATTATGCTGCGGGCTTCCATGCCCGGTGAAGCAGCCGGCATTATCAATGACGTCAACCGGCACCTGAGTCTGGACACTGCCCAGACCGGGAATTTCATGACCTTCTTTTACTCTGAATTTACGGAGCACGGAACGGAGGTTCAATGGGTTCGTGCGGGGCATGACCCGGCCCTGGTCTACGATCCCTCCGTGGATGAGTTCGATGAACTTAAAGGTCGGGGTGTGCCGCTTGGATTTGACGATTCTATCGAATACGACTCCTTTCAACGTCGATTAGAACCCGGCCAGGTTATTGTAATCGGTACTGACGGTATCTGGGAGACGCACAATAAAACCGGTGAAATGTTCGGAAAAGATGCGTTAATGGAAATTGTTCGTAACAGCCACACGGCGTCTGCCCGACAGATCGTGGATACCGTCACGGAGGCGCTTGGGCAATTCCGTGGAGATGAGGTGCCGGAAGATGATATCACTCTGGTCGTAATTAAGGTGGACCGATGATATGGGGGCTAATGCCGACCGTCGGTGTCGTGCTGCAGGTGGTTGGCTTCCTGACCAGAAAACTGCAAAACAAAACGCCAAAAACCGGGTGATGTTAGCCTTTAACGAAAACGGTATTATCTGCTGGGTTCAACAAGCTTCGTATCCCTTTTATAGGCGACTTGTTGTTCGGTTCCTTCGTTGCTTTTTTCTTCAGTTTTTTTGTGGCTGAGCGTTCTTCGCCGTTGCCGACCTAAACATACAGATAAAAAAAATCCCAATTGCGGCAAGAACAAAAAATGGTTGAAACACTCGACCGAACAACTCAAGCCGTTTTGCCAGCATGCCCTTACTCCGCTTATTTGCTATCAGCTCCGCGAAAGAGATGATCATCCCTGATAAAATGAGGTTGTAAGTGGCAAAATAAATAATCCTGCTCGGATTGTTGGTTAATAGGACCCAAACCATTTGTTGACAATTTTGTCGTACAGACCGGTCTCATGCATGTTCAATAGAGCCCGGTTGACCGGTTCACGGAGTTCGCTTCCCTGGGGGAACAAAAATCCGTAATATTGTAGATCAAAAAGATTGCCGACGACGGTCACTTTTCCCGCCACTACATAATGGGCATAATACAGAATGGTGGGAGAATCGAAGACGACGGCATCGACTTTATGCTGTAAAAGCTTTTCAATGGCTTCATCTATCACTTTAACGGGGACAACGATCGCACCGAGATCATTAAGGGCGTCGACACTTGTTGTGCCGGCAACAGTTGCCACCATTTTGTTGCGAAGATCCCGTTCGTCGGTGATATCGGAATGCAGTTTTTGCAAAGTAATGGCCGATGATAATTGAGCAATAGCCCATCCGAAAAAGCCGATCCCGATCAGCATAACCAGAAACGCCATAATACGGCCAACCCACTTGCGGGGTACGATGTCCCCATATCCCACTGTCGTCATCGTCACCATTACATACCAGAATGCCTGAAATATGCCGGGGAAATAGTTCGCGCTGATATGGAGCTTGCCCTTTTCCACCCACCAGAACACATGACCGCAGACAACAAGGAAAATGCCCAGGTAGGCCAGAGCTTTCATCACAAGTGGTGAAAAAAGGGATTTTACTGGTCCGATCAGACTGAACTCTTTTTTATTCGGCACCAGGATTCGCAACCCGGAATCTAAGGTGTGGTGGGAAAAATCGACGCGTTTTTCTCTTTCGTGGGTAATTGTGATGCAGGAGAACCCCGCCTGGGACCTCCCTTCGATCAAATCCCTAAAAATTCCGTCCATATTGGTTTCATAATAGGAAAATTCTAAACCCAGTTCTTTGGAGATTTCCTCCCACAGTTCAATCTCAAAGCCTGTATACCCCTCATCTGATTTCATGACACATGGGGCCATCACCTCAACAGCTATTTGAAGCGGTGTTTCTTGAGGGCAAACACTGTTGGCAGGCATTAAAACGAGAACCCAGAGAAATAACAGAATGGATACAGTCTTCTTTGATATTTTTCTGCCGTTTTTCATATAGTAAGACTCCTGGCTATCTAATTCGGATAGTGTCCGAATTTTCAAACAGCAGATCGGAATTTCTCGGCATAAGGGGCAGTAGAGAGCTTGATCGGTCACCGCCCTCTGCTGCCATTTTTATTGGATTTCATCAAAACTTATCTGGCATGTTTAAACCAATCGGTTTTTACAAACCACTTATTGTGAATTTTATCGAACCGGCCGTCTTTTTTGATATCTTGCAGAAAGCCGTTGAGAAATTTGAGAAAATCCGGGTCGTTTTTACGAATCGCCCAGGCAATCGGCTCTTTGGTAAAGGGTTCATCCAGAAAGATCAGCTGATCCGAAGGGTGCATGGCACTGAACACGGCATTAAACGGATAATCATAGACAAAAGCATCCGCCGTGCCTTCGAGCACCCGCATGGCGCCTTCAATTTCCGTATCGACGGTTTCATAGGTGGCCTTGGGAATCAGACGCTGCACGGCTTCTTCACCGGTGGTGCCGGGTTTGGACACTACCACAAACTTGGCATCATTGAGATCCTTGTAAGATTTCACGGTATTCTTATGCTTGGCATTGAGCAGGACGGTTTGGCCCACGGTCATGAAGGGATCAGCAAAATCAACGAGCTTCTTACGCTCCTCGGTGACAGACATGCCACCGAAAATGATGTCGAAGCGACCTAACTTCAGGGCAGGAATAATGCTGGGCCATAAAGTGTCGATAAATACCGGTTTGACACCCAATGCTTTGGCCATCTCAATGCCGATATCGATATCAAAGCCGATCAAGCTGAGTTGGCGGCCCTTACGCCGAAATCCTCCGTGGCGGATCTCTTTTTGTCGCAGCCCGCTGCGTTTGTCGATCATCTCAAAAGGCATATATCCCACCTCCAAACCAATGCGCAGCTCACCACGTTGTAAAATACCTTCTAAAGTCGAGTCTTTGGACAATTCCACGTCTACGGCTAGCGCCGGCGCAACCCCTTGCACCAGCCCCAGCACGGACAGAATGAATACCATTATGATTTTAAGGCAGATGGTCTTAAACATGTCCGTATCTCCTTTATGGTTTTGTCTTTGGCGGTTGTAAGCGATGGCCCGTCATTCTTTTATGCGGTGCCGGGCTCAGCCGCCATTTCGGGCTCTTCGACCTCTTCTTCCAGTGGATCAATCGTAATATTGAACCAGCCGTAGATTATGGATACAATCGGCGTGAGCCAACAAAAAAAGTTAAATGGCAAATAGGCAATGGTCGGCACCCCCAAGGTGGCGGCCTGGTATGCACCGCCCGAGTTCCACGGCACAAGATTGGCCGTCACCGTAGCACTGTCCTCGATGGCGCGGGACAGGTTCTTGGGGTGCAGGTTTTGGTCGGTATAAGATTGGGCGTACATCTTGCCGGTCATCACAATGGCCATGTATTGATCGCACAGAATCAAGTTGGACGCGATTGCGGTCAGGATGGTGGATGTAATCAGGGAGCCGGTAGATTGCGCTTTTTTTAGTATGACACTCACAACGACTCGCAGCTGATTGGTCTTTTCCATAATTCCGCCGAACATCATGGCGCAGATCACCAGAGACACGGTGTACAACATGGATTCGAAACCACCCTTGGTCAACAGGTTGTCGACCGCTTCAATGCCACTGTTGCTGGCATAGCCGCCGTAAGCCGCTGACAACAGCCCACCGAATGTGTTTCCTTGAAAGATTGCTCCCAAAACGCCGGCTGCTAAAATTCCCATTACAATACCTGGGACAGCTGGTATTCTTCGAAATGCCAGAACCATGACAATAATCGGCGGTAGCAGCAAAATGGGATTGATGCTGAATTGGGCGTCAATGCCGGTCAGCATTTGATTGACGCTATCTAACTTAGCCTCCCCACCACCGTAAAAAAAGCCTAAGGCAATATTGATCACCAGCGTTAAGCCATAACTGACGCCGGTCGTATACGTCATGTGTTTGATGTGCGTGTAAAGATCTGTGCCGACCATGGCGGGTGCCATGTTGGTCGTATCGGAAAGGGGCGACATTTTATCTCCAAAATAGGCACCGGAAAGCACCGTCCCGGCGACCAACGGCAGCGGGAATCCTAACCCTGCACCGATACCGATCAAGGCGATCCCGATGGTTCCTGTAGTACCCCAGGAAGTACCGGTGGCTAAAGCGGTGATCGAACATATAATCAAAGCAGCCGGTAGGAATATTTTAGGGTGCAATATTTTCAGACCGTAGTAGAGCATTGTTGGCACCACGCCGGTTTGAATCCAAACGCCGATGAGAATTCCGATGATGAGCAAAATCACAATTGCCTGTAGCGCATTGGTGA
>JASFIV010000019.1:0-29911 GCA_050122475.1 Desulfobacterales bacterium | reverse complement strand
GGATAATCTGGACTCTTTTGGCGTCAAGGTCTTTGAAGATTTTACCTGGAAACACATGCTCGATTTCTATTCTTGTGCGGATTGCGGTCGCTGCTCGGATCGCTGCCCGGCCAATGCCGTCGGGCGACCGCTTTCGCCGCGCTTTATTTCCATAAAAGGGCGCGATTATGCCTTTAAGCATTATCCGCTGATCGGCGGCAACGGCGCAGAAGCTAAACCCCTGATCGGCGATATTTATGATGAGGATGAAATCTGGTCATGCACCACCTGCGGGGCTTGCGAACAGGAATGTCCTTTGGGAATTGAATATATCGACAAGATGGTGGATTTGCGTCGCGGAATGGTTGATGAGGGCCTGGTACCCCAATCTCTGCAAAAACCGTTGGGCTCACTTGAAAAGCGCGGCAATCCCTGGGGTAAGATGGAAAGAAAGCGCGCCGATTGGACTACCCCGCTGGCAGAAGGCAACAACGGTGTCAAAATTCTTGAAAAGGGTGCTGTGGCCAAAACCCTTTACTTTGTAGACAGCATTTCTTCCTTTGATGACCGCATGCAGGAAATTGCTCGCTGCACCGCACAAATTCTGCATGCGGCCGAAATTGATTTTGGCATTCTCGGCAAAGCTGAAAAAGACAGCGGCCATGAAGCCAGGCGCTTTGGTGAAGAGATGCTCTATCAGGACTTACGGGATCAAAATACAGAAGCCATCCTGAATTCAGGCGTACAACGCATTGTGACCGCTGATCCGCATGCATTCAATGCCCTTAAAAGGGATTACAGCGAGCTGCCGCCGGTGGAACATATCAGTCAGACGATTGTGCGTCAGGTCCAATCCGGCAAGATTCGTCTCAAAGCAGTTGAAGATTCTTCTAAGATCTATGTCTACCATGATGCCTGCTATTTGGGTCGGCACAACAATGTCTATGATGAGCCGCGGGATGCAATTGATTCGATTCCAGGAATCAAACGAATTGAAATGATCGGCAACTGCCGGGATCGGTCTTTTTGCTGTGGCGGCGGCGGGCTGATGCTCTTTTATGAGCCTGAGGAAGAGCAGCGCATGGGGGTGCTGCGGGTGGAAATGGCCCAAAAATCAGGCGCCAATGTCATTGTGACCGCCTGTCCCTTTTGTCTGGTGAATATAGAAGACGCCATCAAGGTCAGCGGCCTGGAGGGCCAGATGGAAGCGCTGGATCTTACCGAACTGATTACGCAGCACCTGCTTAACAGTTAGATTGAGCTGTTTTACCACTGGATAGAGGCTTTAAATCCGAAACACTAAATCCGAAATGCGAAACAAATTCAAATAACCGAAATCCAAAATCCAAAACAATATGGCCCTGAAGAAAGAACAATTGAATTTACAAAAATGCCAATATTGTTTTGATCACTGTTATTTTTGAAATTAGAATTTGTTTCGGATTTCGATATTCGAATTTAGGATTTCTCTCATAGAAATTGATATTTTGAATACTTCTTTACGTATTAATGATACTGGGAGGTGAAAATGGAAATTTTGGTTTGTGTCAAAAGGGTTCCGGACACTGCGGAAAATGAAATCGAAGTCAACCGGGACGGTTCGGACATCGAACGCGATGATCTGGTTTATTCGGTCAACGAGTGGGACAATTATGCGGTCGAAGAAGCGATTCAAATCGTCGACAAAGTGGGTGGATCGGTGACGGTGGTTTCCCTCGGGGACGAGGATTCCGAAGAAGTCGTCAGAAGAGAGATGGCCATGGGTGCTAACAACGGGATCCTGGTATCTGATGGTGCCTTTGAGGGATCGGACGGAAAAGGAATCGCCTCGATTTTGAAGTCGGTAGTGGAAAAGGGTAAGTATGATCTGATACTGACCGGCGCCCAGGCCGACGATGGTGCCGGCCAGATCGGCGGCATGCTGGCAGCCATGCTGGATGTCCCCTATGCCTCGGTTGTCAATTTTATCGAAGTTGTCAACGACAGCCAACTCAAGGTCGGTCGGGAAATTGAGGGCGGCAATCAGGAAATGAACGAAATTGCGATACCCTGCGTATTGTCCATTCAGACCGGTATCAATGAGCCTCGATATGTAGGGATTCGCGGTATTCGCAAGGTCGCTTCGGTAGACATCCCGGTTTGGGGAGCCGCTGATTTGGGCATTGACAGTGCCAGTGTGGGTGAATCCGGCGCCGCGGTCAAACGGGTCGATTATTTCGTTCCGGAACTTGGCGAAGGCGCTGAAATTCTCGAGGGCAGCAGTGAGGAGATTGCCGAAAAGTTGATTGACCTATTAAAAGCCAAAGGAGGAATAAAATAATGGCCGTACAGGTTTTTGCATATATCGTACATAAAAATGGTGTCGCCGATGATACGGCTTTAGAACTCGTTTCAGCCGCCCGGAATATTTTTCCGGACGCCTCACCCTCTGCAATTGTAACCGGCTCCGGTGCTGATCTGGAGGCGGTATGCAATGATCTGTCTGCCTCCTTTGCGGAGGTGTGGAAATTTGACAATGAGGCGCTGGCCTACCCGAATGCCGAAGCCATTCGAAAGCTGCTGGTGACTGTGTTGCCGGCAGATGCTGTCGTGCTTGTGCCGCATGATACCTTTGGAATGGATCTTGCGCCGGGCCTTGCGGTCAAACTCGATTCGGTGTTTGTGTCCGATGTGGCCGGATTTGAGGGTTTAGATGGAAACACCCTTAAGGTGATTCGTCAGGAGTACAGCGGTCAGGTCAGCACGCATCTGGCGGCGGATATCTCTGCCGGTGCCGTCATAAACGTTCGTCCGGGCATATTTCAACCGGATGAAAGCAAATCGGCCGGCGGTCAGGTGATCGATAAATCATCGGAAATCGGCGATTTAACCGTTAGCCGGCGGTTTTTGGAAGTTGTCGAGGCCGAGGCCGGCGATGTGGACATTACCAAAGAGGACATTCTGGTTTCGGTGGGCCGCGGCATTGAAGATCAGGATAATATCGAAATTGCTGAAGAACTTGCTGAGACCGTGGGCGGCGTTGTCTCCTGTTCCCGGCCGATCGTTGATGCCAAATGGCTTGAAAAGGCACGTCAGGTCGGCACTTCAGGGCAGACGGTCAAACCCAAAGTTTACCTGGCGCTGGGTATCAGCGGTTCGTTTCAGCACTTGGGCGGCATTAAAGGCAATCCTTACATTGTTGCAGTTAATAAAAATCCCAAAGCGCCCATTTTTCAGGTCGCAGATGTCGGGGTTGTCGACGACCTTCTTGATTTCGTGCCGGTACTGACTGAAAAAATCCAAGAAGGTAAATGATCATTGCCAATATTTGAGGTAACTTTTTGTAGCCGTCTGCGTGAATGGTGCCGCCAGACGGCTATTTTTTTGATCCGTTTTGTGATATTCTTGCTGCGCACTTAAATATTGGATAATGTGTGCAAAGAAGAGTAAGGCTATGAAAAAAGGAGTTACGTTTAAGACAATCCGCGTGTTTGTGGTTATACTGGCTGCATTAATTATTGCAGCCGTGCTGGTCATCCTGCGGCCCAAAGCCGAACGGCGCGTTGTGGAAGACAAGGGCCGGCTGGTTGAAGTATTTGCCGCCCGGTCCGAAAAAGTACAGATGGTCATCGAGGCTTACGGCACGGTTCAACCGCGTGAAGAACTGCTGCTGGTGGCCGAGGTCCGGGGGCAGATCGTCGGCGCGGACCCGACTTTTGAAGAAGGCAATTTTATAACCCGCGGAACCCGGCTGATCCAGATTGATCCACGCACTTACGAACTGGATGTACAGCGCCGCAACGTTCAAATCAAGCAGGCGCAGGCAGAAATCAAACGTCTTGAACAGGAGGTCTTAAACCTGCAGGCGCGCATCAAGATTGCCAAATCAGATGTGGCGCTCGCCCAAAATGAATATTTCAGATTGAAAAAATTGATCGATCGAAAAGTCGTCGCCCAGTCCACCCTGGATAAAACCGAACAGCAATACCTGGCAAGCCTGGAGCGCTTGCAGGCCCTTGAAAACCAGCTCGCCCTGACGGGGCCTCAAAAAGAACAGCTTCTGGCGCAGCGGGACATGGCCAAAGTAATGTTTGAGATTGCCAAGCTGGATCTGGAAAGATCCGCTATTATCGCGCCTTTTGACGGTTGGGTTCTGGCCAAAACGATTGAAGTCGGGCAGCATGTCACCATTGGGCAGAGTATGGGCAAAATTTACAGCACCGGCGAATTGGAAATCGAGGTGCGAATTCCGGTCAAGGATTTCAAATGGCTACCGGCCGAAATAAACGGCGACGCCCGTATCGAGGCTGACGTGATTTTCGAAAATCAAGGTGCCCAAATGGTTTGGAATGGGCAAGTGACCCGGGTCAAAGCAGAGATGGATAACAGAACCCGGACATTGCCGGTCGTTATCGAAGTTGACGCATTCTCCGACTCCGGTGAAAACAGCAATGCACTACGCCTAAGGCCGGGTATGTTTGTAACCGCCAAAATTAAGGGCAAAGAGGTGAACCAAGCGTTTGTGCTGCCGCGACACGTCGTTTATCCGGGAGATAGGATCTATACTGTTGAGGGCGATCGTCTCAAAATAAAGTCTGTTGATATTCTGCGAGCGTTTAAGGATTCGGTCATTGTCAGCCAGGGGCTCTCGGATGGCGAGCGCATCATCAAAACGCCACTGTCAGATGTTACTGACGGCATGCTCGTCCGAATAAAATAGTTATTTGTTATTCGTTATTTGTTATTAGAAAGAAGCCCATAACTATTCGTTTAGCTTTGTACTTTACTAAAAAGAAGATCGAATTTAATGGGTGAAAATTCTTATAAAAGTTTCGAAGATTTACAGTGCTGGCAAGCATGCAGAGAAGTACGGATTTTCATTACAGAACTCGTTAAAAGCTATCCCAAAGAAGAGCAATATTCTCTGGTTGATAATATGAAAAGAGCTGCTAGATCCACTACCCAGAATATTGCCGAAGGATTCGGCCGCTTTCATTTTAAAGAAAACTTACAATTTTGCCGTATTAGCCGCGGATCACTATTTGAGCTTACCGATGATTTGATCACATCAGTCGATGAAGGATTTATAAGCAAAGAAGATTATTCTCTGGGAAGAAACAAGATTGCTAATGCATTGGCCCTCTTAAACGGCTACATTAAATATTTAAACAGTAAAGCCAATCCCTCAACCAATAACCAATAACAAATAACCAATAACATGCGTGCACTGGGCGAATGGTCGATAAAGAATCACGTTACCGTTAACCTGATCATGGTCTTCATCATCGTGGCTGGGTTGGTGACGGTCATGAAGATGCGCCGGGAAATGTTCCCACAGTTTGCGCTGGATATGATTGTTGTTAGCGTGGACTATCCGGGATCGAGTCCAGAAGAGGTGGAAGAGGGGATCTGCATTAAAATTGAAGAGCAGATCGAAGGCATCGAGGGCATTGACCGCATGATATCCACCGCGCGCGAAGGCAACGGCGAAGTCCTGGTGGAGCTTGAATCCGGCACGGATGTTCAGAAGGTACTGGATGAGGTCAAAGCGGAAGTGGATCGTATCGATACCTTTCCCGAGGAGGCCGAAGAACCGCTGGTTCTTGAAATTATAAACCGGGATCCGACCATTTACATTGCAGCGTACGGGGATGTGGCCGAAAGAAATCTGCGCCAGGCGGCTGAAAAAATTCGTGATGACTTACTGGATCCGCGCGTTGTCTCGCAGATAAAGTCTGAAACCAAACGGGGTTTTTGGTCTGCCTTTAAATTCAAGCAACCTGAGGTGATCACCCAGATCGAACTGGTCGGCGTGCGGGACTATGAAATCGCGATCGAAGTGTCCGAAGATAACCTGCGGCGCTATGGGCTGACCTTTGACCAGGTGGTCAGCGCCGTGCAAGCCGGCAGTATCGACCTGCCGGGCGGAAGGATCAAGACCGCCCAGGGGGAAATTCTGGTCAGATCCAAGGGCCAGCTTTATGTCGGCAAAGAGTTTGAAGATATTCCATTGATTACGCTGGCTGATGGAACCGTTGTGCGCCTCGGCCAGGTGGCCAACATCATCGATGGCTTTAAAGATGACGATATCAAGGCCCGCTTTAACGGCAAGCCGGCCGCTGTGGTGCGGATCAGCCGCACCAGCGAACAGGATATTATCGAAATTGCCGACATCGCGCGGAATTACGTTGCCGCCCAAGATTACAAGATGAACTCAGATATCGATCTGGCCATCTGGGGTGACCTGTCCATTTTAGTGCGTGATCGTATCGATTTGATGCTACGCAACGGGGCTCAGGGAATTACGCTGGTGTTTATTGCATTGGCGCTGTTTCTGAACTTCCGGCTGGCTTTCTGGGTGGCCATTGGTATCCCCATTTCGTTTATGGCCGCCTTTTTAGTGCTCAACGCCTTCGGTCAAACCGTTAATATGATCTCGCTGTTTGCCTTCATCATGACCCTGGGTATCCTGGTGGACGATGCCATTATTGTGGGGGAGAATATCTATACCCACTATAATCGGGGCAAATCGCCTCCAGCGGCAGTGGTCGACGGCCTCAAGGAGGTCGGCGGACCGGTTGTCATGGCGGTTTCTACAACGGTGGTGGCCTTTATGCCGCTGATGTTTATTGCGGGCATCATGGGTAAATTCATTGCGGTGATGCCCATGGCGGTTATCATTATTTTGATTGTATCCCTGGGCGAAGCCCTGATCATCCTTCCCGCGCACCTGCACCATGCGTTACTGCAATCCGAGAAAAAAAAGGCAAAAGTAAATTCATGGCTCGAGCGTTTGCGAAAGCGCATCGAGGAACTCCTGCAATACACGATTAAACGGATTTATACACCGGTCATAAACTACGTGGTCAAGAATCGATATTTTACCTTTTCCATCGGCGTTGGAGTGCTCATCATCAGCCTGGGTATCATAGCCGGTGGCTATGTGCCCTTTGTATTTTTCCCCAAAGGCGAAAGTGACTGGCTGATCGCTGAAATCAACTACCCGCTAGGCACACCGCTCAGCTTAACTGAAACAACCGTTCAGCATCTTGAGAAAAAAGCATTTGATTTGAATACCGCATTCCCCGAGTTCTCAGAGGAAAACGGGAATCTGGTCCAAAACACCTTTGCCCTTGTGGGACTGATCCCGCGGCGTGACTGGAAACCGCCCCAAATCGGCAGCCATGTCGGTGAAGTCTGGGTGGAGTTGGTAACCTCCGGAGAGCGCCCGGGCGTGGCGACCAATGAAATCTTGAACCGCTGGCGCAGCCAGGTCGGCGAATTACCCGGTATTGATCGGCTGGCGTTTTTTACATTGGAAGGGGGACCGGCCGGAAATGCCATTGAAATTCAGTTGAGTGGAAATGATTTTGACCAGCTGAGCTTGGCCGCCGATGAGCTCAAAAAGGAAATCGAAACATATCCCGGCACCTATGACATTTCCGACAACTTTAGACCCGGCAAGCAGGAGAAAAAGCTGCGAGTTAAACCCGGTGCACGCTCCATCGGGGTGACCATGCGCGGGCTGGCGCGCCAGGTTCGTCAGGCGTTTTACGGAGAAGAAGCCCTGCGGATCCAGCGGGGTCGGGATGATGTCAAGGTGATGGTCCGCTATGCAGATAAGCAACGCAGCAGCCTTTCCGGCTTTGACGAAATGCGGATCCGGACCGATGACGGCCGGGAAATTCCCATCGAAGAAGTGGCCGATATCGCTCATGGACGGGCCTATTCAGTCATCAACCGGGTGGATCGCAAAAGAACCGTAACAGTCATATCCGATATTGATGAATCCACGGCCAACGCCAGCCTGATTGTGGCTGACCTGAAAGCCAACTTTCTACCGCGGCTAGTGGAGCGTTATCCGGGCGTCAACTATGATCTTGAAGGGCAGGCCAAACGCACCGGCGAGTCGGTTGACAGCATGAAATCTGGGTATCTGCTGGCCATGATGGGTATTTTTCTTTTGCTGGCCAGCCAGTTTAGGTCCTATATCCAGCCGGTAATCATTATGATGGCGATACCCTTTGGCCTGATCGGGGCTGTCTTCGGTCATCTGGTCATGGGCAAGGAATTTACCATCGTCAGCCTTTTTGGCATCGTGGCACTTTCCGGAATCGTGGTCAACGACTCATTGATTTTAATTGATTTTATCAACCGGGCGGTACGCAGCGGCATCGACATTGAAACAGCAGTGGTACAATCCGGCAAGGCCAGGTTCAGACCGGTTCTGCTGACCTCCATCACCACCATTGCCGGGCTGTTGCCCATTTTACTGGAGCGCAGTTTTCAGGCCCAGTTTTTAATTCCCATGGCCATCAGCATTTGTTTCGGTTTGCTGGCGGCCACCGGCCTGACTTTGCTATATGTGCCCGCGCTTTATCTGATTGTGCGAGATATCAGAAATGCAGTTGTAGTCCGCTTGCTGCGCTCTGAAGAAAGGGCGCCGAGAGCGGCAGGCGACAGGCAGGTTGCAGTTGACAGAGATCCCATCGCAGAGGAAAGAAAATAACCTCTCGTTTTCAATCTGACGAATTTCCTCCCAATTAGACGCATATCTTTTATGTTCCCAATTTGCATGTTACATCTGAACATCCAAAAGAAAATTCAAGCCCCTGAATTTTACCATCAGGCACGTATGACACAATTCGAAACCATTCAAAATAGTGTAGAATTCCATATGAAATATACAATCATCTAATTTGCGCTACGTAACTCTGTCGGCAAGTTCAAAATGTGTGGTGATTTAAGGCATTAAAAAACTATAATCATTTATACAGACTGCAGAAATAACCTAATTTGAGTATTTTATTTCAAAAAAAACTGATAATTAGCTTGCTATTGGCTTAAGGATAGCTTAATGTATGAATATTCAACAAGGCCTCGCCTTATATGGGCGGGGCGATTTCTTTCTGAAGGAAAAATCCATTTGTCAGAGTGGCATCCTCCAGTTTGCGATTTTGAAAATTTTAAGAAAGGAGAATGTCATTATGATTAATGGAACTGTTAAATGGTTTAATGACCGAAAAGGGTTTGGATTCATTGAGCAGGAAGACGGGCCGGATGTGTTTGTTCATCATTCAGCAATCAACTCGGCCGGTTTTAGATCCCTCAATGAAGGCGACCGAGTTTCCTTTGACATAGAGCAAGGTCAAAAAGGTCCTGCCGCTGCTAATGTCACTGTGGTTTAATTCTCAATTCTAAGTATAAAGGGCATTCTTCAAATAAGAGGGGTGCCCTTTTGTTTCTTTTTGATCAGTATCAGTCCTATCCGAAATTTCAAGATCCTGAATCTTAAAATAGATTTTTATTAAATTTCTATTCACATAAATACTATCAATAATAACGGCCTCCGAGGTGACTCAATATGGCGAAATCACATTATTCATTTAAAAAGCGTAAAAAAGAACTAGCGAGGAAGCTAAAACAAGAAGAAAAAAGACAACGTAAATTTGAGAAAAATTCAACAAAGTCAAAAAAGGCTTTAAATGAAACTCAGGATAAGGTTCAAAATTCGCTAACATGAAAACGCGAACATCTTTTTAACGAATCTGATTGGGGGAAGGATGCTTTATGTTTTACCGGAAGCGGTTCGGGGCAGTTTATCCCTGATTTTTTATGCTTTAAATACATTGTTCTGGTGTATACCTTTGTTTGTGCTAGTGGCTTCCAAAGCGGCGATTCCTCTGGAATCCTGGAGACGAAAATGCAGTCGTATGCTGAACGCCATTGCTGAAAACTGGATTTGGGTCAATAACCAGAATCAGAAATTGGTTGGAAACAAATACTGGGACGTTAAGGGTATTGACAAGTTGGATAGGTCTGAATGGTATCTGGTTTTAGCCAATCACCAATCCTGGGTGGATATCCTGGTGCTTCAGAGGATATTTCATCGAAAAATTCCGTTTCTTAAATTTTTTATTAAAAAAGAGCTGTTATGGTTACCGATTTTGGGCCAGGCATGGTGGGCGATGGACTTTCCATTCGTGAAAAGATATTCGAAAAGTTATCTCCAAAAAAAGCCCCACCTAATCGGTAAAGACCTGGAAATTACACGCAAAGCCTGTCAGAAATTCAAAAAAATACCCATATCAATTATGAATTTTGTGGAAGGAACTCGTTTTACGAATGAAAAACATCTCAACCAGCAATCACCATATGCCCATCTGCTTAGACCAAAGGCTGGCGGCATCGCTTTTGTACTGAGCTCCATGAGAGAACAAATTCACAGTATTCTGGATGTCACTATCGTATATCCTGAAGGTGTATCAAGCTTTTGGGCTCTTCTATGTGGCAAAATCCGAAAGATAAAAGTTCGTGTGCGATCACTGCAGGTGAACCCTGAAATGCTGGGTGATTATGCCAATGATGGGCAATTTCGGGCAGGGCTGCAGCAATGGCTGAACGACATTTGGGCAGAAAAAAACCGACATATTGACCTAATGATGACCTCATGACCGATCGCAGTTATAATTTTGACAACTTATGATTTGGCAACTAATTTTTAATAGCGTAATAGTATAGTGTTCATTTGATTGCGTGCACATTTAAGAATTTTTTGGAATAAGATTTAATACAGCATTTCATCGACACCTCGCCTGTCTTAGACCTTTTCCCGAAAATACCATCCTCGAACTCATAGTCTATTATAACACAGATGAAAGAGATGCCCTGCTCAGCGATTAGTTGGGACATCGCTTGTACTTCGTTATCTGTATTTCGCGAAATATAGCATACGGCTGTTATATAAGAACTCAGGTTTAGCAATACTGAGTATGGATAATTTCAGTTAACTTGCCGAAATATAACGACCAGGCGCTTTGCCGAAATGGCAATTATCGCCATCGGTCATCAAAAAATTGGTGCGGTGAGCTCAAATGGGCTGCATCGATTTAAGGAGGATACTATGCTTCACAGATTCGACATGTCGCTGGATGAAGATGCGAATCGTTTATCAATCAAAGAGTTTGCCGTAATCGGACCCAAATTGCGAAAAAGTGAATATTACGATCATACCAAAGAAATTTATTCCCTGATTAACGAAGTCTCGTACGATGGTGATATCATTCGCGCTGCTATCAAAAAAGGGCAAAAAGAATTGATCTTAGAGCTCCGATCCGATTATTTTTTTCCAATTCTTCCTTGGATAAAAACAATTGCTGAACAAGTGACCCTTTTATTTAATGGTGGCAGGGAACATTTTACGGAACTGTTTTTTGATGATCGGACCCTTTTACCTGAGGATAATTGAAAAGCTTGTTTTGTGGATAAATGCGGTCTCACCTGCTATGCTTTGAAATAAAATTCATTGCAAATAAATTTAGTAACAAGAGGCGATATTCTCATGACAGAAAAACCGGCGTACAAGGCATAGGAGCAACGTATCAAACAATTAGAAAAAGAAGTTCTTGAGTATATGCGCAAGGAAAAGGAGTTTAATGAGCAGCTCAAATTGCTGGAATACAGCCATTTAAGGCGCACCCTAAGCTTAATGAAAATAAATGAGGAATTAAAAAAGGAAATAAAAAGCCATGCACGAACTGATGAGAAACTGGAGCAAGTAACTCTTAGACTCAGAGAGAGAGCAAAAGAGTTAAAATGTCTCTATGACATTTCAAGCCTCAGGGCTAGCACCAGCTTTTCCTTGGATGATGTCCTCCAAGAAGTTGTCGATTTCATTCCTCCAGCAACTGAATACCCTGAAATTACATGCGCTCGGATTGTGATTGATAGATATGAGTTTACAACCAATAATTTTAAAAACACCAAGTGGAAACTGTCGCAAGAAATCAAGATTAATAATGAGCGGATTGGCACACTGGAAGTCTGTTATCTGACAAAAAAACATGAACTTGAGACGAAGCCCTTTCATAAGGAGGTAAAAAATTTGATTTTGGCTATTGCTGAAAGCATAGCTCAAATTGTAGAGAGTGATTGGGCTGAAATAGAAATTAGAAAACATCCCAACCATGTTGAAAAGCTAATTCAAAACAGCAGTAGAAATATTACTGAAAAATAAATTATTGACAGTTTGCCAATTGTTTCTCCAGGATAATATATTAGACTGCGTACCCCACACTTCGGCCAAATTTTGGACTTCGGCTATCACTGCAATAAATTTGGATAGCCTATTTTTTTACAGATTTATCAGTGGATAATCAAAAAAATACTGGGTTGTCCGCTTAAGCCTTCGTCGTGAAATGATAGTGAGCATCATAGACGGTAGATCTCTTCCACCCAATCTTTGAACCACTTTGGTTTCTGGAACAAGACCATAATCAAGAACATTGCTGTAATCGGGATGGGGATGACCGCATCGAGGATGGCTAATATGGAAAGGTAAATCAGGATCTGCGTACGTGTTGACAAATTGAGCCTCTCTTTACTGAAGAATGATTTGAGATAGCCAGTTTTACTTGGAAAAGATGCCGTTTAACAGGTGGGCAATCACATTATTTCAGAATGCATTTTTTATGACTCACCTGAAGCTGTAATGGATCTTCAAATTCCAACAACCTTTTTAAGACTATCTTTCAATTATCATTATGCGAAGTATAATTTAAAATCAATATGTTAAAGTGGTCCGACATAAACGGACTACGCAGGGTCGTTCTCGACTCTGCTGCCCAGTCGCTTGTAGGAACGATACAAGCTCAAGAGGCGGGCAGTCTTGGAGAGGCACTCCCAGACGTATCGTGGATAGAACAGGAGGGGATTCTCGATCGGCCTGCCGGGTCGTCGGTCGCGCCGGTGCTTCCGGCGAAGCAGCCCCCCATTCAACGGGTGCACACCCTCGATCGACTGCGTGGCGTGGGAGATAAAGGCCAATTTCATGATCTTATGCGTCTTGATACCGCATGCGGCCGCCCGGCGCATGAGCGTCTCAACGTGCTCGATGGTGTAGAAGGTCTCCCAGGCACGCAGGTAGGTCTCCCTCCACTCTTCCCCTGACATCAAGGGGTGAGCCGTCGTCACGTGTTCGCTGTCGTACCGGTTCAAGTCCGGATCCATCCACACGTCGCTGGTCAGCAGGTCCCGGTGATCCTCGGAGCCGGGCAGTGGCATCAGACAGAAAAACTCGACGAGGTCAATCGGAAGCTCACGTTTCATCGTCTCGATTTCCCTGAGCACGCTCTCCTTTGTGTCATTGGGAAACCCGATGATGTATCCGCAAGAGGTAATGGCACCGACCGTCTTCCAAGCTTGTAGCATGGCACGGTACTCGGAGATCGTGTTCTGCCCCTTCTTGGCGGACGCCAGGTTCGCAGAATTGAGGGTCTCCAGACCGATGAACACTCGGTTGACCCCCGCCTCGCCCGCCTTAGTGACGAAGTTCGGGATCTTGTGGCAGAGAGTGTCAACTTGGATGATGAATCTCAGTTTCAATCCCTCGCGTTGCCGTAGGTGTATGATCCGGTCGAAGATCGCCTCCCAGTTCTGGTTACGGGTGAAGTTGTCGTCCGTGATGAAAAACTTCTTCATCCCTCTGGCGTAGTGGAGACGAATGATGCTCTCAACATCATCTGCGGTACGAAACCTGGATTTTCGACCGTGGACGTTGATGATCGTGCAGAAGCTGCACTGGAACGGACAACCGCGCCCAGCGTCGAAACTAGCCCGCGCGGTCATACTGCTGCGAGTAGAGGTTTTGGTAACGACGGGACTGACGGCTCCCGCCAGGTCAGGGAGAGAGGACAGAACATTGTATACGGGCGCCAGCATCCCTCGATGGGCATCCCGGATCACGCGTTCGAAATGTTCCTCCGCCTCGCCGGCAAAGATCGAGATCCCCAACTCCAAGGCCTCCGTGATCTCAGGGGGCATGCTGGGCAACATGGCGAGGCTGCCGCTCACGTGGAAGCCGCCAATGCACACGGCCACCCCCGCCGCTCGAAGGGGTCGAGCAAGGTCGACAGCCCGCGGAAACTGGTTGGATTGCACGCCGACCAGCGCAACCAGTCCTTTGCCACCTGTAGAGCAGATCTCCCGGATGATCCTCTGTGGCTTGATTCGGCAGTTGGCTTCGTCGAGAGCCGAGATGACGATATCTACTTGGTTGCCAAGCACCCGACGTTTTCGGCAGTCGAGGGCGAGGCCGTTTAGGACTGCCAATGTATTTGACGGAATGTCCGAGCGAAACCACTGGATCACGTATCCGTCATCATCGTAGTGGGAAGGCTTGATCAGATAGAGGCGAAAGACCTCTGGTCCAGGGTCATCATTAGTCAAAAGAAATGGCCTTATCTCAGATAGGAAGTTGCATTTCAGCAAGATGTGTGTCGCACAACTTTGCTTGTGTGTCAAGGACGAGAGAACCAAAACATAAAAGAGGTTGTGGTCGAAAGAACGACAACCGTAAAATTTAGACTACGAAACGCAATGTGAAAATTAGCAAAATTGTGGATGTCGGCTATGATTGAACAATCGATGATTTTAGTAAGTATCGTTTGTTAATCTATTAAAAATTGTCTACCTTTTTAATGGCTTACCAGCTTCCCCAAATTACCGTTTTCCGTGGCCACAGCCGGAATCCCCTCGTGTATTGTCGGATAAGCTGGTTCCAGTCCGAGGTCTTTCCACAACAGATTCGGATCAACAGCAATATTGAAGTTATAGGTGCGCACGGCGCCCGGGGTCTCCAGACCCGGGTTGGGGCGAATTCGCCGGAATGGGGTCAGCAAAGCTGTGGCCAGCAGGGCCAGCCATTGGGGGATTAAAAGCACGCGTGCTTTGGGAAAGTATGGCCGGACGACGCTAAGAAATTCAGCCCAGGTAGACGGCAGGCGATCACCGAAGGGTAATATGCCTGAGAAACCCTGCTCGGCACAGGCGATGATGGCTGCAGCCGCATCGGCGACATGCAGGTGCGTGTAAATATTTTTTCCAAGGCCCGGCAGGATCAGGCGGCCTTCTCTTAGCTGACTGAAATACAGATCCTTCGGGCCGTAGACATGCGGTAAACGCAGCGCAGCAAAAGACATCCCGGCGGATGCCGCCATTGCGGATAACCGCTTTTCTGTATCGACTTTGATACGGCCGTAATCGAGAATCGGATTGGGCGGGGTATCGGCATCCACGCGGGGCGTACTTCCATTATAGACCAGTAGGCTTGAGCTATAGACAAACCGGCGCACACCGGCGGCAATCCCGGCCTCCATCAAGGCCAGCGAACCATCCAGAATGGAAGGTTTCAACGTCTCATAGGATTCGAATGTGGCGCGGGCCGCGAGATGAATGATCCCGTCAATCCCCTTGACCGCCTGTTTGAGGCTATCGCGGTTCCTTAAATCGGCTATGACGAAATCGGCCGGCAGGTGGCAGATGTCACAATCATCACCGGCCTTGCGGATCATGAGCTTGGGGCGGTAGCCACCAAACGCCAGCTGGTTGGCTACCTCCTGACCGATGAAGCCGCTGGCACCGGTGACCAGTAATTTCATTTTTTTACCGCTGTTTTTCATTCCGGTGAACTCGCAAACGACCGCATGCATGATGGGCTGCGGCAATATCTGGTTGTCTAAAAAGGTAAAAACAACATAATGCAGAGAGACTATCGTGCAACCTAACTTAAGCGCCTATGCTATTTGCAACAAATTGCAGACACTTCCACCTGCACATCTTTTGGAAGCCTGGCCACCTCGACGGTTTCACGCGCCGGCAGAATCTCACCAAGATAGGTTTCGAAGACAGCATTAAATTTTGCAAAATCGTTCATGTCCTTCAAAAAACAGCTGCACTTGACCACATCCTGCAGTGACATTCCGGCGGCTTCAATAATGGCCGTTATGTTTTTTAGTACCTGGTTGGTTTGGGCCTCAATGTCGCCGGCAACAATATCTCCTGTTGCCGGATCAATGGCAATCTGACCGGAGATAAATAAAAATTCGCCGGTTTGAATGGCCTGTGAATAGGGGCCAATGGCCTGCGGTGCGTTCGAGGTCGCAATTTTTTTCTTCATGGAATTGCTCTCCTATGCTTGTTTTATTGAGGTAGTGGAATTGTGAAGTGTTGGAGTGTTGGATAAAAGCATTAGACTATTACCCAAATAAAATGCTTTCAAGTCAATTCTCCAGTAACCATTAACCAATAACGAATAACTAATCGCCGGATACTAGAATGATGCGTGCATCCACAACGCTGACGCCTTCTTGATGGACAATGACCGGATTCAGATCCATCTCCTGAATTTGGGGATAGGCTTCGACGATATCCGAACACAGGATCAACAAGCGCTGCAGGGCCTTTTTGTCCAGCGGTGGTGTGCCGCGGGCGCCGTCCAGAATGGGATACGATTTGGTTTCGGCGATCATTTTGCGGGCACTTGTCGGTGAGATCGGCAGCACGCGGAAGGCTACATCCTTTAAGATTTCGACCATAATCCCGCCCAGGCCATACATGATCACCGGGCCGAACTGATCATCGATTTTGGTCCCGATGATCACCTCCACGCCTTCAGCGGCCATCGGAGAGACCAAAACGCCGCGGATATCGGCTTTGGGGTCATATTTTTGGCTGTTTTTGATGATGTCGCGATAGGCAACCCGGATGTCTTTTTCGGTGCTGAGCTTCAGGCGCACGCCGCCGGCATCGCTCTTATGTAAAATGTCCGGCGAGACAATTTTAAGGGCCACATCCGTGCCCAGATCGAGAGCGCATTGAACGGCTTCATCGGCGCTTTGCACCAGGCAATCCTGCGGTACGGGGGCCCCGTGAATTTCGAATAATTTTTTACCTTCATGTTCGAGCAACGCGTGGCGGTCCTCGTCCAGGGCCGTTTGAATGATTTTATTGCCTTTGGGCTTGGCCTTGGCATTCCAATTCAATTTGAATGTTGTCTTGGAATGGTAACTGGCCAGATAACTGCCGTACTCGGCTAAAACGGCCACACATTTGGCCGACACATCCAACGAATCATAAACCGGGATACTGTAATATCGCAAAAGATCCAGCGCATGCGGTTTTTCATGATTATACAGGCTGTGAAGCACAATGGGTTTATTGCGTCTTTTTACGAGTTTGCCCATTCGATGGGCGCCGTCTTCTTCCATCAAGGCCAGGCTCTCGGCAAAGCGAATACCGTAACCGCCAAAAAGCCCGACAATCAAAAGACCGCCGACATTTGAATCTTTGAGGATGATCTCGGCACAATCGGCGAAAACAGACGGATCCGCATCGGTGCCGCCGGCTACATCAACGGGGTTGGGTACCGAAGCCGCCGCCGGCAGGATCTCCTTGAGCCGGGCCTGGGTTTTGGCACTCAACTCGGGCAGCTCTATGCCCAGGTCCGTTAAAATATCGGCCGCGATGGTTGCATGGCCGCCGCCGTCTGCCAGAATGGCGACTTTGTTGTTTTTGATGGGCGGCAGGCTGGAGAGCGTCTCGGCTGCCGGAAAAAGCTCATCAGAGTTTTCGATCACGACGATACCGGCGCGCTGGAAAGCCCCTTTTGCAACCTCGGATATGCCGGCGAGGGCGCCGGTGTGGGACCCGGCCGAGCGCTTGCCGGTGGCCGAGCGTCCGCTTTTGAGCAAAATGATCGGTTTTTCCAGGGTTGTTTTTTGGGCCTGCTGCAAAAAATCACGACCGTTGCGCATGCCCTCCACATACATCAAAATGGCCCGCGTATCCGGATCTTGTCGAAAAAATTCCAGATATTCATGAAACTTGATGTCGGCTTCGTTGCCAACTCCCACGTAGTAAGAAAATCCTTTGCGGCTTTTAATTTTGGCTTCGGTAATCAATGTCAGCGCCATGTTGCCGCTTTGGGTCAGCAAAGCGATATCTCCCCGGGGGGCATCTTTTAAACCCACCAGGTTTAAGTTATCTTTGAGGTTGAGCATGCCGGATGTGTTGGGGCCGATCAGGCGGATATTGTACTTTTTAGCCGCCGCCACCATTTCGTCTTCCAGTTTGCGACCGTCCGATCCGATTTCTCCGAAACCACCGGCCAACACTACGGCACCTTTTACCCCCTTTTTACCACAATCCGCCAGCACGGACGGCAGCGTTTTGGCTGGTGTTGCCACCAAAGCAACATCGATCGGTTCGTCAATATCCGTTACGCTCTTGTAGCATTTAAACCCCAGGATGCTTTTTTCCCTGGGATTAACCGGATAGATTTTGCCCTCGTATTTTTCGTCCAAGAGGGTGCGTATGGCCTGGTAGCCACGTTTGGTCTCATTTCTGGAGGCGCCGATGATGGCCACCGATTCGGCATTAAATATGCGGTCTAGGGACATTCTAACTCCTTATCGGACAGGTATTAGGCATTGGATATTGGGTATTCGATAAGATGAGTCGATATTTCAAGGTCGATCAAACTAATACCCAATACCGAATACCCAATATCTAAATTTATTTCTTTTTGCGCTCCGCAAACGCCTTAAGCGCTTCCTGACGCTCTTTGGTGGAGACACAGGTTAGGCAGGCTTCGATTTCAAAATCCATCAGGGCATCGAGGCTGATCCCGCTCTGGGCCATCTGCAAGCCTTTTTTAATCATCTTGATTGAGATGGCCGAATTGGCGACGATTTTTTCAGCCATTTCCCGGGCTGCGCATTCCAATTCTTTGAGGGGTACAGACCTGTTCACCAAACCGATACGCTCGGCTTCCTTGCCGTCGATGTATTGACCGGTAAAGAGTAGCTCCTTGGCTTTTCCAGGGCCGATCAAGTTCTGTATCAGGCGAAATGCACCGCCGGTTACTGATGACGCCACCATGGCTTCGGGTGACCCGATCTGGGCCTCTTCAGCTGCAATCCGGATATCACAGGCCAGCGCCAGCTCATAGCCGGACCCTAAAGCATACCCGTTAATGGCAGCGATGGTCGGTTTTTCAAAGCGAATAATTTTGCGGGAGGCCTCCTGAAGCTCGACCAGATAATCGCGATATTCTTCCACACTTCTGGTTTTTGATTCTTTCAGATCAGCCCCGGTTGAAAAGGCACGGCCCTCACCGGTGATGATCAATGCTTTTACCTGTGGGTCTTCCCGGGCATCTTCCAGCGCAGCTTGCAAATCAAGCCACAGTTGCTTATTCATGGCATTTAAAACTTCGGGACGGTTCAACTTAATCGTGGCGACACCCTGGTTTTTTTCATATAGGATACATTCAAAATTCATATTTTTCTCCTGATCTATGCAAAGGTGGGCAGAAGGACCCACATGATCACCCAGGATTGGGTGTCGGAGTCTTTGTCCAAACACACGATTCCGCTGTTTTGAAATTTTAAAATCGGTTTGTCAATCGATCCGGTTATCAAAAACGCGGTCATGCGTTCCATAAACGGTAGATGGCCGACCAGCATGGTATTTTCCGCCGGGTCCAAGCCGGCCGCTACCTCTGCGACATCGTCCATCGGCTTTATACCGATAATTTCCTGGACGCCCTGGTTTGGATTTAAGGCCCGGGCCAATATCTCTGCTGTCTGCCGGGCGCGTGTCTTTACACTGTGTTTGATTTGGGATACGGTAATGCCCTTTTCCCTGGCTGTCTCAGCGATTAATTCTGTTTCAGCTTTTCCCTCCTCAGACAGGCCTTGATCGGGGTCCTGGTCCTTTGGCAGGCTCTTCCCGTGTTGTACAAGATAAAGTGCCATGACGCTGATCCTCCTTGTATTTTGAAAAGATTGTGGCTATAGTTTTAATTTATGCTTCTTAAAACATCAATAAAATTTTCCCGACCGTTCCCAACACTTGTCGATTTTGCTGTGGGGGTATCGAATGCGCATTGTGACACGACCGGATTTTGATGGGATCGTCTGTGCGGTCCTGCTTTTTGAAGCACTCGATATAACCGAGCCGACCTTATGGGTAGAGCCCAGCGACGTACAAAAGGGCCGAATCGATATTCTGAACCAGGACATCATCGCCAATTTGCCTTATGATGAACGCTGCGCGCTCTGGTTTGATCACCATTTTACCAATCAGATCGACAAGCCTTTTAAGGGCGCTTTTGAGACTGCACCTTCGGCGGCAGGGATCATTTATAAATATTTCAAAGACCGCTTCCGGAGGGATTACAGCAAACTGGTGCAGGCAGCAGATAAGATTGATTCGGCCAATTTGACTTTAGACGAAGTTCTGCACCCTGAAAAATATCCGTATGTGCTACTGTCCCTGACAGTATCAAACGAAGCGCAACCCAACGAGCCATACTGGAATTTGCTTATTGAACTTTTCAGAGAGCAAGGTATTCAGCAGGTATTAGAGAATGCTGAGGTCAAGCAGCATTGTCAGGATGTGGTAATTCAAAATGACCACTATGTAGATATTTTAAAACAGCACACTGTCATAAACCAGCATGTTGCCATCACAGACTTTCGACCGCTAAACAGCCCTCCATTTGGAAATCGATTTCTCGTTTATTCCCTGTATCCCGAATGCTCAGTGAACCTAAGAGTTCGCTACGAGGATCAAAATAAAGACATGGTGGTTATTAATTTGGGTCACAGTATTTTTAACCCCGGCTGCAATGTCAATGTGGGTTTGATGCTGGCACAATTCGGCGGCGGGGGGCATCCTGGAGCCGGCTCAGCGCGCATTCCGCAATCCAAAGCGGATGACATCCTTTCTCAAATAATCGACCAGTTGCTCTTAAACAAAAACAATGAAGGCTAAATGGTGCGTTTTAAGCACAAATACAGGGGAATTTCTTATTTATTAGGTATTTTACCCCTTGTCATATTCTTAATTTAAAACGCTCAATTTAGGTAAGGTTAGATCCCGCGGGGATGCTGTGAATCCTTCAGTTTCGGGACCATTTCAATTTTCCATTTTTCCACCCTTTAATTATTCCATGGATTTTCTGTACAGCAAGGCCATCCCAGAGGGGTGAGCCCTCTGCGACAGGATTATAGACTGTATGGTCATTTATCTTAAATTGCTGCTAACTGCAATTTTCTGGGGGGGGACATTTGTTGCCGGGCGCAGCCTGGCCCAGCAAGTGGGGCCTTTTTCGGCGGCATTTTTTAGATTCACTGTGGCATCCTTATTTTTGGTTTTCATCACCTGGCGAGTGGAAGGCAAACTGGCTTTATTAAAAATGGGACAAGTCCTGCCCGTCTTTCTGCTTGGATTGACGGGTGTTTTTTTCTACAACGTGTTCTTTTTTAAAGGGCTAAAACTCATCGAGGCTGGTCGGGCTGCGATCATTATCGCCAATAATCCAATCTTTATAGCCCTTTTATCAGCCGCTATTTTTAAAGAAAAACTAAATGCCATTAAAATCACGGGCATTATCATATCTGTAACCGGTGCCATTTTGGCCATATCAAAAGGTGATCTTGGGGTTATTTTACAGGGAAATTTGGGATGGGGCGAATTTTATATTTTCTTGTGCGTTGCCAGCTGGGTGACGTTTTCTTTACTCGGCAAAGCCGTTATGTCGGGCCTTTCGCCTTTGGCTTCTGTCACCTACAGTTCGTTAACCGGCACTCTTTTGCTTTTTATGCCCGCATACAGCGAGGGTCTCACCAATTGCATCCATTATTCGATCACTGACTGGTGGAATATTTTTTATTTGGGTTTTTTCGGTACAGTGCTCGGATTTGTGTGGTTCTATGAGGGCATTAAAAAGATCGGGCCCACCAAGGCCAGCCTGTTCATCAATTTTGTTCCCATCAGTGCCATTTTGATGGCTTTTTTATTTCTGGACGAACCGCTAACATTTTCTTTGCTTGTCGGAGCGTTACTGGTAACTGCAGGGGTGTATTTAACAAATCGGCCTTAATAGTTTACTCGTCCACCGGTGCCAAGCATTTTGGCTCAGCGTATCATGTAAGATCGGATAAATGCTTCGATCCGCTCCTTTCCCTTCAAAACACCAAAGTGCCCCTCGCACAGGATATCCGCATTAAGTCCGATCATAAATTTTAAACTGTCGATATAATCCTCACGGTCTGACAAAAGCGATGGATCCAGCGGGCCGTGCACATCCTGCCCGAACAGGACTTTTTTATTGTCAAGTCTGGCCAGATATACGACTGACCCGGGTGAATGGCCCGGACAATGGTAGGCCAAAACTTCTCCATTGCCCACTTTGAAAATTTCTTTACGACCCTCGATCTTATGATCTATGGTCAAGGGCTCCATTCGTGCGCCATACCAGGATGCCGCTGTAACGGTGTTATCTGCAGCCTCAAGGTATTCGGCATCCAGCCTGTGGGCCACGATTTTACAACCAAAACGATCTCTGAGCACAGCCGCTCCGCCGACGTGATCAAAATGGCAATGGGTGAGAAACAGGTACGGAATCGGGATGTTGTCAGGTAAAATGGCGCCAATATTGGCAACCAGGTCTTTGTGCGCATGGCCACAACCGGCGTCGATCAAAGTCGCCTGGTGGTCAAATCGGATCAGGTAAACCGCTGCATCCTCTGCCGCGGTAATCCCACTGCCCCCTACCTGCCAGAGATTCTGCACGATCTTCATTTTGGTCCCATCTTTGTGCCTTTTTTTTTCTCAGGAATGTATTATAGTTTCATATATTCAATGCATATGAAAGACATTTTTAGTAACCCTTAAGTTAAACAATCTACTTTAAGGCAGTGATCATTTGCCAGAGGAGGCCATAATGGAACTCAAGGACTATTTTGAAAATGCCAAAGGGGTGGGCGTGCTGGCCACCGCTGATGCCGACGGCAAGGTTGACGCAGCGATTTATGCCAGACCTCACTTTATGGAAGACGGCACACTGGCGGTTATTATGCGCGACCGTCTTTCCCACCATAATCTTCAGTCCAATCCCCACGCCACTTTTCTGTTTATGGAAGACGGCCCGGGTTATAAGGGCAAACGGCTGTTCATGACCAAAGTCAATGAAGAAAAAGACACAGAACTTTTATATTCCCTGCGTCGCCGGCAGTATCCAAACGACAGCGAAGAAGCGAAGTTTTTGGTGTTTTTTAAGCTGGATAAAGAGTTACCGCTTGTCGGGGCCGGTAAGTAATTTCCGTTGATCTTTTTTGACTCAATATCACAGAGGCTGTCCATGGAAACTTCAGCAGAGATCCAGAACCGGGTACGCAAGCTTTTTGAGTCGCAAAAATTAGCGGTGGTTGCAACCCAGACCGGCGGGCAGCCCTATGCCAGTTTAGTGGCATTTGTAGCCACCGACGATCTGCGGCATATTTTTTTTGTGACGGCCAGGACCACCCGTAAATTTTCGAACCTGACATCCGATTCGCGCGTGGCGGTCCTAATTAACAGCAGTGTCAACCAGGAGTCCGACTTTCATGATGCGATTTCCATCACCGTAACCGGAAACGCAGAGGAAATTAAAGACTCTGAACGGCAGTCCATCTTGGAACTTTACTTGTCCAAGCACCCGTATCTGGAGGATTTTGTCAGGTCACCATCCTGTGCTTTGATCAGGGTGACTGCCCGCTCTTTCTATATGGTGCAGAATTTTCAAAACGTGATGGAGTTTCATATTGATCGATGAACTGGATCATACCGCCCGAAAATATTCGTGAACACGACGGGCAGCGGGTCGGCGGAAAAGGTTATGCGCTGGCGCTGCTGGCCAGAGGCGGGTTTGCTGTCCCCAAAACCCTCTGTGTGACGAGTGAAACTTATCAAGCGTATGTTGCCCGAACCGGATTGCGCGAACGCATTCTGCTCGAGCTCAACCGCAAAGCATTCAAGGACATGCGCTGGGAAGAGATATGGGATTGCGCTACCCGCATTCGGAATATGTTTCTGCGCAAACCGATTCCAAGCGACATAGCCAGTTCATTAAAAGAGGCGATTCACGCCGCTTTTGAAGGCAAAGCGGTTGTGGTCCGATCGTCTGCGCCTGAAGAAGATGATGCTGCATCCTCATTCGCCGGCCTGCATGAATCCTATGTCAATATTCAGGGCACTGATGCAATCCTGGAACACATTGCCAAAGTATGGGCGTCGTTATGGTCCGATGCAGCACTGCTGTATCGCCAGGAAATCGGATTGGATGTCCAAAAAAGCGCCATGGCTGTGGTTATTCAAGAAATTATCGTTGGCGATAAATCGGGCGTTGCCTTTACTAAAAACCCCAATGACAGTTCTCAGGGCGTCATCGAATCCGTGTACGGATTAAACCAGGGCCTTGTGGACGGTTCGGTCGAACCCGACTGCTGGATCCTTGACCGTCAAAAGAAAACGATCATTACCCATACCCCGGCTGAGCGCAAGCATCGGATGATAACCGCTGAGTCCGGTGTTCGGCTCGCTGCTCTGCCGGAGAAATTAGCCAATGTGCCGCCGTTAAATACCAAAGAGGCCCGTCATGTTTTTCAGCTGGCACTGGAAGCCGAAAATTATTTTAAATCCCCGCAAGATCTGGAATGGACCTTTCGTCAGAAGGACCTGATTGTGCTTCAATCCCGCCCGATCACCACACTGTCGCCTCAACAAAATGATGACAGCCGCAGTTGGTACCTGAGCCTGCACCGCAGTTTTGAAAATTTAAAACACCTGCGGCAAAAGATTGAGGATGAATTGATACCGGCCATGATTGGCGCAGCCGACGAATTGGCCCGTCAGGAACTGACGGCGCTATCCGATCAAAACCTGGCTGCCGAAATTAATCGCCGCTGGGAAATCAACCAAAAATGGACCAACATTTACTGGGAAGAATTTATTCCTTACGCTCATGGTGTTCGCCTTTTCGGACAGGTTTACAATGATGCCATGCAACCGCAAGATCCCTATGAATTTATTGATTTGCTGACCCGCACCGAGATGGCAAGTTTGCAAAGAAACCAAATGCTGGCGGATCTGGCAGATTGGATACGCAACACGCCCTCTCTGGAAAAAGCCTTAACAACCGGTCAGACCGAGGGCCTCGATCCGCAGTTTTTGGCAGCGGTGGATCGATTCGTTGAAAAATTTGGTGACCTGACCTGTGCGGTCACCGGTGGCACCCAGTGTGAACAGACGCCGGATGCGCTTTACAAGATATTGCTCGAAATGGCCGCTCACCTGCCTGCCGAAGCAGATCGACAACCGTTAAAAGATAAGAATGCGCTGCAGGAAAAATTTTTGAATTCTTTTGAAGGCCAACAAAAGCAAACGGCCATCGAGCTCCTGGATCTCGCCCGCAGCAGCTATCAACTGCGCGATGATGATAATATCTATCTGGGCAGAATAGAGGCGCAGCTGCTGGCGGCAGTGCGCGAAGCCAGACAGCGGATCGATGCTCACTTTCAGGGAGGATCGAATAAAAAAATTGCTGCCGAACTGCTCAAAGTGGTTGAAAGCTTAGGCCATCGACCGCAGTTTCAGCCGCCCTACAAGCAAAAATCCCAAGACGGCCTTACGATTAAGGCCCGGCAACTCATCGGTCAGCCCGCCGGCCCGGGCCTGGCAAAAGGCCCTGCCCGGGTAATACAGCAAACCGCCGATTTAGCCGAATTCAAATATGGTGAAATATTAATCTGTGATGCTGTGGATCCGAACATGACCTTTGTGGTGCCTCTGGCGGCCGGCGTCGTTGAGCGCCGGGGCGGCATGCTGATTCATGGCGCCATCATTGCCAGAGAATACGGATTGCCATGCGTAACGGGCATTCCGGATGCCACGCGACTGATCCAAAACGGCGATGAGGTGACCGTTGATGGGTATCTGGGAATTGTGACCATTGGCTCTTCAGAGCTGTAAGGTCATTTCAGATGGTTTCAAAATGGGCATTCTGTACCCCATCAAGCAACAGAAAAGAGCTGATTTTGACACAAAAAATATCAGCCTCGGGATGCTGCATGAAGCTATTCAAATGAGGGTGTGTTCTTAGCAGTTTCGCGGCTATCTGTTTGTATTTCTGCGCATTTTCAATTTTACAGAAGACGCCCTCCACCGTCAGCGCCTTGGCCTGTGAGCGGGGAGAACTTTCGCGGGTATCGATCAACAGGCTGACCGCCGGATTTTGCATCATGTTTTTATATTTGGTGCTGTTTCTGTGAGTAACCATATAAATTTCTTCGCAATTTTCATCGGTGACATAGGCCATCAACGAGCAATACGGTTTTTGGCCGGCAACGGTGGCTAAAACACAGATGTTTTTCTGTTTGGCAAGCGCTTTCATCTCTGCAAGCATGGACGCGTCCTTTTGTTAAAGCGGTTTTGATCTTGATCTTAATGGGTATCACATATACAGTGCTAAGAAAATTGAAATGATCAAAATCCTTATATTCCAGAATATATAATTAAATCGGAGGCCATAATGACTGAGCGTGTTCGTTTGGGTATCAGCTCCTGCCTGCTGGGCAATGCGGTGCGCTGGAACAGCGGTCACAAAATGGATCGCTACCTGACCCGCACACTGGGCCAATTTGTGGATTATGTGCCGGTATGCCCGGAGGTTGAGGCCGGATTTGGCGTTCCCCGCGAATCCATGCGTCTGGTGGGTGATCCGGAAAAGCCGCGCTTGATAACCTTTAAGACCAAAATGGATAAAACCGATCAAATGCTCGACTGGGCACGCAGGCGGGTCAAAGAACTGGAAAAAGAAGATCTACATGGCTTTATTTTCAAAAGCGACTCCCCCAGCAGCGGCATGATCCGGGTGAAGGTTTACACCGAAAAGGGAATGCCGGTCAAAAAAGGGGTGGGCATGTTTGCCAGGGAATTTATGAATCATTTTCCGTTGATCCCCGCCGAAGACGATGGGCGGCTGCATGATCCCAAAATCAGAGAAAATTTTATCGAACGCATCTTTGCCCTGCAGCGCTGGCGGCAGACCATTGCCAATGGTAAGAATATGGGCAACCTGGTGGATTTTCATACCCGCAACAAGCTTTTAATTCTCTCGCACTCTCAGAAACATTCGCGCTTGATGGGCAAATTGGTGGCGGCCGGCAAACAGATGCCGATGCAAGAGTTATATGCTCAATACGAGGCCCTGCTAATGGAGGCGCTGGCGCTCAAGACCACGCCCAAAAAGAATATGAATGTGCTGCAGCATTTGATGGGATATTTCAAAAAACAGCTCTCCAGAGATGAAAAGCAGGAGTTGCTCGAGGTGTTCGACCAGTACCGCCAGGAGTTTGTTCCTCTGGTAGTGCCGATTACACTGATCAACCATTTTGTGCGCAAATATGAGCAGCAATATTTAAAAATGCAAACGTACTTGAATCCGCATCCGGTGGAGCTAAAACTCCGCACGCATGTTTAATCTAGCATGGAGTAATGGAGTAATAGATCAAAGGCAATTGCGGATTTCGGATTGAAATATCAAATATGCTGGATGTCTAAATCCGCAATCCACAATTTAAAATCCGCAATCATTTTTACTCCAGTACTCCAATACTCCTGTATTGTGACTGCAACTATGATGACTTTTACCCTCAATGATCATTAGAGGACTGTGAGATGACTTCGCGACCCATCCTTGTTACCGGGGCCACCGGTTACGTTGGGGGGCGGCTGATTCCGGCACTGCTTGAAGCCGGCTATCGGGTCAGGGCCATGGGCCGGTCGCTGGATAAGCTCGCATGCCGTCCCTGGGCTCATCATGAACAGATTGAACTGGTGCAGGGTGATGTGCTGGATAAGGCTTCCCTGAAAAAGTCAGCCGCAGGCTGCGGGGCGGCATATTATCTGGTGCACTCCATGATCGCCCAAAAGAAAAAATTTGCCGAAGCCGATCGCACGGCTGCCCGCAACATGGTCGACGCTGCCGCATCCGAAGGTTTGGGAAGAATTATTTACCTGGGCGGTCTGGCCGAAGCGCAGGACAGCGCTTTAAGCAAACACCTGCAATCCCGCATCGAGGTGGCGGATATCCTCCAATCAGGACCGGTGCCCACCACCGATTTGCGGGCCCCGATGATCTTAGGATCCGGCAGCGCCTCGTTTGAAATTTTGCGCTATCTGGTCGAACATTTGCCGGTGATGACCACACCGCGCTGGGTGTTCTCGCTCAATCAGCCGATTGCCATTCGCAATGTGGTCCACTATCTGGTGGAATGCCTGGCGCATGAGGAAACCACCGGAGAAACGTTTGATATCGGCGGCCCTGATGTTTTAACCTACCGTAAACTATTAGATATCTATGCTGAAGAAGCCCATCTTCGCAAACGCTGGGTCATACCGGTACCGGTCTTGACGCCAACCCTGAGTGCGTACTGGATTCACCTGATCAGCCCGGTTCCCGCATCAATTGCCCTGCCGCTGACTGAAGGTTTGACCAGCGCGGCGGTATGTGCCGAAAACCGCATTCAGGCCATCATTCCTCAGAAGCTTCTCAGTTGCCGTGAAGCCATTCGTCTGGCGCTGGCGCGGGTTAAGCAACAGCAAGTGGATAGTTGCTGGGCCGATGCCGGCGAGCTGATTGAACCTGAATGGGCGCACTGCGGCGATGCAGACTGGGCGGGAGGCACTATTTTAAAATGCGGCTATCGCGCAAAAATCGAAGCTCCGGCCCGGGCACTCTGGGATCTGGTACACCAAATCGGCGGCCATCGCGGCTATTATTTCGGCAATAAGCTTTGGCGACTGAGGGGATGGATCGATCGGCTGATTGGTGGGCCGGGCCTTGGCCGCGGAAGTTCAAACCGGACAGGTCGCTCGGTGGGCGAGGCCGTTGATTTTTGGCGGGTGCTGGCGGTGGAGCCTGCCCGGCGGCTGGTGCTGCTTTCTGAAATGAAAGCGCCCGGCGATGCCTTGCTGGAATTTCAAATTAGCGCCATAGGGGAGTCGCGATCCGAGCTGCAGCTGATTTCACGCTTTATGCCCAGAGGGCTCGGCGGGTTTATTTACTGGTATGCATTTTATCCATTTCATCAATGGGTTTTTGCCGGCATGCTCAAAGCCATCGCCCGACATAGCGGCAGAGCCCTGGTTCAGGGGCCGGAACGCTTTACACCCAAATTGCACGACAGCTGTGCCTTACCGTCGGGCGAATCCCAATCCTAATGCCCTCAAGTTTGGATTGCTTGGACAAATCCTGCACAATATGGTAATACGCACCAGGCTGAATGAAATATTTGATTACCGGCAAACAGCTCTCGAAGCGATCTTTGGAAGCCGCCGCTATCCTCCTAATTACCTTTCTGATATATTCAATAGGAGTTTCATATGAAATGGTTCATGTTCATCCTGACGGTCTGCTTGTGTGTGCTGATTCATAATCCAGCTTTTGCGAATGATACACCCCTCAGCGAAGCCAGCGCCGAATGCATCGACTGCCATGCATCGATTCATCCGGGCATTGTCAATGGCTGGCAAAAAAGCCGCCACGCCATGATCACTCCCCAAAAAGCCATGCAAGTGGAAGGTGTCGCTCGCAAAGTTTCCAGCCCAACAGTTCCTGAAAGTTTGCAAAATGTTGTGGTGGGATGTGCCGAGTGCCACACGCTCAGACCTAAAGCCCATGCAGATACATTTGAGCACAACGGCTATGAGGTTCATGTGGTCGTCAGCCCCGACGACTGCCAGACCTGTCATGCAACCGAAAGAAAACAATACGCCAAAAATATTATGGCCCATGCATACGGAAATCTGGCCAACAATGAACTGCACCTAAAGCATGAACATGCGATTCTGGCGGAAACGAAATACAAGAACGGGAAAATAACGAGGACGCCTGCCAACGATGCTACCCGGGCCGAAGCCTGTTATTACTGTCACGGCACCAAACTGGCACTGGCCGGCCATGAAACCCGCGACACCGAAGCGGCCGGCGAACTGGAATTTCCGATTATCAAGGGCTGGCCCAACCAGGGGGTGGGGCGCATTAATTTGGACGGCAGCATGGGCGCCTGCTCGGCCTGCCATACTCGGCACACGTTTTCCATTGAAGTAGCGCGAAAACCCTATACATGCAAAGAATGCCACGTGGGGCCCGATGTACCAGCATACAAGGTTTATGCCGCCAGCAAACACGGCAATATCTTTTCTAGCCTGCAAGCCACTTGGAACTTCAAGGCCGTGCCCTGGACCATCGGCAAAGACTTTACAGCCCCCACCTGCGCCACCTGTC
>JASFIV010000018.1:0-30514 GCA_050122475.1 Desulfobacterales bacterium | reverse complement strand
CAAGGAAGGTGAAATCGTCGGTGTTATCGGTTCAAACAGTGCCGGTAAAACCACTTTGATGAATTCACTTTCGGGCCTGATCATCGATATGCGCATCAAGGAAAAGCGCCGGGGCGGCGAGCGCATTACCGTTTACGGAAAGATTCTCTATAACGGCCAGAACATCACCGAAACCCGACCCGATGAACGCGTCAAAATGGGAATTGTGCTTTGCCGTGAGCGCCACCCCATCTTCCCTGAAAGCAGTGTGCTTGAAAATTTGAAGATCGCCGGTTACTTGAAAAAACGTCCGGAAGTAATTGAATCCATTGATTATGTTTTCAATCTGTTTCCGGCCCTGACCCAATTGAAAACCCGCAAGGCTGGATTTTTAAGCGGCGGAGAGCAGCAAATGCTTGCCATCGGAATGGCGTTGATCGTGCGACCGAAGCTGTTGCTGCTGGATGAACCCCTTTTAGGGCTCAGCCCCATGATGCAACAGGTGGTTGTGGATGCAGTTGCGCAACTCAAAGAAAGCACCGGAATCACGGTAATCATCAGTGAACAATTTGCCCGGCCGGTCTTACCGATGATCGACAGAGGCTATGTCGTGGAAAACGGAATGTTGACCCTATCGGGCACCGGCCAGGAACTCATGGACAACCCTGAAATTAAATCTGCATATTTTGGAATCTGACGCTTGCCAATGGACCCAAAACCAAATCACAATATTTATGCTGCTTTTGCCGCAATTGCCGATCAAAGAAAGAACAATACGGCGGTCGTTTATTTAGGAACGCGCTTTTCCTACCGTCAGGTAAAAGACATGGCGGGTCGTTTTGCTGCTGCCCTCAATCATGCCGGTCTCAAGGCTAGACAAAAAATAATCATTTATATTCCCAACAGCATCCAGTGGGTGGTGGCCTGGCTGGGCATTCAAAAAATGGGATGTGTCAGCGTGCCCATTACACCCATCTATACGCCCCATGATCTGCAGTATATCGCCAACGACAGCGAGGCCGAGGCCATTGTCTGCGCTGACACGAATTTTGGTTACGTCACCAGCGTGCTGCCACAAACACAGCTTAAAAAGGTAATTGTCACCAAGATGGCCGATTTGCTGCCCTGGTGGAAACGGGGATTCGGCTACCTTTTTGATATTATCCCCCGGGGGAAAATTGCGCTGGACGAGAACACCTATTCATTTCGCAAGTTGTTGGCGCAAAAGCACCAATCAACGCTTCAAAAGCCAGATAACGAAACGGACGGCGACGCAATTGCCGAAATTCTATATACCGGGGGCACCACCAAATTCCCCAAAGGGGTGCCCTTTAGCCATAATCTGTTTCTGATATCTGCCCACGAGCAGATTACCATCAGCGAATCCCTTTTCCCGCCGGACAAAAATGTGATTCTGGGAAATGCACCCCTCTTTCACATCCTGGGTCAGACCTGCGGTCTGGCAACCCTATTGGTTGGCGGCACCCTGATTCTGCAACCGAAAATCAACCTGGATGCGGCTCTGGATGCCATCCAGCGCTTTAACGCCAGAACCATGATCGGGGTCCCTACCCTGTATCGCATGATTCTTGAACATGATCGCCTCGATCAGTACGACTTGAGTTCGGTTGAATACTGGTTTAGCGCCGGCGATCTGCTGCCGGTGGAAATCGGCAGACGCTGGGAAGAAAAATTCGGTCGCAAAATTCGACAGGGATACGGTGCCACCGAAACCTGTGGTGGCGTTTCCATGTGCCCGGTTGACATCGACACCCCGCCCAAAAGTGTTGGCCGCATTCTGGCAACAAAAGAAATAAAGATCGTTGATCCGGCAACCCTGGAACCCGTCAAAGTGGGCGATGCGGGCGAGTTGCTGGTCACCTCTGATCATATGGTAACCTATTACGTGAATAAACCAGAAGAAACTGCTGAATCATTTATAGAAATTGATAATAAAAAATGGTACCGCACCGCAGATGTCATGTCCATGGATGCAGACGGCAACCTGTACTTTGTGGACCGCACCGTTGACACCATCAAGCACAAAGGCTATCGCGTATCCGCCTCTGAAATTGAATCCACCTTGCAGGAACACCCGGCCGTGATCGGCGCCTGCGTGGTCGGGGTGCCGGATGAAAAAGTGGGTGAACGCATCAAAGCGTATGTGGTGCTTAAAGAAGATATAAAAGGAATCACCGGCTATGAGCTGATCAAATGGTGCCGCGAAAGCCTGGTGGCGTATAAAGTGCCACAGTATATTGAATTCAGAGACATGCTCCCCAAGTCCAAAGTCGGCAAGCTGCTCAGGCGTGAAATACGCGACGAGGAAAAACGCCGCAAGGAAACCAGATAAGCCGGCTAACAATCAGCCAAACCATCTACTAAATAAAAGAGGTGTAAAAAATGACTGAAGTAATGACAACAACCGTTGGTTCTGCATCAAAACAAGTTTCTATCAGCCGCGACTTGCCGACAGTGATCATCGGTGAACGCATCAATCCGACGGGTCGCAAAAAGCTGCAGGAAGAACTCAAGGCCGGTAATTTTGACACGGTCAAAGCCGATGCTATCGCCCAGATTGAGGCCGGTGCAGTTATTTTGGATGTCAATGCCGGGGTGCCGCAGACAGACGAACCGGCATTGCTGGTACAGATGATTGAAATATTGACTGATCTGACCGATGTGCCGCTTTGCATTGACACGGCTAATGTGAAGGCTTTAGAAGCTGCACTGAAGGTCTATTCGGGCAAGGCCCTGGTCAACTCGGTTAACGGTGAAGAGGAAAGGCTGGAGACCGTTTTGCCTTTGATCAAACAATACAATGCGGCTGTCATCGGCTTGACCATGGATGATGAGGGTATTCCCAAGACGCTGGAAAAGCGCATCGAAATTGCCGGTAAAATCATCGATCGCGCGGCCAAGCTCGGAATTGCGGCTGAAGACATTATCATTGATCCCCTGGCGATGTCGATTGGCGCTGATGATCAGGCTGGCAAAATGGCACTGGATGCGGTCGAGATTATTGTCACAAAATTTGGGGTCAACATCACCATGGGCTGCAGCAACGTATCATTTGGTGTGCCGGATCGCGAGTTGCTCAATGGCGCGTTTTTAGCGATGGCGATCCGCTGCGGGCTGACCTGCCCGATTACCAATCCGCTCTTTGATGAGGTAGTCACCTCAATTTTAGCGGCTGACCTGGCCATGGGCCGCGACGAGTTTGCCACGAATTGGATTGGGGGTTATCGCAAACGCCAAGAGGCCGTAAATAAATAAGGCAACGATCATAAGCTTCTTTTCTGCACTTCAACATTTAAAACAAGAGTTACAACTGAATAGGTATTCGCTTGTCATATTCAACTGAAAAATCGCTTTCTTTTCTGGATCGCTTTTTGACGCTGTGGATATTTGTCACCATGTTTATTGGTGTTGGGATTGGCTACCTTTATCCCGAGATCCGTATTGTCATCAACGCCTTTCAGGTCGGCACCACAAATATTCCGATCGCCATTGGTCTCATCCTGATGATGTATCCGCCGCTGGCAAAGGTTAAATACGAGCAGCTCGGTCAGGTTTTTCGCGATGTTAAAGTACTGTTGCTGTCGCTGGTTCAAAATTGGATCATCGGTCCGATTCTAATGTTTTTGCTGGCCATCACCTTTTTATCCGGGCAGCATGAATATATGGTGGGATTAATCCTGATCGGTCTGGCCCGCTGTATTGCCATGGTGATTGTATGGAATGACCTGGCTTCAGGTGACCGGGAATACTGCGCCGGGCTGGTGGCCTTTAATTCGATTTTCCAGGTTTTGTTTTTCTCGGTTTACGCCTATATATTCATCACTGTGGTACCGCAGTGGTTGGGGCTAAAAGGTGCAGTGGTTGATATCTCCATCGGTCAGATAGCCGAAAGTGTTTTCATCTATCTGGGTATTCCTTTTATTGGTGGTATTATCACCCGTATCATTGGATTGAAAACAAAAGGCATCGAGTGGTATGAGCAAAAATTCATACCAAAAATCAGCCCGATGACACTGTGCGCCTTGTTGTTTACCATCCTGGTGATGTTTTCACTAAAAGGTGAGTTTATTGTCCAGCTTCCTTTTGATGTCATTCGCATTGCCATCCCGCTGTGCATCTACTTTGTGTTGATGTTTCTTGTCTCATTCCTGTTATCAATGAAAGTACGCGCCACCTACGAGCAAGCCACTACCTTGAGTTTTACGGCGGCTTCCAATAATTTTGAACTGGCAATCGCAGTAGCAGTAGCAGTATTTGGCATTGATTCCGGTCAGGCGTTTGCAGCCGTTATCGGCCCGCTGGTGGAAGTACCGGTGCTGATCAGTCTGGTGAACGTTGCACTGTGGTTTAAGCGCAAATACTTCCCATACGCCATACAAACGCCAACCGGCATTTGCCATGTTACCTGCAAACCTTAATTTGCATGATAATTGATCTCGTGCAAATATTCAGGTAAAAGCTGGATGCTGGCTGCTTGTTCAAATAAAAACCAGCTACCAGGAGCAAGCGGCCAGAAGCAAGAAGCGCTTTAAGTAAACCGCTTCTTGATTTCCCGTTTTAGCAATTTGCCTGCCGGGCTTTTGGGTAGTTCATCTACAATAAAAAAATCTTTGGGAACCTTAAAGCCCGCCAGCTGCGTTCTCAAAAAGGATTTGAGTTTTGCCGGATCCGGCTGCCGATCTTTTGGAGGGATGATAAAGGCGGTTACCCGCTCTCCGTATTCCTTATCCGGCAGTCCAACCACCGCACATTCGAGCACATCCGGATGGCCATAAAGAACCTCTTCCACTTCGCGGGGGTAAACGTTTTCACCACCGGTGATAATCATATCTTTTAGACGGTCAACGATATACAAATATCCGTCTGCATCGAAATAACCGACATCCCCGGATCGAAACCAATTGCCCCAGAATGCGGCCCTGGTCTCAGCAGGATGGTTCAAATAGCCTTTGGTAATATTGGGACCGCAGATACAGATTTCGCCTTCCTGGCCGGTCTCTAAGCGGTTACCCTCCGAATCCCGTATTTGTACTTCCACCAGATCGATCGGCATGCCGACCGAACCGACCACATGCCGATATTCGTGATTATAGGTAACCATCGCAGCGCTTTCGGTCATGCCGTAGGACTCATAGATATCCAGGCCGGTGCGTGTCTTCCACTCCCGAACGACTTCAGCAGCCATACTGGCTGCCGCCGAAAAACAATAGCGCACGGATTTAAATTTTTGCGCCAGATCCGGCAGCTCCAGCAATCGAACATAGATGGTTGGAACAGCATAGAATTTGGAAATCCGCTGTTGTTCGACGGCGGCCACAGCCTTTTCAAGATCAAAAGCCGGCTGAATCATCAGTCCGCCCCCGCTGTAGACCGTGGCAAGGGTGATGTGCACCTGGGCGAACACATGATTGAGGGGTAAAAAGCAGAGGGCGCGGTCATTTTCCGTTGAACGCTCATAATGGGCTACATTGAACATAGAGGTTTGCAGGTTTGCGTGGCTGAGCATGGCACCTTTGGGTGTGCCGGTGGTGCCCCCTGTATAAAGGATAGCAGCAGTGTCGTGTCGGTGCCGGTCGACAATTGCAGAATCGGAGTCGCCTTCAGCCGCCAAACGGTCAAATGAAATATCGCCGTTGTCACAGACGATCAACCCAAGATGTGTGCGGTCTTTGACGGTATTCAAATCCGCCAGCTTGTGATCGGCTGTCAGCAGCGCCTTTGGTTTGCTATCCTGCAGGATTTTGGCCAGCTCATCCCTGGTCAACAGATGTGAAAAGGTTACGGCCACTGCTCCGGCAGCGAGCACACCAAAGTAAAAGGCCAACCATTCGTAGGCGTTGGGAGCGCACAATCCAACGTGATCACCGGGTCGAATTCCCCGGCGATTAAGGGCGGATGCTATCCGTCTGGCGTCCTGATTGAATAGTGCAAAGGGGATGATCTTATCGCCCTGGATAACGCCGGTGTGCTGCGGAAAGTAAAAGGCCGTCTTTTCCAGGCTGCTTGCGACGTTCATTTTTTTTCCTTTTCAAATCCTCTGCTTCAGTGTTATGACTTTTATAAGCTGAATCTGCAACATCAAGAGCATAGATAAACCGAAACAGACGCAAAAACAAGTAGAGGAATCCGATATCCGTGACAAATGATAAATCGATGCTGTACAGGCGCAGCGACGAATCTAAAGCCCTGATGCAGGTGGCGCTGGGAAGGGAAAAAGCAGATCTGGCGGTGATCAATGCTCGGCTGGCAAATGTCTATACCGGCGAAATATTAAATGATTGCGCCATCGTTTCCAAAGGGCGCTGGATCGCATACGTTGGCCAAGCTTCGGGTGATACCATCGGGCCCCAAACCGAAGTCATCGATGCCAGTGGTCAAACGGTGATTCCCGGCCTGATCGATGGTCACACGCATCTGTCATGGTTGTGTCGAATCGATGAATTTTTAAAATATGCGGCTAAAGGGGGCACCACTGCGATTGTGAGTGAAACCCTGGAGGTGTATCCGGTCGGCGGATACTCAGGCCTTATTGATTATCTGGAATCGTTTCAGAATCAGCCCATCAAAATATGGGCTACCGCCCCAGTGATGATTTCCATCAGTAAAACAGCTCAGGGCATTTTACACCAAGACCTGCAAAAGCTGCTTGAGCGCGAAGACATCATCGGGTTGGGCGAATCATACTGGCAGGCCGTCTTGCAGGATCCCGACTGGCTGCTGGCCTTATTCGAGCAGGCCCAGCGCGCCGGTATAACCTTGGAAGGACACACCGCCGGAGCCAGCGAAAAGAAGCTGGCTGCCTACATTGCCAACGGCATTACCTCCTGCCACGAGCCGATCAATGCCGAACAGGTGCTCGAGCGGCTGCGGCTCGGTCTGCATGTTATGATTCGTGAAGGGGCGGTGCGCAAAGATCTGGCAGAAATCGCCAAAATCAAAGACCGGGGCATCGATTCGCGGCGCCTGATCCTGGCCAGCGACAGCATATCACCAGACGACCTGATGACAAACGGTTATATGGAAGCCATCGTTCAAAAAGCAATCGCCTGTGGATTTGAGCCCATGGAGGCGATACAGATGGCGACGTTAAATGTCGCCGAGCATTTTTCGCTGGACCATCTGATCGGCGGTCTGGCACCGGGAAGGTTTGCTGATTTTGTGATCATCCCGGATATCGCCACCATCGATGCTCAGGCGGTCGTCAGCAATGGTAGGGTCATCGCCCGCAACGGGAATTTATTGACGCCCCCGCGATCGCCCGCTTATGCCTCGGATAGCCTAAATTCCGTTAATTTGCCCTGTGATCTGAAGCCCTCTGATTTTGCTATCCGCGCACCTGAAAATGCTAAGCAGATCAATGTTCGCGTGATGAACATGGTTACGGATCTGGTTACCGCGGAAATCACGGAACGCATTGCCGTCCGGGATGGACAAATACATATTGATCCCGATGCGGATATCGCCAAGATAGCCGCCATCGATCGCACCCATAACCCCGGTCGAATGTTTGTGGGACTGATCAAGGGATTCGGTATCAAATCCGGTGCCATCGCCTGCAGCGCCGCTTGGGATACCACTGATATCATCGTGGTCGGTCGCGATGACAGCGACATGGCCGCAGCGGTTAACCGGATCCGCAGCCTGCAGGGCGGTGTTGTTCTCTGCCAGGATGAGAATACAGTGGCCGAACTCCCGTTGCCCATTTTTGGCCTGATTGCCGACCTGAACATTGAAGATCTCATTCACCAATTTGCAAAGGTCACCCGGGCAGCCCAAAACCAAGGCATCCCCTTCCCTGAACCGGTCCTGTCGCTGATAACGCTTACCGGTGCTGCCATTCCATATTTGCGCATCTGTGAAGAAGGGCTGGTCAATTTAAAAGACGGCAAAACCGTTTCACTTTTTATGGGAGCAGAACCTTAAAGGAATAAAATTTCTTGATCTAATATCAAACGACCTTAATATAGGTAATTAAGCATTGCCAAACACTCTGTGATTAAGATTATTATTGTCCTCATTAATTTTGATGCAAAACCTAATTAAATTTTAGAATGGAGTTATTACAATATGGCTGGAAAAGACATGCTGGAAGGTAAACGAATCCTTTTGGTGGATGACGAACCGGATGTGCTGGATACGCTGGAAGACCTGTTGCCCATGTGCGAGACAGTTAAAGCATCCAATTTTACAGCGGCTAAAGATTATCTGGAATCCGAGCATTTCGATCTGGCGATTCTGGATATCATGGGAGTTGAAGGCTATCAGTTGCTGGAAATTGCCGGTCAAAGAAAGGTAACGGCTGTGATGTTGACTGCCCACGCTCTTAGCCCGGAAAATGTCGTAAAATCTTATAAGGAAGGCGCCGCTTCATATCTGCCTAAAGAAGAAATGGTCAACATCGCCTCGTTTCTAAACGACGTTTTGGAGGCCAAAGAACTGGGTAAAAACCCCTGGAGTCGCTGGTATGATCGCATGGGCGCTTTTTTCGAAAAGAAGTTCGGCCCCAAGTGGCAGGACAATGAAAAGGACTTTTGGGAAAAATTTCCGTTTTATTAAACACCAATGTCTGTCTCTCTTAAATGGTTTCCGCCTTCCTGGTTTCAGATTAAATCCAAAAAAATGAGTGGCCAGTTACCTGCTGGATCGATTGTTGAGACAGATCCGCACAAGCGGCAACCATGACCACTCATTTTCGGACGGAACATCCTCGTTTATCGAGCAACTGCCCTCTTCAAACTCAGGAGTATGCCCGATTGCAGAATGACATCCTTTTAGCTAAATTTCCTTGGCCCCGTTATTTCTTGACTGACAAATCCTGTAGTGCTGCTTTGGGCGCATTTTTCTTAACCGAGGCAATGCCCTTTAACATCGATGCTCTGCTCGCATACGATTGGCTCTTGCCGATAACCTGCTTGTTTTTAGCAAGCAACACAAAATAAGGCTTTCCGGCCTTGGTTATCTTTTGTTCAAAGTTAGCTTTCTTGCGGCAGTTGGTGCAAACGGCCTTGATTCCATTTTTTGCAGCTGCTTTGGTTTTATAAGTCTGGCTTGTCAGCACCACTTTTCCGTTGGCTGACTTGAGGTTAAACGAAAACTTGCCGCTTTTGCCTTTTTTTAATTCGAATTTACCGGTCATAGGACCCCCTTTTCTTTGCAGTAGACGAGTTACTAAGACGCGCATGCGTTATGTATGGCCCGGCACAGGTGCCAGGCGAAATTCAATTCCACAATCTTCTTGATCCAAGATATTATCTGCGTATCACAACTTTATTATAGTCTCAACACTTATCATTCAAGGCTGTAGAAAAATGTTAAAAATCCGAAAAAAAATTACCGTTATTGCAAATCAACCAAATCCGACACATTGATTTCAAGCATTTTGACACTGGCCAGAATACGAGCGGTGTTGCGGGCCAGGGCTGGAAATTCTTCCCCCATACGATTGAGCTCTTGGGCGGTTTTCTTCAGCAATTGAACTTTGGTGTTGATTTTATTGATATCGATGTCTACCATCCTCTAATCCTCTTTGTTTTGCTTTCGTAAGTCTTTAAAGCGTTTGGCTTTGACGTCATACCTGGGCAGCGTTTCGCAGCCGCAGATTTCAATGTCGTAGCGCAGGTTTGTTTTTAGTCTGAGCTGATCGATCAGCTCGTTTTCAATAAGCGTGCATTGATCCTCGGCCTGGGGCAAGACTTCGACCCGCAGTTTAATTCGATCTGCATCGCCTACTTTTTCTACGATAACCTCATATTCATCGCCCAGGCCATTGATGCTGCGTACCACCTCTTCAATGGCTGAAGGCGCCAGCAGCACTCCTTTAACTTTGGTAATATCATCAGCTCGGCCGACCACCCCGCCTTTGATCAGCCGCGAGGTTCGCCCGCAGGAACAAGACTCAGCCGCCCATTCAATTACATCTTTGGAATCAAAGCGCACGCAGGGCTGGGCCATGCGATCCAGAGCGGTAATCACCATTTTGCCTCTACGCCCGGCTTCTTCTATAATTTCGCCGGTCTCGACATCTTCGATTTCTACCAGGAAAAGCGCTTCGTTAACATGCATGCCGCCGGGTTGATCGGCGCACTCAAAGGACCAGGCCCCGATTTCGGTTGCACCCGCGTGATCGAAAACTTTAGCCCCCCATGCTTTTTCGAGACGCTTTTTGGTGCTGGGGATGCTGGCGCCGCATTCGCCGGCACAGGTGATTTTATTAACCGGTAATTTTGCCGGATCGATATCCATTTTCATGCGGGCGGTTTCGGCCATTCCCAGAATATAGGTGGGGGTGCCCATCATGGCAGTCGCCTGCAGCTCCTGGATCTTTAAAATACGTGCCTTGGTATCCAGCACGCCTCCCGGAATTACCTCACAGCCGATTTTTTCAGCCGCATAGTGTCCGGCCCAGAAAGCCACGAATATATTATAACCGAACGGGATAAACACCCGATCCTGCGGCCGGTATCCCTGGGCCCAGAGGATATAAGACCAGCACTCCATCCACCATTCCCAATCCTGCCAGGTGTCCGGCTGATAAACCGGCCGACCGGTGGTACCGCTGGTCTGACGAAAGATGGTGACCTCATCCAGTGGTACACACAGGGCTTCACCGTACGGAAAAGGCTCCTTGCCTTGGATATCCCGCATCATGGATTTTTCCACCTTCGGAACCCGTTTAATATCCTCAAACGACCGAATATCTCGCGGTTTGAGGCCAGCATCATCATACAGGCGCCGGTGAAAGGTGGAGTGATCGTAGGTCCATTTGAAAATATTTTTAAATTTATTCACCTGCAATTGCTTGATTTTATCAGCTGGCAGCGTTTCTAAAACCGGATTCCAATATATTTGTTTAGAATTCATAAAGCTTCCTCGATAACTTGGTGGGCATGATTTTTTAGCTAAATCTGGCCCATGGCGGTGCCGGCTTCGGTTTGGGTTTGCGCCCGTAAAAAATCTCATCCATGTAGTTAAAGAGCCTGCGTGACAAACGATTACGGCTGATCAGCGCCCGGATGATTTTGTGAGGAAAGGTGCTGGCATGGCTCCAGGGACACACCCGCATGCAGACATTACAGTCAGTCCCGACTTTGCCCCAATAATCAAAGCAAGTTTCGGCGTTCAGCTTCCAGCGCAGCGTCCCGTTGACTTCGGTCGGATCGTCTGAGGGAATGGAGTTTGAGGGACAACAATTGGCACATTTTTTACAAATTATACAAAAATCTTCGACACCGATATCTACCGGGCTGTCGGCAACTAGCGCTAAGTCGGTGGTCACAGCAGCCAGCCGGACTCGCGGGCCGAAATCTTTGGTCATCAGATAACCCAATCGGCCGATCTCGCCCAGGCCGGCATCAACGGCCAGCGGGACAAGGGCAGCGTCATAGTGACGCACGTGATTGGCGATAGCCGAATAACCCATATTGGCGATATAAGCCGCCAGCTGCGTGGCAATCGCAGCGCCCTGGGCATAATTACTCATGCTGGAAATTACAGTCGGCGTGTGGGGTGCGGTGCCTACCAGCTCGAAAGCCATCTCGGTAGTAAAAACAATCGCATATTGATGGGTGACTTCAATTTTTTTGCCCCAGTCCTCCCAGTTTTCACGAAAGATCTCTCCCCGTTTGGAATACAGCCACAACGGATTCAACTCGGTAATGCCCACATGCTTGGCACCCAGATTCAGGGTATATCCCTTGACACGGTCAGTGGCTTCCTGTGGGCTGAGCTTAACCTGCTGCCCTTTGAATTCCGCGTGGGCTGCCGGTTGATAGGTTTGCGGTGCCGAAAGGTTCATGGCGATACCCTGGGAGGAAAGGGTTGCTGCAATATTGGGTCTGTCTTTGGGTTGATCGATAAAACCGGGTTGCCCCAAGGGTCCGCCTTTATCTCTACGAGCGGCATCCATCTTTTCATATTCTGGCCGCATTTGGTAATAGGTTCTGTATTGAGCCGTCCCCGATTGTATTGTGCGGTTGCGAGCAAAAACGACGTCTCTTTCGTCAACCCTTTTAACATCACCGACAATTGCCCCACGCGTTCCTTGGAGCGCCTTTGGATTAGCCGGTGTCTTTTTTACGAAAAATACGGCGCCAAGACCAGCACCGGCAACTAAACAAGTCAAAATACCAATGCCGCTGCCGGAATAAAGAAAGCCCGTCTTCCACCCGTATGCAAACAGGAGCGCAGCACCTGCCATTCCCGCAAACTGCAGACCGGCAAAAAGCGAGGCGCGTTTTTCTAGTTCCTGGATGGATGAAATTAAATAGCTCAGACCGATGGCGGCCTGGGCAATGAGCCCAACCAGTACGAAAAAAATAATGGTGTCGACGATTTTCATGCAACTCCTAGTCAAGGAGAACAGCTTCAGGTATTTGATCTGTGATTCGATCCTTTTTACAAGTATGTTTTCCGTTAAAAGGCGGGCAAATCACTCTGAAGAAACCACTTCTCCTGTTCTTTGTCATATTCCCATTTCTGGCGATCAATGAGGTTTTTGACAGTCACGTCTTTCGTTCGGTAGTATTGAAAATCGACAATCTGGATGATCTTGGATTGGTCTTCGGAAATAATCGTTTGTTTGACTTTGTAATTTGTTACTTTTACGGTGCGGTAATTTTCAAAATCCGGCAACTCCTCTTCCCTGGCCGACAATTTTTTAAAGGCAAATGCAGCCTCAAATTCTCCCCAGCGTATCGCCCGCAGGTAAGCTCTGGAGGTTTCGTCAAATTGACTCATTTTTTCACCGGTCTCCATTGACGCGCATCCCAGAATTAGCAGTATACAAACCAAACCTCTAACCGCAAATTTGTACATGTCAGCTCCCTTTTTTTAATGTGTATCGAAAATCACAGTGAGCCGCACCTTCCATAATGGTCTGCGTTCTTTTCAAGGTGATTTTCGGGTTAAATCCTTTTGGACAAACCGCGATGGTGGTTACCTGAACCTCACAACTTTATTGCCCTCGCTATGTTGTTGCAAGGATAAAATTAAGCAGAGGCGGCATTGTCGTATAAAAAATGGATACAATGCGCCGGACAGACATTATCCGCGCAAGCAGGAATGAGCCCGTTTTTAATTCTATGATGACAAAGGTTGCACTTTTGAGCAATACCCTTAATCGGGTCAAAGTCGATGGCCTCATACGGGCAAGCCTCGATACATGCCTGACAACCGGTACACAATTCATAATCCATTACCACAATCCGGTCGGATCGTTTACGTATCGCCGAATCGGGACAGGCGTCGACGCAGGGGGGCTCATCACAATGCCGGCATAAATTAACATGGAAAATAAAATTTAATTTTCCATCCACCATCCCAGGGCCCTCTTCCAGGACCGCGATAAGCTTAACACCATCAGTTGCACGGTTTTCCTGTTTGCAGGCCACCTCGCAGGTTTTACATCCCCAGCAGGCTTCGTGATCAATTTTTATAGCCTCGATGTTCATGAGTCGTCTCCTTTAGGTTCGGGATATATTCTGCAAAGAAGCGTCCTGACGTTGGTGGCCCCCATGGCAGGGTCACACGTATCATATGCATTGTCAGTTAAGATATTGATGTTGGATTCATCCCATCCGTAACCGGGTCCTTTTTTTTCAGGAAACCACCAGGCATGTTCGGCTGAAACAACCCGCGGATCCATGCCTTCAAATAATTTGGCCCGCTGTCTGACCTTACCCCGGGGAGATTCAATCACAACCCATTCGCCCTCTGTAATGCCCTCTTTGATCGCCGTCTGGGGATGGATTTCAACAACTGGATCCCTGTGCAGTTCGCGCAGCCAGGGAATTTGTCTGTTTTCGGTATGGAAAAAACCGGGTGATCTTCTGCCTGTAATCAGGATATAAGGGTATTCTTTGAAGCGTTCAGGGGTACTGTAAGGACTTTCCGGCGGCTCTCGGTATTGCGGCAAGGGGTCATAGCCCCATTGTTCCAGCAGGGTGGCATACAGCTCAAATTTGCGGCTCGGTGTGCTGAAGCCCTTAATTTTATACTTCTGGTTGATCACCTCGCCACGAAGGAAATCCATCTTTTTAAAGTCCTGCCAGGTGATACCCATGGGCTCCAGAATCCAGTCGAGGGCTTGCTCAAAGTCATCCCACCAGTGGTCTCCCTGGCCCACGCGATGGGCCAGATCATTGAGCATTTCATGATCGGAGCGACATTCACCCACCTGGACCACTTTGCGCCGGGGGAGAATGTAACCATGCCGCTTCCAATATTCTCCGATATAATCCATCTCAAGCCAGGTAGCCGCCGGTAGCACAATATCGGCCATTTCGGCTGTTGGCGTCATGAAAAAATCTGAAACGACCATGAAATCAACTTTTTCAAGCGCCCGGTAAACCTCTTTTGCATTGGCCCGTGTCATCAACGGATTGGAACTAATAAAAAACAGCATTTTCACCGGATAGGGTTTTTCATCCAGTATGGCATCCCAGACGCATTTCGGATTGATGATGGCAAAATTTCCGGCCAGGCGAAACCGATCCCCGCCCAAGCGTTTTTCACGTTGGACATCGGGCAGCATTCGATGTGCGCCGAAATAGCCCACATTGCGGATTCTCGGTGTCTGAAACAACACCTGTCCCCCGGGCACATCAATATTTCCGGTAATTCCCATCAAAGCCATCAACAAACGGTCGTTGTCGGCACAATTGATCTGCTGCTCGATGGCTACCCCCCATTGAACGGCCGCCGGTTTGGTCGTTGCGAAAAGTCGCGCGGCTTCCCGGATTTTTTCTTTGGCAACCCAGGTGATTTTTTCCACTTTTTCCAGCGGGTATTCATTGACGCGCTCTACAAAAGGTTCCCATCCATATACGTGATCTTTTACAAATTCCCTGTCATAGAGCTCCTCGTTCACAATCACATTGAGCATGCCCAGAGCAAGCGCGGCATCGGTTCCGGGTCGGAGCTGCAGCCACACATCGGCGCGTGCGGCAATGCGGGTCAAGCGCGGATCAACCGCGATGAGTTTGGCACCTTTTGCCAGACTGACCGAAAAAGGCTCTCCTTTGTAACAATCCGGGTTGCTGATCACCAGATTGTTACCCCAGACCATTATGCATCGCGGATGGTTCTCATAATCCACAATGGGGTTGGTTCCGCAGGTGATAATACTCGTAGCAATTCGCGGGCCGTAGCAAAAGTGGCCGGCGGTCAGAACGTTGGGGCTTCCTAAAAGGTTGGCAAATCGATATATGACGGCCTCGTTTTCTCTGCCGGTTCCGTAGCCCATGACAATCGATTCCGCCCCAAAGTCGGCCTTATACGCGAGGATTTTTCCAGCAATACAATCCACAGCTTCATCCCATGAAATGCGCTCCCATTGGCCGTTTCCCCGAGGCCCGACGCTTCTGACCGGATAGGTCAATCGATCCGGATGATATACCAGCTGGGTAGAGGCCAGCCCCTTACTGCAAAGGGTGCCATGATTGATGGGGCAGTCCGGATCACCGGCGATCTTGGCAATTTTGCCGTTGCGCGTATACACTATAACGCCGCAGCCGCCATGACACATTCGGCAATGGCTTTTGACGACCCCGTCAAATCCATAGGTTTCCATTTCTTTTTCAACATTCGAATATCTAAAGTCCGTCATCTCTTTTCACCTCATTCAGTGACAGTTTGTTTAAGAATTCTGCATCTGTCAATATTTTTTAATTCCTCCGCTAATCCAAATTTCCCTGCCGGCGGCACTAAAAGAGCCCCTGGGACCTATTCAAGAATTTTCCTAAAAAAGCTTGCTAAATGGAACCAGAATATTCTAAAAACCCACTATTTTATCCAGACAAAGAAATGGAAACGATTTAAAATGAAAGAATGGCTTCTTCCGGCAAGCATGACGATGATCTGTTGGGGTATCTGGGGTTTTATTCCAAAGATAACGACCCGCTACATTAATCCATTGAGCGCTTCGGTCTATGAGGGGGTCGGCAGTGCTGTTTTTGCATTGATCGTATTCTTTTTTCTCGGTTTTAAAGCTGAAGTTCACCCCAAAGGCGTCTCCTTAGCGTTTGCGACCGGGGTCCTGGGTATGCTGGGGGCCCTGTTTTATCTTTTTGCCATGCCGAAAGGCAAGGTCTCGGTTATTGCCACCCTTTCGGCCCTAAATCCGGTGATCACCATCGCACTCGCCTATTTCATATTGAAAGAGCCCATAACCTTGAAAGAAGGCATTGGGATGATCTTTGCCTTCATGGCAATCGTTTTGTTTACCGTATAATTGAAGTTGCGCTGCATCGAAGAAAGGAAACAAACCATGCCCAAACATATTGGTATTGTCGGCTGCAGTGCCGAAGGGGCTGCCCTGTGTTATCGTACCATTTGCGGCGAAGCACCCGCTTTAATGGGCGAACACATGCACCCTGAGGTCAGCATGCATACGCATCCGTTAGCAGAATACATGGTTCATATTCGTAAGGGCGACTGGGAAAGCGTGGCGGCACTCATGCTGTCCTCAACACAAAAGCTTTCCAAGATCGGAGCCCAGTTTGCAATTTGCCCGGACAACACGATTCATGAAGCGTTTGAAATTGTTAAAGCGCAGTCACCCCTTCCCTGGCTCCACATTGCTGAGGCGGTTGCTGATAAAGCGCGCACAGAAAACTATAAACAGCTGGCCATACTGGGAACCAAATACCTCATGACAGGTCCGGTCTATCCCGAAACATTAAAAGAATTTAATATTGCCGGACAAATACCTGACGAAAGCGATCGTGAACACATCGACGAAATTATTTTCAAAGAGCTAGTCAACGGGGTTTTTACCGAGAAATCGCGTCTATATTTTAATGAAGTCATTGAAAAATTAAAAGGTCTCGGGTGTGATGCCGCTATTTTAGGTTGCACCGAAATTCCGCTGATAGTTGACCCGGATGATTGTCCCCTCCCGGTACTGGATTCGACCCGTTTGCTGGCCCGGGCCGCTATAAAAGAGGCTTTAGCCTAAGATCGCAAAATGATGATTGCGGGCTGTAACAATGGTAATTTGAAAATGAGTCTTATAATCGATGATCTGGCCAATCACCCTGAGTTCATCCCAAAGCTGGCACATTGGTTTCATGAAGAATGGGGACATTTTCACCCGCAAACAACCATCGAACAAAGAATTGCCGGCTTAAAAAAACGTTGCGTCCAAACCAGTGGCCTTCCAATCACCCTGATAGCAAAGATGGGTGATCATGTCGTTGGAACAGCGAGTCTGGTCAAACATGATATGGAAGTGCATCTGGAATTGACCCCCTGGCTTTCAAGTGTATATGTGGAAACAAAGCATCGCAGACAGGGAATCGGATCTCAACTGGTCAAACGCATCGTTAAACTAGCCGCAAATATCAATGCAAAAACGGTTTACCTGTTCACCCCTGACCGGGAAAGCTTTTATGCCCGGATGGGCTGGCAGTTGTTGTATCGTGAAAAATATCGAGGACAACGGGTTGTCCTGATGGAAATCAGGACTGCCGCCGAATAGCAAACAAAATTCTTATAAACATTTTGGTTTTGCAGACGCTTGAGGATATGCTTATGAAAAAATCCAATTACTTTATTCATTTCGGTATCCTTTAATTTTTAAAAAAATTAGTTGATTCTTCCAACTTCACCAACTAATGTTTATGTTTCTCACTTTGAGCCATTGTTACCGAAGGTTTCCGTATAAGGGATGAAGCAAAACGTGGCGCTTGGAATACGTGAGCGACACGATCACTTTAGGCATTTCACGCCCGCCATGCGAGCAAGGCGAGGCGGGCAGGTTAGCTCATTTTAGGCACTTCTGTATATTTGAACTGTATATAATCAGGTACTGAAAAAAAATGGGAGAGATAAAAATGACGACCGGATTGATACTGGTTGATATTCAAAATGACTATTTCACAGGCGGACGCATGGAATTGGTCGGTATGGATGCCGCCGCTGAAAAAGCCGGCCAATTGCTGGCTTATTTTCGTGAAAATCAAATGCCGACCTTTCACATCCAGCACATTTCAAATCGAGAAGGGGCAAGCTTTTTTTTGCCGAATACCCGGGGAGTCGAGATTCATGAAAGTATCAAACCCGCACCAGATGATCTGGTGATAAGTAAACATTTTCCAAACAGTTTTCGTGAAACGACCCTTATGGATGCGCTCAAGAGTGCTCAAGTTGACAAGGTCGTCATCTGTGGGGCAATGAGCCACATGTGCATTGATGCAACCACAAGAGCCGCTGCCGATCTGGGATTTCAATGCACCCTCATCCATGACGGCTGCGCAACCCGCAACCTGGACTTCGGAACTCAAAAAGTGCTGGCCAAAGATGTGCATGCCTCTTTTATGGCCGCTTTGAGCTCTGCCTATGCACGGGTGATCAGTTGCAACAATTTTTTTGCGTGAAAATTAATATGAGCATGAATGAATTTAAAAAATGCACACATTGCGGTCATGAATGGCAATCACGCGGGGATTTTTTGCAAGATCCCGCAACAGATTTGATTGGATATCAGGTTAATTTTGGCAATTTAAATCTCGGTTACTTTTTATTCAATCACTTAACATGCGGCACGACTTTGGGACTGGCTGCCGGCCTTTTTGGCGATCTTTACAATGGGCCCATTTATAAACAGAGACAAACCGGGACGGAGAAATGCCCAGAGTTCTGCCTGCATGAAAAGCAACTGGAACCCTGTCCGGCAGAGTGCGAGTGCGCCTTTGTGCGGGAAATCATTCAAACCGTCCGGCAATGGCCCAAAATTGGAAAAGATTAAATGCTCGAATTTCTGAGTGCTGGGATCCTACTGGGATTGGCGGCGGGTTTTGCCCCCGGTCCGCTGCTGGTTCTGGTGATATCGGAAACACTCCGACATGGCATTAAAGCCGGCATGAAGGTTTCAATCGCGCCCCTGATTACGGACGTGCCCATTATTCTGGTCTCTTTGTTGATATTAAACAAGCTGGCTCAATTTAGACCCATATTAGGCTGCATCTCGATTATTGGTGGCCTGTTCATCCTTTATCTGGGATATGAAAGCCTGAAAACCAAAGGCATTGAATTAAATTTGGCTTCAGTCAAAGCCAGCTCGTTTAAAAAAGGGGTAATCACCAATGCCTTAAATCCCCACCCCTATGTTTTCTATATGACAGTGGGCGCACCCATCATCTATAGAAGTATCAGTCAAAACTTCTTGTACACAGTGTCGTTTGTCGGAAGCTTCTTACTTTTGTTGGTCGGTTCGAAAGTCATTCTTGCCATGGTTGTTGAGCGCTCGCGCACATTTTTAAAAGGACGCCTCTATATCTGGGTAATGCGAATCCTGGGAGTCCTTTTGATTATTTTTTCGATCGTCCTCTTCCGGGATGGATTTGAGTTATTGGGCTGGCTGTAATGACACGTCTGTAAAAAAGGATGTTGTTTTATGCCAAAAGCTTTTGAATATGCCATAACCCGCATACCTGCCCAAACCTTTGATCGCGGTATAACGTCCGCAAAACTGGGCCTGCCCAGCTATAAGTCGGTTTTAAGGCAGCATAGGTCCTATACGCAAACCTTGAGATCCATCGGGCTAAAGGTTGTTGAACTCGAACCTTTGCCGGAATACCCAGATGCGCATTTCGTGGAAGATACCGCTGTGGTAACACCGGAGATGGCAATCATCACAAACCCCGGAGCGCCATCACGCCAGGGTGAAGAAATATCGATCGCCGGTGTTCTCACTCAACACCGCCCTCTCGAACATATTCAGGCACCCGGTACAGTTGACGGCGGTGATGTCCTAATGATCGACAACCATTTTCTGATCGGAATCTCGGAACGCACCAATCAGGAGGGTGCCGAGCAGATGGGCCACATTCTTGACGGACAGGGCAAGACGCATTCAACCATCCCGGTTGGCGCTGGTTTACATTTTAAATCCAGTGTAAACTATGCCGGTAATAATACCGTAATTGTTACTCCGGATTTTGCAGAACATGAGGCTCTAAAGGCATACGAAAAAGTTATCTTAGACCAGAACGAGTCCTATGCGGCCAACACGCTCTGGATAAATGATCATTTACTGGTCCCCAAAGGATTTCCAAATACAAAGACAAAGCTTGAAGCGCTGGGGCTGCCGATAATCGAGCTGGATGTCAGTGAAATGCAAAAAATGGATGGGGGGTTAACCTGTCTTTCTATCCGATTTTAAAACGGGTTTCAATACCGCCACCTCTTGCCCGATGGCTGTGTTCCCCCGATAAATCGGGATTACGCATCTAATTTTATGAACATTAAGGTGCGCATCAACCCGCTTCAAAATGCTCGCGTACTATCGTGCACGCTCCACTTTTGAGCCGAATTGCACCTTGCCCTCGAACAAGATGTAACGATCTTGAAACCAGTTTAAGTCTACTAATATCAACCTAAACGATTACTTTATAAAAATATCATAAGTTGATGCCAGCCAATTAGCGATTTTGTCATAATTAGATTTGAGAAAGGAGTTTGATTTGCTGCCCGAAAAACAAAAAACCGCCTACAGAGCATTTTATGATTCAGCGCGCTACAATGACATTCTGGACCCCAAAACAACCCTGATGCTTCACATGGCCTCAGCAATGGCCTTCGGGTGTTATCCTTGAATGCAGGAATACCTTGGCGTGGCCAAGGAAGAGGGACTCAGTGATGCCGAAATTGGAGCGGTTTTATCCATTGTCATGGCCGTATCCGCCGGAAGGGTGCGGGCCCAATTGAAAGATGCTGGTAAAATATATGAGTGATATTCAAATCGAAGAATTAAGAAAGTTTGCTGTGGAATTTGTGGCGGCCGAACCGGATCGTTTGGGCAGCGCAGGGTTCTGGCAAGAACCCCTTATCGTCAGCGCACCGATCGATGAGCGCTTTGATATTCTGCCCCAAATTGCATTCAACGAGCATTTACACCCCCATGATTTGCTGCCAACTGCCAGATCATTGATCGTTTTTTTTATTCCTTTTAAACGCGAATTGGTAAAAGAAAACAAAAAAGGCGACCGGCCCTGTCGCAACTGGGGCTTGGCCTATGTTCACACCAATGATTTGATCGAACGCTTAAGCCGCGCCTTGGAACAATTGCTGATTGATAGAAGCTTTCAATCAGGCCTGACGCCGGTCACCCACAATTTCGATGAATCCATTTTAATGGCTCGCTGGTCGCATAAACATCTGGCCCATCTGGCGAATCTGGGGCGCTTCGGGACGCATTGTATGCTAATTACACCGGTCGGCTGTACGGGGCGTATGGGAAGCCTGGTTACCGAAGCGGATTTGGGTGATAATCCCCTCATGGATACGCAAGAGGCCTGCCTTCTGAAAGCCGGCAAGAAATGCGGTAAATGTATCGAAGCCTGCCCCGTGAACGCCTTGAAAACGGAAGGAATTGAGAGACACACTTGCTGGAATCGGCTCAATGAGAATCGCGATACATTGGAATATTTATCGGATTTGCCGAAATCAACCTATGTGTGCGGCAAGTGTGCCGCCTTAATGCCGTGCAGCTTTCTGAATCCGGTAGCTAAACTCTGATGGAGGGTACGGTCAACAGCCCATGACAGCATTGGACAATAGCGCCTACTGCTTGAAAAAGAACCGATAATGCGTTATGGAAGGCTCAGAAAACAATCTATTCCCGGCATTTATTTGAAACTCTCTAGTACAGGAGGAAAACAATTTTATGGGAAAAGGAGACAAAAGAACCAAACGGGGGAAAATATTTAGCAAATCGTATGGTGTTAAAAGACCGCGCAAGAAAAAGAAAAAATCTGAACAAAAAGAAAAATAAAATCCAATCTTAATCTTCCCAATGATAAGCCCAGGAGATGGAATGGTGCCGCCGTAAATTTAAAGCTGACGGGGGCATTTTTTCATGTGAGCCAATAATCAGCCAACCTCCCGGCGAAAGGGCTTTAACAACTCTGCTCAACCCCTCTTCTTTAAGGTGATCTTTATAGTAAGTTAGTAGATTGTTTCTGATAAAAATGATATTAAAGCCATCCCCTGGTGGATCGGCGAAAATATCTTGAACTTTCCAATCAATGTCTGCTTTAACAGAGGCCTTGATATCAAATCGATGACCGCTTTTACGAATATCAAAATAAATATCTCGTATTTCCGGGGGAACTTCCTTTAAGCTGCTTAACGCATAGACACCTGCCTTGGCCTCTTTTATATAGTCAGGGTGTTTGTCGGTGCCGATGATCACAAGAACAGGCAGATGCGCATATGTTTGCCTTAAACGATCCCAAACAATCTTTAAGCTGTAAACTTCCTCGCCACGGGCACAACCGGCCGACCATACCCGCACCTGTCTCCGGTGTGATTTGATGATATCGGGCAAAATATCTGTCTCCAGGCCAACCCAGAGTTGACGGTCGCGAAAAAACCGGCTGATGGAGACCGTCAATCGCAGCTGACATTCCCGCCGCACGGGTTCATTTTGTGCGATTAAATCCAGGTATGCTCGCATGCTGGGACAATTGTGTTCCTGCATATGTCGCGATATGCGCTTTTTAACGCCTTTTCTTACCTTGCGATATCCGGACCATGTATAATCAAACGCATCCAACAATTGTCGAAATTGATCGTCGTGCATGATGTTCAGTTTAAGATGGCGCTGGCAGTTATTCAAGGAAAAAGGGAGCAGTCGACTTGGTGTGCTAAAGTAATAAGGTGTTCAGTTACTGGAGTGATGGAGTCGCCTACTTCGCCGAAGTAGCTTCGGCAACGAAGGCCAAGCTGGAGTATTGGAGTGCGTATTATTTTGGATTGCAGATTGCAGATTTCGGATTTTGAATACGCAATAGAGCTTTGGAATAAGGTCCGATTGGACAGATATAGAAGGTGTTGGATGAACGGCATATATAAAATGGCAATCTATTTTAGGACATTTTTTGATGAAGGTCTTAAAAGACCTTGCACGTATACGCTATTCCAGCTAATGAGTATTCGATTGATAATAAGAGTATCGCTTCCTTGATCAAAAACAATGAATTTATAGACCATGGATGTTGTTGGTGTGGATGGCTGCAGAGCGGGATGGTTCGCGGTAGCGCTCGGTTCGGGCCGGAACTGGGCAATTGACGTTTATAAAACCATCGACGAACTTTGGAATGCGATCAATTCACCGTCGATGATGTTGATTGACATACCGATTGGCCTGCCGGATTCCAACAAGCGAATCTGTGACCTGCAAGCACGCAAACTGTTGGGACATAGAGGTTCCAGCGTTTTTGCGGTTCCCTGCCGCAAGGCATTAAAGGCCAAGAGCTACCGCCAGGCGTGCCGAATCAACAATCAGGTCCTGGGATTTCAAATTTCCATTCAGACTTGGAATATTGCTGCTAAAATTAAAGAAGTCGATACCTGGTTGCAAAATACCCAATCGGCACAAAGAAGGGTTCGAGAGTCGCATCCCGAGCTGTGTTTCTGGGCGTTGGCAGGCAAACACGCCATGGCTCAATCCAAAAAAACTGAACAGGGTTTTACGGAACGCTTTTCGATTCTACTAAAAAACTTTTCACAAACCGAAAACATTGTCGAGCAGGCGCTTGAGCGGTTTCGGCGCAAAGATCTGGCACGTGATGATATTTTGGATGCTCTCGTTTTAGCTGTATCTGCGCGTTTTTCAGCAGGCAAGCCGAAAACCGTACCGCCAACCCCCCCGGTAGATGAAAAGGGCCGCCCGATGGAAATCGTTTATCCACCGGCTCGGTTCATCTGAATCCGGACAACGAATTTATCACACTCGTATTCGTCCGAAATATAGTTTGCCGCTGATATAGAGCAATGGAATAAGCAAAAGGTGGAACCGCGAGCTATTGGGGATTTTACCGTATATCTTTTACTGCGAATCGAATGTTGTCATTTAATTAACTTTACCGTTATCCCATAACCCATTTTTCAAATATTCCCCTATTTCAGTATTCCAACTTAAGGATGGAGGCCATCGATGGACCAAAAGGTAAGAAATGCAATTTTCAACGCGGTAGAAAAAGAGCCTTTTGCAAAAGCAATGCAGATCAGCCTGGTGGAATTAGGATTGGGTTATTCCGTCGTCGAAATGGATTATGACCCGAAAAAAATGAATAACATTTATGCACGCGCCCATGGCGGCGCCGTATTTGCGCTAATCGACGAAGCTTTTGAAACCGCCGGCCAAACCGACGGCACCATCGCGGTGGCTTTGAATGTGAATGTCACCTACGTTTCCAGCCCGGAGCCGGGTGTAAAACTGCGCGCAGAGGCCAAAAGGGTCAGCCAGACCAAAAAGACAGCCAGCTATGACATCCGCGTCAGCTCTGAAGACGGGAATCTAATTGCCACCTGCTCTGCGCTGGCCTATCGAACCGGCAAACGGATTCCGTTCATGTAGCAAATCCAACCCATCACTACGACCCAAAAGATTTAGGTGTGCACAAATTTTTGTATTTGATTTAATAATCGATCCACGAATTGCTGTTGGGTCCGATTAAAGTCAGGCGGCGCGCTATCGCAGGCAGCTTTCATCCAATTGATGAAATGTTTGATATTTTCTCGGGTGTGTTTTGATTCCGAATGGTAATGGGTTCGAATCTGATATAAAAGACAGAGCAGCTCTTTTTGAAAAGACAGGCACGTGAACCGGTTGCCGGTTCGTCTGGTTTTTAAAAATTGATCGATTCCAAAATGCCTTAAGGTGGCCGCCGTGCCCAAGGCACCATGCCGCAGCGTTACTAAAAATCGGGAACTATCGGGCTGCTGGCCGTTTCGGTAAGATTTTGTGTTGATGGCTGGAAAAGCATGTGTTTTCATCTTAATCATTTGATCGACCAGTGAATTCTCTGCTTTGCCGAGCAAATCGTTTTGGCGTGCAAACCTGCTAATCCAGGTGAAATAATGATTAAAGGCCGCATTGTTTTCCAAATTTACGGGCGGACATCGCAGCGTTTTCCAAAAAAGTGCCGCATACCCGTAAAATAACAGCTTCGATAACTTCTCTCTTGAATGGCGCCGGTCAGGGTATTTGAAGGAAAAATTTGCGATAAACTCATTCGTAATGCGACTAAACAGTTGCAAACAGAATTCATGGTCTTCGGCATCAAGAATTTTAGCGTATACCGGTAAATAGTGGCATTGTTCCTTTTCCATAAAGCGAAATGCGCGCGGTAAAATTATCCATGGCGTGGTGATTTCATCCAACATTTTAGAGAGCTGTTCCGGGAATTTGCCATGTTTGATGCTCCCTGGAATAAACCCGGACCATTCTGCTGTAAATGGTGAAAAATGGCCGCCACGGTTATCGAATTTCGACTTTATTTCTTGTCGGACCACCTCAATTTCTCGATCAATCAGTGGTTGAAAGGGTATGATTGTCCTATCCGCTCGTCCCATTAATTTCCAGGCGGATGGCGCGATTTCAAAAAGCATCTTTGAAATCAAAGTGTCGAATCCGATGCGCTGGAGGGTGGGTAGGATGCGCCGGGCCAGCATTTGCTCCAACCCACCCGGAAGCTTATTTAATGATAGGTTTTTATATATTTTTAAACACTTGCATCGGGCGCTATTCTCGTATGCCTGAAGCTGGCGGTCGAAATCTCTGTTAGTGCCAGCCCTATACAGCTGACGGGGTGTATTTTTTGTTCGTTTTCCTCGAGGGCTGGGTTGTCCGGCGCATTGACGCCTGCGATAAGCGACCAACCGTTTGTTCTTGCGGTAGGTATGATAATCGATTAGTTTGCAGGAGCTACTGGCGGTCATTGCGTTCACCCTTTCATTTCGGAAAACAATGCGAAAGACAGCCCTGTATGGGGCAAGACCGGAGTTTATATTGAATTGGTGGCCGTTTGCGCAGGCCGATAAGAATGTTTGATTTGATTCACCAGGAAGAAACAGGTTCGACATTATATGCGTGAAACGGTGTTATTATATACCACAATGTGTCAGTTTTTAAAATTGATCTAAGTCAAGTACACCCTTTGCAAATTTAGATATCTGACCAGATTCAAATGATTTCATTGGCCGATTAAAAATCGGTTCAAACCCATAAAATATCGATTGATTTTCATCAGATTATGATTAATTTTCGAAGCCAACAAACGGGGTAAGAATTTTTTATTGATAGCCATCAAATTCATATCGGAGGATTCCTATGTTTTGTTACCAGTGTGAACAAACAGCTAAAGGCGAAGGGTGCACAAAAATCGGTGTGTGCGGCAAACAGCCGGATGTTGCCGCCCTGCAGGATCTGTTGAACTATGTAATCAAGGGACTGTCCCAGGTGGCGGTCGAAGGTCGTAGGGTTGGTGTTAACGATCAGGAAACCAATCAATTTACAAGCAAGGCTATTTTCTCGACTTTGACTAACGTTGATTTTGATCCGCAACGGTTTGTTGATCTGATCCACGAAGCAGTTGCAAAACGCGACGCCCTAAAAGAAAGCGTTCAGGCCGCAGGCGGCAATATTGATTTTGAAGACGGCCCCGCCTCATTTGAACCCGGACCAACTCCCGAAGACCTGGTCGCTCAAGGAGAGAAAGTTGGCATCCAGTCGGATCCGGATATCGATGCCGATATTCTTTCTTTGCGTGAGTTGTTGATTTACGGGATTCGGGGAATGGCTGCCTATGCTGACCATGCCGCCATTTTGGGCCAGGAAGACGACATTGTTTACGCCTTTATGCAGGAAGGGATGGCTTCGACCCTCAACACAGACCTGAGTGTCGATGACTACATCGGGCTGGTAATGAAATGTGGCGAAGTCAATTTAAGAACGATGGAGTTGCTGGATGCAGCCAATACGGGCACCTACGGCCACCCCGTACCGACGGCGGTACCCCTTGGCGCCAAAGCCGGCAAGGCGATTCTGGTGTCCGGCCATGATCTTAAAGATCTGGAAGAAATTTTAAAGCAAACCGAGGGCAAAGGCATTACCATTTACACGCACGGGGAGATGCTGCCTTGTCACGGATATCCGCAGCTCAAAAAATATGCCCATTTTTACGGCCATTACGGCAGTGCCTGGCAGAACCAGGCCAGAGAATTCGACGCATTTCCCGGTGCCATCCTTATGACCACCAATTGCATCCAGAAACCCAGAGATTCATACAAGGATCGCATTTTCACCACCGGCCTGGTGGGCTGGCCGGGCGTCCATCACATCAGCGGGTCTGATTTCAAGCCGGTTATCGAAAAAGCCCTTGAATTACCCGGTTTCAGCGAGGATCAGGACGGTAAACAGGTGATGGTTGGTTTTGCCCGCAATGCGGTTATGGGAGTAGCGGATCAGGTCATCGAAGCGGTTAAAAATAAAGCCATCCGGCATTTTTTCCTGGTCGGTGGCTGTGACGGTGCCAAACCCGGTCGTGATTATTATACGCAATTTGTCGAGCAAATTCCCGATGATTGTGTCGTGCTGACTCTAGCCTGCGGCAAGTTTCGTTTCTTTGACAAAGATTTGGGCGATATTGGCGGGATCCCACGATTGCTGGATGTGGGACAGTGCAACGATGCCTATTCGGCCATCAAGATCGCATCTGCGCTGGCCGATGCCTTCGAATGCGACGTCAACGACTTGCCCCTGTCGATGATTCTTTCCTGGTATGAGCAGAAAGCTTGTGCGATCTTGCTAACCCTGCTCTATCTTGGGATAAAAGATATCCGTCTGGGACCCAGCCTGCCGGCATTTGTTTCACCCAATGTCTTGAATGTTCTGGTAGATAAATTCAACATCATGCCCATTAAAACCCCGCAAGAGGATCTGCAGGCCATCCTGGGCTAATCTGAAAATCAAAGGTGATCAGCCATCCTTGCGGATGGCCGATCATTTGAACTTCCTGTAGGTTCTCCGCTTCGACGACGAGTTTCGTTTCTTATGGAGGCTATATCAAAATGGATAAGATCAACTTAGGATCAACTATTCCCGCGTATCCCATGCCAGTTTCGCTTGTTGGAGCCTATGTGGAGGGCAAGCCTAATTTTCTGGCCGTTGCATGATTTACCATGGCTAGTTATAAACCACCAAGGATTGCCATTACCCTTGGAAAAGGCCATTATACCAATCCTGGAATTAGAGAGAATAAAACCTTCAGCGTTTGTCTGCCTTCTGAGGATATGGTGGAAATGACGGATTATTGCGGAATTGTATCGAGAAAAAAAACTGATAAATTACTGATAAATTAAAGATTTTTGATCTTTTTATGGGGAACTGAAGACAGCCCCGCTGATCAAAGATTGCCCTTTATGTATTGAATGTAAGCTAGTCGAAATTGTGGAGAGTGGGTTGAATGAAATTTTTATTGGCGAAATCATTGGAACTTGCACAGAAGAAAGATTTCTGACTGGTGGCAAGTTGGATTTTCAAAAGATGAAGCCTTTGATACTTTCACAACCGGACACCTCTTATTGGCGTCTTTGGGAAAAGGTGGCCAGGGCTTGGAATATCGGCAAAAGGTACAAGGCCAGACGCAAGTAACACCGTTTTATTTTCTCAGAGCCACATTTTTGCAGGCGTCCGGTTTGACACCAAATTTAATAGTGCGATACAGTTTAGATATTCATATAATATCTGTAATTTTGCTGATTTTTGGATATTCTCAATGTATCACCAGTTTCAAAACTCTCGAAAATGATTGACCAAATCCAATTCATTTGTTTATAAATATTGAATACTCCACTCTATCTGACCTGAAGCGGTTCTTTACATCCAGAAACGAATTCGACTTTTCTTCTGATTTTCAAAATGTGTAAATTAATCATCATGCCGAGTTGCTCTGCTGCAATTTTATAAAAATGAGTGATTCTTAAGCGCTCTTTAAAACATGTTACAATCCGATAATTTCAAAAAGGAGGTTCACATGTACAAGAATATCCTCATTTGCGCCGTTTTCGTCTTTTTTGCCCTCTGTGTGAATGTAGCCCTGTCTGAGATGGATTACCCTCAAGAGTTAAAGAAAGAAATCGCACCCTATCCAAAAGCAAAAATTGTTCAGACCGTGAAAGCATCCGAAACCGTAATGGTGAATATGGAAGTTAGCGAAAAACCGGATAAAATATTCGAGTTCTATAGAAAGGAATTGGAGACAAAGGGCTGGACAATCCTGGGTGAAATTAAGCAACAAGGGCATTCATCTCTGATGGGTGAAAAAGGATCAAAAAATATAGTTGTTAATATCGCCGATCAGTCAGGGAAATCAATGATTTCGCTAACCCTTGCCCCGAAGTAATAAAATGGATCTTTCAAAATTACAGATATTGTAAACGAAAACCACAAGAGAGCCATCCTTTAGACCTCTACTATTTGAGGGTAACAAAATTGGCTTTCAAAAAATTTGCGATTACTCCAACAAAGTGCAATTATCAAAAGGCCAGAATTCTTGCGATACTCGTTTGGTATCACAACTCAGAGGGGTGAATCTGATTATTTCGCGATTTCCTGTATCTCGCTTCTGAGCGTTTCGATTTGTCGCCTGTGGGTGTCGAAATGTGCTACCGCAAGCTTCAGGGTGCCTAGCGGATCAAGCGGACCGGCTGCCGGATGGCTGAACATGACATCATTCACAGTTTCCTCGGTTATATCTTCAAGCAGATCACATAACATTTTACGTTCCTGATCCCAAAGAGCGATGAGTTCGTCCAATTCCATTGATCCATCAGGCTCCACAAAGATATCCGGCACCTCAACGGGAATATCTTTTTCCAGCACATCTATTACGACAGCCAGCATATTACCGGGTTTTAATCGCTGACGGACCGGATTATTGCGAAGCTCCGCTTCTGAATGGCGTATTCCTTGTTCGCCAAGTATGATGTGCTGCAAGATCATGAGCATCGACCAGCGATCAGGTTTGGGTCGAAACCGTAGAAGATCATCTGAATAAGACGTAAGATCATTGATTAGCTTTGATTTACGATCTTCTAATTCGGTTACAAGAGCTTGAATTTTCGACAACATGATTTTTGTAAGCCGCCATCCAGCGTTTTGAAGGGTTATCTGAAACTGATGTAAGATCTATATTTTTGTCAAGTATCAGGTAGCCCTGCGACTGAATGTTGTTCATTTAGGCGTCACCATCCGAATGGGACTTGTAAGCAACTAAACGAACACACAACTCCTTTTCAAGCGCTTCTATTTTGTTGAGCTGCTCGGAAGATAAATTGGCCGTCACGTAAGGTGTAGCGTACGCCATGATGAGCATGCCCGTTTCTTTTTCCAGGGCTCGAATCTTTTTTACAGCCGTATCATCTACGTAATTTGCATAGGTATGTTCAATATTCATTGGTAGCCTCCCAAATATGTTAGCGTTGCGATTTATAATCACTTATGGGACTAAAATAATGCTTTAAAAATAATCGTCAATAGCACTCTAATTCAGTCTCCCCAAGATTGTATATTAGACTACTCAACCTACAACTTTGCTCAATTGTGGATTGCAGCTATAAAAACAATCGCAAACAATTGCACATATCATCTGGGAAACAAAAATATCTCCAAACCAAAAAAGTTGCGATATCTCCAACATATCGGTACTTTTGGATCTCTGAAAAATTT
>JASFIV010000017.1:0-30643 GCA_050122475.1 Desulfobacterales bacterium | reverse complement strand
CAGCTGAACGAAATTAAGCGCTTCACCGTGAAAATACAATTGCGCCCTGATGTGATTCCTTCTCCCGGAGCCGTGATGACAAACCGGATATCGCTTAAGGATCTTGTAACCGGTCTGAACGAATATGAGGCAATTCAACAGATTCATCAGCTGATGAACCAGCGCAATACCATCAGCCTGGGCTATAACTCCCTGGGGTTTGATGATGAATTTTTGCGGTTTGCATTTCATCGTAATTTGCTGCCCCCCTACACGCACCAGTTCCAGAGGGGTTGCCGCCGGATGGATCTGCTGCCGATAACCGTTATGTACTGGCTTTACAACCGAGAAGTCATCAACTGGCCTCGGGTGAAGGCAAAACCGTCATTAAAACTAGAACATATCAGCGAAGTCAATCAACTGACCGGCGGGCCTGCTCATGATGCGACGGTGGATGTAATGGCAACCCTGGCATTGGCCCGTAAATTTTTTAAAAATCAAAAGATGTGGAACTATTTGCTGGGCTATTTTGATAAAGAAACCGATGCATATCGCATCAGCGACATACCGGCTGCTTTTCAAAGTGCACTCGGAGATCACCGCTGGGGATTGATGGTCAGCAGCGAATACGGCCCCCAGCTGATGTATCAGGTTCCGGTACTGTCTATTGGCAGCTCGATCCCGTATTCCAATCAAACCCTCTGGCTGCGACTTGACTCGCCGGAGCTTGCAGAAACCAAAGCCGACACTATCGAGGCGACCACCTGGATTGTTCGCAAACGATACGGTGAGCCCGGTATCCTGCTGCCGCCCAATCGGCGATATTTGAAATTACTCGGTGCCGAACGCAAAGCTATTGCAAATGAAAACCTAAAATGGCTGCAATCCAACCCCGCCCTATTCCAGCAAATTGCAGATTATCATCGCAACTACACCTACCCCTTTATTCCGAATCTGGATCCGGATGCGGCCCTGTATCAAATTGGTTTTTTTAGTCGAGGCGATGAGGTGTTATTCAAAGAATTTCAAAAAGCGGCCCCGCATGAAATGGAAAGCATCGTCCATCGGCTCACAAGCCCGGATGCCCGCATTTTAGCCAATCGCGTCATTGGAAGGAATTTTCCACAATTTTTATCCGCCGAATCCGCTGCCGAATTCGAAGCCTACATGCGCCGGGTTAACCCGAGCAGCGAAGACCAGGCTTTGCAGGACTATAAAGGGGCGCCTCGGATGACACCCGCTGCCGCGCTGGCAGAAATCAAGCATCTCAGGGAATCCAGCGCGCTGGATGATGAGCAACTGACACTGCTTGACGAACTGCATCACTATATCGAAACCCATTTTCCAAAGCGGGGGGCGGGGGAGCAGCTCTCAATCGGTACCAACTTCTAGAACTGCTTTCAGAGGCCCATCTTTTGCTCGATAGCTGTGTTAAAATTCGATTTAAAATACTCGCGTACTATCATGTACGCTCCGCTTTTAAATCAAATTTCGCCGTGCTCTCGAACAAAACTTGCGCCTCTGAAAGCAGTTCTTGAAGATTCTTTTCTCCTGTGAAACAAAAACAATACTTCATCCCCGGACGAATACAGATTTAATGATCTGCCAGTTCGGGATAAAATCAATCATCAAAGCCTTTGCTGAGCACTATATTTTTGAAGATCAGATGTGAAATCCCGCAATCATGCGGGGGACATGATCTACTATTTTGGAGATAGCTTCTAAAAACCGGTTGCGTCGATTTAGGGTGCAAAGCGGGCATGTATTTTTCTGAATCTGAAGGAGTGTGTTTATCTTAGCGCCGGTAAGAAAATGACATGACCGCAATGTTTAACCCAAATAGGGGGCCACAAGCCAGAGCGCAAGCGTCGACAACAATATGCATCAGTGCTGAAAAACGAGTAGATTGCCAAAATTAAAGGACGCATTATGTTTTTAAATAACGCTTAAATTTCTATGCGTGGCGGGTAATGAAGATATCGGTTGACGTTGGATATCCGCAACATTTCCGAATATACAAAAGGAATATGCTCAAAGCAGAATACATATTTCGCCAATGTGCCGTTGAAGATGGGTCCGCCCGATGTCGTCTGCAAACCGCCTGGTGGAAGGCGTGTTTGTTTTGCCTGCTGTTTATCCTGGGTGGCTTTAGCTGCCTTTATTTTGCTTGGCAGCCCTATTCCGCATTTCAATGGCTGCTGACGGCTGCCGGTATCAACGCCTATGTGCTGTGGCTTCTGTGGACGGCGTTGGGGAAAAATTATTTCTTGCACAACGCCGATTTGCAACCCGATTTCGGGATTGCCAACTGCCTGACCATCGCACGTGCCATTTTAATATGTGCCCTGGGCGGCTTTTTGTTTCAGAGGCCACCCGGTTCTGAGGTTGGGGCCCAATGGTTAATTTGGCTACCCGGTGCCCTATACATGGCGGCGGTCCTGATGGATTACCTTGACGGATATGTTGCCCGGCTTATGAGGTCTGAAACCCGACTGGGAGAATGGCTCGATACCAAAATCGACGCTCTGGGTCTGCTGGTGGCACCCGTTTTGGCCATCGGGTATGATCGGCTTCCAATTTATTATATCAGTGTTGGCCTGGCCTATTATCTTTTTCAATTTGGCATCTGGCATCGAAACCAAAACAACCGGTCGGTAATTGAAATAAAGCCCCATCCGGCCAAACGAATGATTGCCGGGTTTCAAATGGGTCTGGTGGCCATAGCCCTGTTTCCGGTATTTTCCCAGCCGGTAATGACAATTGCGGCCACGATTTTTATGATACCGCTGTTGGCTGGTTTCATAAGTGACGCACTGGTGGCCGGTGGTTATGTTAAGGTTAACGATCTCCAGCAAACACACTGGGATCGCCATATCGATTGTTTATCAACTAAATTCTTACCGGTTTTTTTACGCTTAATCATCTCCTTAACCGTATTTTATTTCCTTTACGAAGTTATTGTCGCTCCCGCCAGGGACGACCATAGCGCTGTAGTGGCCTTGCTGAATACCGCAATGCCGTTCAATCTGCCAGCGATGCCGCTGTTTGCAGTAGCCGGTTTTATGATTGCCGGGGGGGTTATGGCCCGCACTTTTGCTTTGTTGACCAGCGTCATAGTGGCCGGTACCCTGACGGCATGGGATGCGCCGTTTAGCCTTTTTCTCCTGCTGTCATGTGCACTGATCCTTATGCTGACCGGATCAGGCATGGGTTCAATATGGCAGCCGGAAGACAAGCTACTTTTGGAGCGTCCGCGTCGAAGGCCATCGTTGGTATGATTGTTATGCCGCCAGCCCTAAATCGGTGGCATTTAAAGATTCGGAGGAACATGGTGTCATCAAATAAAGTATTAAAAGCCCGCCGGAGTCCCAACACCGAACGCTTTGTAAAGGCAGGTAACATCGCTGAAAACTACACGGATATATGCATTGAGTCGATTGAGGACCTGAAAGCCCAATTGCACTATGCAGCGCAGTTCCGTGCCAAATATGACCGCCCGTTTATCGCGGTCAGTTATGCCCAGAGCATCGATGGCAGCATTGCTTCCCGCAATAATGAGCCCCTGGATTTGAGCGGGCCCCAATCATGGGCGCTGACCCATCAGATCCGCGCTGTCTGTGATGCCATCCTGATCGGAATTGGCACCGTTTTGGCTGACGATCCGCAATTGTCGGTCAGAAGGGTCGAAGGCAAAAATCCACAGCCCATTATTCTGGATACGCACCTGCGCACCCCGCAGGATGCGAAATGCGTTCAAAGAGATGATGCCAGTGCCTGGCTTATAAATGGTAATACCAACTCCATCGCCAACAGACGGGCTCTTGAAAAAGTGGGTGCCAGACCGTTGACCTGTGCGACCGGCCCTGCCGGTAAGATTGATCTTTTCGCATTAATGGATCTGCTGGCGGCCATGAAAATTAACAGTGTAATGGTTGAGGGCGGCGCCCGCGTGATCACCAGCTTTGTGAATGCCAGGCTAATCGACCAGTTTATTATTACCATTGCCCCCAAGCTGGTCGGCGGATTACCGGTTCTCAATTCCCGGGGGCTTGAGATTGCGCAATACCTGGAATGTGAACAGGTTCATTATCAACACCTGGGCAATGATATCATTGTTTGGGCTCGCCCGGGGTGGAAGGCCACATGAAACGCACGGCGCTTATTTTTGAAAAACCATACACAGTCACTATTAAAGAAGAACCCGTGCCGGCACCCGGAACCCGGGAAGTTCTTATCAAAACGATTTTTTCAGCCATCAGTGCCGGATCCGAATTATTGATATACCGGGGTCTGATGCCATCCAAGCTGCCGGCAGATATGACCATCAAAGCCCTTTCGAAGCCTTTTCGTTATCCTCTAAAATATGGCTATGCCTCTGTTGGAGAAGTGGTCGCGGCGGGCTCAGATTTAGATCCACAATGGCGGGGTCGCCAGGTCTTGTGTTTTCATCCCCACGAAAGCCATTACACAGCAGCGATAGAAGACATTATGGTGCTCCCTCAAGCGGTTGATCCGAAGGGAGCGCTCTTTTTAGCAAATATGGAAACGGCCGTTAATTTTCTGATGGATGGCCGCCCCACTATCGGTGAGCGTGTCTATGTCTTCGGGCAGGGTATCGTGGGCCTTCTCACAACAGCTTTACTGGCGCAATATCCGCTCCATCAACTGGTTACCTTCGATCGTTATGCAGCCCGGCGGCGCGCCTCTTTGGATGCAGGCGCCGATATCGCACTGGATCCCGAAAATCGGGCAAGCTCAGATGCTTTGCCGGATGCAGGCAACTCACGTGCAACCGCCGGCCCTGCAGATCTCGTGTATGAGTTGTCGGGCAACCCGCAGGCCTTGAACCAGGCTATCGAGGTTGCCGGTTTCAGCGGCCGTATCGTTCTCGGCTCCTGGTATGGTCGCCAGGAGGCCCAATTGGATCTGGGGGGACGGTTTCATCGTAACCGCATTCAACTGATCAGCAGTCAGGTCAGTACCCTGACCCCCGAATTTTCCGGGCGTTGGACGAAAAAAAGACGAATCGATATGGCCTGGGAAATGATTCGGAAATGTGAACCGGCACAATTGATCAGCCATCAATTTCCCCTCACCCGGGCCAAAGAGGCCTATGAACTGTTGGATAAACATCCCGATGAAGCACTACAGGTCATTTTTACCTACGATTCATAAAATACAGGGGCACGGATTGCTTGTTTCGAGTTGCGGGTGACAGGGTCTCAGATGACAGATGTCAAAGTACAGAAAATAGAGACATTTGTGCGGACAACTTATTTTTTTCTGTCTTCTGTCGTCTGACCTCTGTCATCTGTTGGATTATGTCTGAACTTTATAGCTCACAACCCCGTTATAAAAATAATTGCACAAATTGACAGATGTGGATGAAAACATGCACTGGCTCGACTATTTCATCATTGCAACCTATATCGCCCAGATTTACCAGGTTTGCTTTTTTGCGGTTCCCAGCGCCGGGTCCACCATTGAAATGTTGTCCAACCGGAAACGCAAATCAATGTCGACCGAACGGCACCCCGCAGCAGCCGTCGCGCACGCCACCCCGCAAATGGTCGGCACCATCGGCGCCACCCTGGCAGTCCTGGCCGCATCGATGATCCCGTTGCTGACGGTGGTATTTCCGGCTGCAAACCGTTATCTTTTGCCTTTTATAAAGATACCCCCGACCACCGGCCTGTCCATTATCAGTGCCGGCTTGCTGTTGCTGGGAAACGGTCTGACATTTATCGCCGTTGGGAACCTGCGGGCGAATGTCAGCTTTCATGAATTTGGCGAAACAAGGCGCCTGTATACTGCCGGGATATACCGCACGGTCAGAAATCCCATAACCCTGGGCTTGGGGACTATTTTTGCCGGGTTTATACTGGCACGGCCATCAGCGGTAATGCTCATCGGATTGATTATTTTTGCGCTCAATTCCCATTATCGCATTCATATGGAGGAAGTTTATCTAGAGAAGACCTTTGGCAATGACTATCTTCAGTACAAAGATAGCGTTGGAAAGTATGTCCCTAAGGTGGGTGGGCATATAATGGCCAAGCACAGCACCATAAAAGAAGGCGAAATCAATCCTCATCATGGTGATAAGATGCAGGAGTAGTAGAACATATAATATTTCGGATTTCGGATTGCAGATTTCGGATTTTAAAAGTGCAGAATGTCTGATTATGCAATCTGCAATCCGCAATCTAAAATCCGCAATTAAGATGCGGGGAGGTGCCGCATGTACTCTGTTGCTGTACGCCGTAATTTTATCGCAAATCACTTTTTAACGGGCGGTGACTGGGGACCGGAAAATGAACGCCATGCCCATCATTATGTTGTCGAAACGCGGTTTGACGGACCGGATTTGGATCATCACGGCTATCTGGTTGACATCTGTGAAATTGAAACTGCGCTAGATGCTCTGGTTGAAGGATACCGGGACAAAACCCTTAACCGCCTGTCCGTTTTCGAAGGATTGAACCCCAGCCTGGAGCATTTTGCCAGAATTATCTGGCAGGCCATATCGGATCAACTCCAAGCATCAAAGATAAAATCGATGACCGTCAAGATCTGGGAAAATGACATTGCCTGGGCTGCTTACACGAAAGATCTATAATGCGTTTGTGCTTGATGATATATGGCAGTCTGGATACCCTGACCGGCGGTTTTCTTTATGATAAGTATCTAGTCAGGCATTTGCGTCACAAAGGCCATACGGTGGACATTGTTTCGCTTCCCTGGCGCCGATACGCCAGGCTGCTACTCGACAATTTCTCGCTTAGGCTCAGGTCGACGATTTGCGGTAATCGATATGATCTCATTTTACAGGACGAACTCATCCACCCTTCCCTTTTTTGGCTCAACCGCAGGCGCCGACGCGTCAATGGCATTCCGATTGTGTCCATCGTGCATCAGGTGCTTTCCAGTCAGCCCCGCAAAAGTAGGCTCAATCAACTTTTCAGGGCTATCGAGAAACATTACCTGGCCGGCGTCGATGCCTTCATTTTTAACAGTCAAACAACCCGCAGCCATGTGCATCATCTGATCGCTAGGCGGCCCCCTTCAATTGTGGCCCATCCGGGAGCAGACCGGTTAGGTCATCTGCAAACACCCGAAATTCTGGCCACCAGAGCCCGACGGCCGGGCCCCCTGGAGCTGGTGTTTGTCGGCAACCTCACACCGATTAAAGGTCTGATGCCCTTACTGGCAAGCCTTATACGGTTGCCCCCGGATACCTGGCGTCTAACAGTTGTGGGCAGTCTTAAAATGGACCGCAGGCATGTCAGCAGAATCAGGCGCATTATTTCTACCCATCACATCACCCATCAGGTTCGCCTGATGGGCTCGCTGCAAGGCCGGGATCTGGTCAGCATTTTAGCCAACAGTCAGCTGTTTGTCATGCCTTTTGCCAACGAGGGCTTCGGCATCGCCTGCCTGGAGGCCTTATCGTACGGCCTGCCGGTTCTGGCCTCAGCGACAGGCGCCGTAAAAGAATTCATTCACGATGGTGTAAACGGATTTTTGATCCCTGCCGGTGAAACCCAAACATGTGCCGGCATTATTTCAGATTTGCACACAGACCGCGATCAATTGATCCGCCTCAGTCAGGCCGCCCGGCAAACTGCTCTTGCCAGACCCGGCTGGAGCGATACCGTGGATGCCATCCATTACTTTTTGACCCATTTACTCAAACAGCGACAGGCCCACATCCAGCAAATGGGCTCGATATGAACCTATCAGAATCAAGACAGACGCTGCCCCATACTTCACACTTTTCCAGGATGATGCAGACGCTCAAGCCCGTCGTCGGATTGGCTCTGGCCTGGGGCTTTTTAAACGTATTGCTCAACATGCGTTATCCCGCTCCGCAGGAACCACTATGGTTGCCGCTGTTGGTTTCACCCGAAGCACTGTTTGTGGTCGTCGTCCTGTGTATCGCCGCCGGGTTGAATTGGCCATTTAGCCGCAGTTTATTCTGGGTGCTGACGCTGATCGTCGTCTTTATGCGACTGTTTCGCAGCGCAGATGAACTGGTACCCATGTATTTTTTCCGGCCGTTTAATCTCTACATAGATGCACAATTTCTGCCCGTTTTGATCCGGTTGCTCTACAAAACGCTGCCGCTCAATACCTTCTGGTTCTACAGCGTCACGGGTATTTTCCTGATGGCCGCCATCACCGCAGGCACCTGGTGGTCTATCAAATCGATCCATCAATCGCTTACCTGCCGGAAAAAGGCGTTTGTAATGGTCGCTGTGCTCGTTGCCACGCTGGCAATACCGTTGCTGTTTAGCAGTGCGGCAGGCACCCGCCCATTGCCGATCTTCCACCCCGGATTTTCACACCGCATCGCCCAGGAAATCGATTTTATTCTGCATGTTCATGGCTATCGTAGCCAAAATGTGCAAACCATTCACCAAACAGCTGCTGAACTCGATCAAACACCGTCATCTCTGGATCGGCTCGGGGGGGCGGATGTATATATCATTTTTATCGAATCCTACGGGCAGACCGTATTTGACGATCGACGCCACTTGCCCCTTATTTTGCCAGCGATGACCCGTCTCGAGCAAGATTTGGCCGACCAGGGATTTGCGGTACGTTCCGGTTTTTTAAAATCACCGGCTTTCGGGGGCAGCTCCTGGTTGGCCCACGGAACCATTGCCAGCGGTGTCCATCTTTCCGACCAGTTGGTATATGATCTGCTGATCACATCGGAAGCGACCACCATTGCGCCCATATTTGAACAGGCCGGATACCGCACCATCAGCGTTATGCCGGCCAATGAAATACCCTGGCCTCAGGGTAAATTTTTTGATTACCAAAAACACTATTATGCACGGGATCTTCAATACCAGGGACCCCGATTTGGCTGGTCACCGATGCCCGATCAATACGTTCTCGAATATATTTATCGACAGGAAATCCGGCCCCGCAAGCAACCTTTATTTATCGAGTTCGTCCTCATCAGCAGCCATGCCCCGTTTAACCGTCAACCGCCATACCTGAGAGACTGGTCACAAATTGGCAACGGTAGTATCTATCATCAAAAAGAAACCGTTACCTTTCCGGTGATCTGGCCGGATTTGACAAATGCGGCCGAAGCTTATGTTTCAGCGATTATTTATGAGATGACCGTTATTAAAGACTTTATCGAGCAGTATGTGAATGATGATACGTTGATATTTATCATGGGAGACCATCAGCCCAATGTGCAGATAACCGGGCCCGACAGCACCTGGTCGGTTCCGGTTCATGTGATTAGCCGTAATAAGCAGTTTTTGGAGCCGTTTGAGAAAAACGATTACACGCCCGGTCTGATCCCCAAACAGCCCCCGCCCCATCACGGGATGGAAACATTCCTGCCGGACTTTTTAGACGCTTTCAGTTCGCATTAATTTTCGCTGGCAACAATATCTTTTGCTTTGGGACCGCAATTAAGCAACAAATCCAAAACCGACAGGTTGGCAATAAAAGGGCCCCACAGTTGTGGATAAATCCAGGCCGGTGGTTTGATGAACTGAATCTCAAGTCCTGTTTTTTGAAACAGGGTGCTATCCAGATATTTTGCGGCCGGCGCTTGAGCCAGATAGACGGAAGCCCCGAGTCGATGACAGATGTCCACTAACAATTGATTGCCGGTTGTTTGGATGCCGAGTTCCGACAGCAATTTGATCTCCGTATCAATGTGCAGCTGCCGGAATAGATAACGGATAAAGGTCATGTTCAAATCGATGAGTTTTTCAAAACGCGCCTGATAGGTGTCTTCGATAAAAGGTAAATAGTCAGCAACGTAAGGTGCCCGGGCATAAGCAGATTGTAGGCTGGCCAAATGTTTGGTAATCCACTTAAATTCATGACATATTCTGACGTCACAGATGGGCTGAAGACCCAAGCCTTTTTTCCAGACCGGAACGGTCAACCATAGGGTGCCCTGATCATTTTTCAGACGATTGCGACTAATCCAGGTTGTACCCTGCGGAAATTGGACGGTATCAAGAATAACAAAAATATCGGATTGTCGGGCTTTGTAAAAAAAGCCCGGGTACGGAATGAAATAGGGCTGGTGGGTGGATATGATCATGGGTTTAGCCCGTATGCCCGTTGGCCCGTTAGCCGGTAAACAAAATCAAATGTTTATTATTTTAACGGGCTCAACCGGCTCAAACGGCCAACTCATATTGAATTCCGATTAAGAGGCGTTAATCATCTCGAGCATTTCGCCGACAACCCGATCGGCGTCTTCGTATGAGACCTGACAGGTGCCGACCCGTTTATGACCGCCGCCGCCATATTTGAGGGTTAATGACCCCACGTTGACAGATGACGTTGGGTTGATGATGCTATGCCCGACCGAAATCATCGCAAAGGCCTTGTTTTTACCGTCTGCGATGCGGATGGAAATATTCTGCTCGGGATACAAAACATATTCCAAAAAGCGGTTACCGACCGGGATGGATTTGCGATTGCGGAAGTCGATAATGATGGCATCCCCTTCAATTCTGGAAGTTTGCGTGATCAGCTGCTCGTATTTTTTATTTTCCTCCTGATACAGCTTCACCCGTTCCTGAAAATCGGAAAGTTTTAATATGTCGTCAACTTTTCGCGTGCGCAGCAACCGGGGTAACTTTTTCATAAGTTCAAAATTACTGATGGTAAAGCTGCGTTTGTAACCGAGGCCGGTGCGCGGGTCGGAGATAAAAGCCAGCATTGTCCATCCCTCTGGATGAAGAATTTCCTCTCTGGTAAATTGGGCCGAATCGGCTTTGCCGGCAATTTCAATCAGTTTATTAAATTTAGCCAATTTATCCGCATAGTCTTTATGCTGCCGGTAGTAATCATAAACCACCTGCGCTGCGCTGGGCGCTTTTTTGCTGGCACCTTTAAATTGGCCGTTAAGCTGCAAACGCTCCTGCTCGCTGGAATGATGATCAAACCACAGCCCACAACCTTTTACATAGGGCACATTCGCCAGAATATCATTTTCAGTGACGGTAATTTTGTTATCCTGCAAGTCCTTGGGATGCACATAGAGGATGTCATCGACAATTCCAAGCTCTTCCAGAATTGCCGTACAGACAGAGCCGTCAAAATCCGATCGCGTCAGTAATCTCAAAGGTAACTCCCGCTTTATGCCACCGCCACCGTTACAAATATATCAAGTATAAGATATTTTTAAAATTTAGCCAATTTCTGAATTTTAAAGGCCAAAGAGTCGGTGCAAAGATGCCACACGCGCACCAGACATGCCGTATCATATAGTTATCGGCATAATTTAGTGAAAACATAAATTAAATAATATATATCGACGCGTAATCCTGCCACGTGGGACAGGAAAATGACATGACCGTATCACGAATTTTTTGTTTTGGAATTTCCATACTGTAATGGGACATATGTTTTAGGGCAAAGACATGACGGACACCCAGCGCTCGTATTCGGTCGCATGCGGAAGGGCTTTTGCTTTCAGGATGGATATGATAGCGCGGTGATTGAATCTCAAAAAAGGATTAATTTTGCGCTCTTCCTCCAGACTCGAGCATACGCAGTCGGGGTCATATTTCTCTAAGAAGAGATCAATATCTGAATTTAAGGGCTCAATTAATTTGGCGACCTTCATTGAATAGGTGACATAATCATGACCGGCATAGATACGGGTTTGATTGGGAAAATCCATGATCCGTTTGATGGATTCGAAAAATTGCTGCATGCCGCCGAAAAAGCAGCTGCCCACATTACCGTTAAAGAGCGTATCGCCGGTTAAAAGGGCATCCGCCGTATAAAAAACAACCGAATCCTTCGTATGACCGGGTGTTTGATATACTTGGATCTTTTGACCTTCCAGAGCCAGCTCTTTTGCATTGCTCAAGGCCTGTGAATCCAGATGAGCGGCACCGGTGTGATCCATCAGCGGCTGGTGGCCAAGCATGTGATCGGGGTGCGTGTGGGTTTGAGTCACATAGTCGAGCCGTATTGCGTTAGCGTCGATAAACTCGCGCATTTCATCGACGGCGCCGCCATCGATGGCCATTGCTGAATTTTGACCATAAATCAGATAGCCCAAATTATCGCTGGCGTAACGAAACTGTTTAACCTGTAACGGTTGGTCTGCCATCAAACACCGGCCTCTTGTGGTGTAACCTTCAGTGTCTGGCGCCGTTGACCGCGAATAATATCAATTTCAACCGGCTGTCCGATGGGCCACTCTGCCAGAAAACGATGCAGGTCATCGATGCTTCCCACATCCACCTTGTTGATGGCTACAATTAAATCACCGACCCGCAATCCGGCCTTTTCCGCCGGACTGTGAGATTCGACGGTTAAGACTTCGACAGCAAGATCCTTCTTTAAGTTGTGAAACCGGATGATACGGCGATCAAGGGGCCGCTGCCTTCCTGCGATACCTAAAAAGCCACGGCGCACCCGGCCGTGGGTGAGTATCTGGGAGACCACCCAGCGGGCTGTCGTGCCGGGTATCGCAAAACCAATCCCCTGGGCCATGGCAATGATAGCTGTGTTGATGCCCATCACCCTGCCGGTCGAATCCACCAGCGGTCCGCCGGAATTTCCGGGATTCAGCGGAGCTGTGTGTTGAATAATGTTTTCAATCAATCGCCCGTATGTGCTTCTGAGTGCCCGCCCCAGCGCACTGACCACACCGGTGGAGACGGTCGATTGAAAACCAAATGGGTTGCCCATGGCAATCACCAGTTGACCGACCCGCAACCGGTCGGAACTGCCCAGGGTAGAACAAGGCAAATAGGAGGCATCAGCGCGGATAACCGCCAGATCGGTGGCAGGGTCCTTGCCGATGACCGTGGCCGACAGCCTTGCGCCGTCGGTCAAACGGACTTTCAATCTGTCGGCATGTTGCACCACATGATCGTTGGTTAAAATATAGCCGTCCGGGGCAATGACCACGCCGGAGCCGGCGCCGGCCTGATCCGCTTCCGCACCGCCCCGCTTTTTGCCGGCCGAAATGCTCACCACAGCCGGACCCACAGAATCTACCACCGAAACCACTGCCCGCGAGTAGGCATCCAGCAGTGTTAGGTCGGCATCGTTTGCCGACCTGCGATCCATTTCATCAGCGGAATCAGAATGATCCGCTTCACCATTGATCAGCTTCAGTAAATGTTCCAATTGTGCATCCATTTGTCAAAGTCCTGCGCTGCTTTGCCAAACAAAATTTGCTATCCATCGGCACAGCCCTGTTGGTTGGTCGATATCTAAATATAGATATCGGTTTGGCCAATTCAAGGCAGAGGAATAAATTGGAAAGCGTTCAGGCCAAAAAGTTCCTTGACAGCCAGATAGTCACATAATATAAAGGTATTTATATAAAAGCCTTTATATTATTTTGAAAAGAGAACACACATGCCAAGAAAAACTCAATTTACCGCTGAGGATGTCGTTATAGCCGCTTTTGAACTGGTCAGGGAAAAAGGATTGGCCGGGCTTTCCGCTCCGGCTGTTGCCGAGAAAATGGGCTGCTCGACCATGCCGATCTACTCCCATTTCAAAAACATGCAGGCCTTGGAGGACGAAGTCGTTAAAAAAGCTTGGGAGCTGTCCAAGGCATACAAAGCCAGAACATACACAGGTGATGTCTGGATCGACCAGGGAATTGGGTACGTGCTTTTTTCTCGGGAGGAATCCAATCTGTTCAAATGCCTGCTCGAAGGCCATAATCAAAAGCTGAAATATGAAATGCACCTTGCTAACTGGCAATTTTTAGAGGAACAACTCGAAGGATACGATGCTTTCAGTGATCTGGATGAGATGCAACAGGAAAGAGTACGCTACGCACGTGCCATGCTGACCCATGGGATCGCCACTGCTGCAAGAGTCGCCGCTAATCGAATCCTTCTTGAAGATGACGAACTTCTTACCTTGTTTTTGATAAATGTCAGCAAGGCATTGCTGACAGGGTTCAAAGATTTACCTCCCATTAGCCCGAAAGATAAGCGTAAGTTCGAAGAAAGGAAAAAAATGATCAATAATTTCTGAGATCGTTTGAAAAGCTGCGGCCGCAAGCCGTAAAAGGAGGCTTTATGTGGTTTGGTCAGAGAATCGTCGATGATGTTAAACCGGTAGTTTGGAAAAAAGCAATAGCCTACTGTTTCCTTTGTATTCTTATTTCCACGATCATTGTGTCTAACTCATGGTCAGAACCACAATATGGCGGGCGCTTAAGCGTCGGAATGGAGTACCAGGCCTATGGATTTGATTTGATCAAGTCCCGCATTTTTACAGTTACTGCACAAACAGCTGCTCATTTGATCATGGAGCGGCTTTTCGATAAAGGAGAAGATGGAGAATTTCTGCCCCGGTTGGGACTATCAATGATCCCGTCAAAAGACGGGAAAACCTGGACCATACACCTTCGCCAGGGGGTTCACTTCCATGACGGAACACCTTTCAATGCCGACGCCGTTGTCGTGCACTGGCAACGCATCCTCAATCCTGAAAACCGTTTCCGCGGTCGGCTGGCTCTAAAGCCCATCCTGTCGGTTGAAAAAGCCGGAGAATTTAAGGTGCAATTCAATTTAAAACACCCCTGGAAGCCCTTTCCCGATATGCTGTGTGCCGGCAATACAATGGCGGCTTTGATCCCATCACCCAAAGCCGTCGCTAATGGGACACAGAACTTATCGCCGGTGGGCACCGGCCCTTTTGTCTTTGCTTCCTGGAAGAAACAGGATAGTATCTCCGTAACCAAAAACCTGAAGTATTGGCAACCGGGCAAACCGTATCTTGATGAAATTGTCATCCAGATTATCCCGGATGCTCAGGCCCGCAATGCAGCCTTAACGACTGGTCAGGTGGAAATGATATTCACGGACCGCCCGACACAAGTCATGAAATTGCAGGCAGATCAAAACTTCACGACACTCATCGGCGAAGGTACTGGCATCGGTGCCCTGGTCATCAACACACGCAGGCCTCCCCTGGATGATGTGCGGGTCCGTCGTGCTTTGGCCCACGCCTGGGATCAGAAAAAATATATTAAAATGGTCTTCAAAGACATCGTCCCTTTCGCAACGCACTGGTATGGAGGTGAATCAGGCTGCAATGACGTCGCCTACCGACATCCTGATCTGGAAAAAGCCAAAGCCCTGATGCAGGACTATGGAAAACCAGTTGAAATAGAGTACATCCACAGCGCCACCCAGCGCGGTATTGAAAGCGGGCTGGTCGTTCAGCAGCTCTTCAAGCCCATCGGCGTAAAAGTGAATACGGTGCCGCTGAATTGGGGAGCAATCTCAAAACGGATGTTCGGGCGGAATTTTGATCTGGCTTCATGGGGAATTCCGAGTATGGATGATATGGGCGTTGCGACCCAGTTAATATTTCAATCTAAGAGCCCCTGGAATCTTTCCGGTTATTCAAACGAAACCGTTGATGCGCTTCTCATCAAACAAGCTTCGAGTGTCGACCAGGACGTCCGGGAAAAAATATTGTGCGATGTTGCTCGCCACGTGAACCAGGATGCACCCGTACTTTTCTTTTGTGGTCGCAGATACTACCTGTTTGCTGCCTTGAACGTCAGAGGCCTTACACCGCCCCACAATCAAAACATCCTGATCTCCAACGCCTGGCTGATACCCTGAGTTTTGGTGATATCGCAACTTTTTAAAAATCTGTAATTTTTTTGGTTATTTTGAAGAGATCTCACAGTTTATGATGTGGCGGTGAGCTGTCGGCATATAAATGCCGACCTCGCACAGCCTTTAAGTGTAGACAAATTTAAAAAAATCCATTGAGGTATAATGAATGACGCTGATGCATGATTATAAGAGCAGGATAGAAAAAGGGTTTTATTATTTGGGCATCAGGGTCATTCGCTACCGTTGGGCTATATTGTTGATGACGGTTGTGGTGGCCGGATTGGCTGCTACTCAGCTCCCCAAACTCAGTATCGCCACTTCTGTGGAAAGCATGTTCACGCGGCACGATCAGATAGTTACCGATTACCAGCGGTTTCGCAGTCAATTCGGACGTGACGAAGAAATTGTGCTGCTGATCTCCTCCTCTGATATCTTCAGCCTCGAATCCCTAACCACGCTCAAGCAATTTCATGAGGACTTGGAGAATTCACTGCCGCTGTTGAAAGAGGTCAATTCGCTGGTCAATGCACCCTATATCGAGCCCGTTAATGGCATTGGGCGGGTCAGGAGCTTTCTCGATAAACTACCGAAGACAGAGGAAGAGGCGCAGCAGTACAGGCTACGTGGACAATCCCATCCAGGATTCCAGAATCTGTATTTTACCCCGGATGGCAAGAACGCCATCGTTATTATCAAAACGCAGGCGGTCTCCGCGTTGACAGCCGACGGCCTGCGATTGCGGGGCTATGCCCGGGGAGTCCGCGGGGCAATAGAGCCTCCTCCGCCTGAGGAACAACAGTCGATATCGCAGGTAGAGAATATTGCCGTCATCGGCATCGTTGAGGCCGTCATCAAGCAATACCAGACGCCGGACTTCAGCATTGCCTTCAGTGGGACGCCGGTCTACCAGTATCATGTCGAGCCGATGGTCCGCTCTAATATGAAAAAGATGTGCATTGCGATCCTCATCGTTCCGATTCTGTTAATGCCGATTATGTTTGGTCGGGGCACGGGTGCTTATCTGCCCCAGGTGACGGCCATTTTAGGCCTAATGGTTGCTTTAGGGTTGATGGTGTTGTTGTCGTTTCGCCTCAGCCTGACCTCGTCTATGTTGCCTTCCATCCTGTTGTCCATCGGCCTGACCGCTCCGATTCATTTCCTTGTGGTCTATTACAAGTACCAAAAGCGGGTCGGGAAGTTCCGGGGCATTATCGCCACGATGAAGCACTCTGGTTTTCCGATCAGCATGACCAGTTTCACAACAGCGGCGGGATTGCTGTCATTTTCCTTCTCGGATATCGTACCGATAGCCCATTTAGTGAATTTCACAATCGTTGGAATTCTCGTCATCCTATTATTTACGCTCATCACCATGCCGGCACTTCTCTCCATAATGCAGGTTGTTGCGGGTGTGAAAAAGGGTGAAGCTAATTATGAGACTTCCATTTACAACCGAACCCTATTGGCGTTGGGTCGCCTCGGGGTTACCCGGCCTTACCTCGTTTTAATTATGTTCCTGACGGGTACCCTTGCAGTGGGATTCAGTATCCCCCGGCTTCATTTTTCACACAACCAGCTGCATTATTTCACTGAAGATTCAGCTTTCATGCGACAGGTCCGGCTAATCGAAGCTCAGACCGGTGGATTTCGGGCGCTGGAGGTAATGATTGATACACAGCGGGAACGGGGTATTATCGACCGCGACCTGCTCCAGGGCATCGAGCAGTTGAATTCCTACCTGAGATCTAAGACGGATAGTCAGGGACACGCTTATATAGGCAGAACCCGATCTCTTGTCGATCTCATCAAGGAAATCTCCTGTGCAACATCAGGACAGGATCAGAACAATTGCCCGATTCCTGAAAAAGAGCTGGCCCTGGCAGAGCGATTCGATCACGTCGGTCGCATCGTCCCCGAGGTGTTACGAAAATACACGGATGAGGATTTGCGCACAGGTCGTTTGACCGCCATGATGTACTGGCGGGATGCGGCCCATGATGTTGATTTCATTGCACAAGTGCGGGAAAAGGCCGCAACTTTGTTCGGCTCCGGTGTCAACCTGGCGGTAACCGGTGTTGCAGCCATCAATTCCGGCATCATTAATGCGATGATGAGCAGCCTGGCCATCGGTTACAGCATGGGATTCCTGCTGATTACGGCATTAATGATCCTGGCCGTTGGAGATGTGCGCCTGGGACTGTTAGCCATGATTCCCAATCTGTTACCGATTGCCATTGCGTTGGGCGTTATGGGATATCTGGACATCCCGCTGAATACATACAACCTGATTGGCGGCAGTATCCTCATAGGATTAGCTGTGGATGACACCATCCATTTTTTCCATAACTTCCGCCAGTACTACCTGAAATCTGGCGATATCAACTTTGCTGTAAGCGAGACTTTAAAATCCGCAGGCCGAGCCTTGATGGCAACAACACTGATTCTGGTTGCCAGTTTCTGGATGCGGCTATTCAGCGACCTGAAAGTGGTGGCTGATTTCGGATTGGTGCTGGGCATTGCGTTACTGGTGGCCTTTCTGGCCGATGTATTACTCGCGCCGGCCCTGTTGCGGATTGTTTATGGGGCCGGGCAGATGGATTCTCTGAAACACTTTGATGTCCCGAGGGCGCAGAACATATGAAATTTGTGAAAAAGATCCTCAAGTATACTGGTCTTTACCTGGTCTGTCTTGCAGCGATAGTAGCAATCGTATACCTAATCTATGTTTTTTATCCTCAAAAGACATTGCATCTTGATAAGAAACAATGGCATCCGGCGGAACCGGAAACGCAGCACATCGATCCGACCCGTTTGACCAAAGCACTCAATTACGTTGACACGCGGCTACCCACAGCGCAAAGCCTGTTGATGCTTCGCAACGGCAAGACGGTGGTCGAAAAATACTACTGGCTCGGTGGTCCCAAGGCGACGGATTACCTGCATTCCCTTAATCTCCCGCTCCTGCAGGTGTTGATTGGTATCGCCATCGATCAACAATTGATCCAGGGCCCGGAGCAACCCCTGTCTGCTTTTTTTCAAAAATATCTGTCGCAACCCCTGTCTGATGCTGCAGCGCCGCTGACGCTAAGCCATCTGATAAGGGCCCAGGCGCCCCTGCTCTGGAATGCCGGGAACCCGGCCTATTGGGACTTGTTTTACGCCGCAGACCGAATTGAGGCCAGTCTGCGAGTCATTTCCCGGCAACAAACAAGGATCCAACCAGCGATAAACTTTGCCTCAGCATATTTGTTGAGCCAGGTGATTGAACAGGTTTCCGGCCAGAGTGTATTCAATTTTGCTGAACGTTATCTATTCCAACCTCTGGGAATTACCACTTACGCAGCCGACGATGGCGACCTCCCACGCGATCCAATGGTAGGATTTCAGCTCAAAGCACTGGATCTTGCCAAGATCGGCTATCTTCTGACTCAGCAAGGGGCCTGGGATGGTCAACGAATCGTCTCTAAAGAATGGGTTCGCTGGCTATTTTTCAAGGTTCCTAACGCTGAATTTGATGACATTCCAGGGGGCAGCTGGGTTAGAACAGCGATCAGGGGGCATGAAAGCTTGGTGGTACGCGGTGAAGGCGGGCAGTATCTTGTCCTGGTTCCGGCTTTGCAATTGGTGGTGGTCACGACATCAACGAGTCGTTTTGCACTGCCACAGGATAACGGGCGTGACCGACTGCTGCAGCTGATTATCGAAGCTGTTTTGAAAACGTCTGACACAGCAGGGAAGCTGGCTAGGTCAGAGCTAAAGTCAGAGACAGCGTCAGCTCAACCTACCGACATACTTGCACCCAATTATGTGTTCTCAACACCTGTGCCAGAAGACATATTGGATTTCTTCCATCAATTTGCACAGGATATCGTCAGCAGGGACCGCCGCCGAATCGCTGCAAACTATGCACGTGCATACGAACAGGGTCAGGATATGTTTGGGCGAGATATCTTTGACACCCCATACCGGCTGATGTTTGGTCCCAGCCCGCCCTATTTGGAATATGTTCACATTACCAGGATTCGTATTGAAAATAACAGAGCTTATCTACGAGGCACTTTAAAATATGATTACATAAATATATTTGCAGGCCTGAATGGTGTGTGGCCACTGGAAAATTTAATTAAGCTGAAAGGTCGGTGGCGATGGCTCGGGTTGCCGGAAAAGACCGCGCTGCTGGATCGCGATGACTATTTTGATGCTGAGCTGAGTGAGGAGCAGCAACAATTCGTGAATGACTGTTCCGGTCCCCTGGTTGGGAAATCTTCATTATTCGGAAAGGATTGTTTTGCCGAGAGTTTCCAATTGGCCGGAGGCGGAAGAAAGCTGTTTGCTGAACGCCTCCAGCCTTTTCTGCAGGGACGCTCTAGTGTAAAGCTGCATGTTACCGGAGTGCAACGAAATAGTGGGGCCTACCGGGTACAAGGTTATATCGAGGGCAGCGCACTGGGTGAGCTCCGTTTGCCTGACGACCTGCATATAGTTAAAGAGAAGGGTGCCTGGAAATGGCAAGGTATCGTCGATTAAAAGCAGACAGAATGAAAGATATTCAGCATTTTAAGGCTCTAACTACAAGGGTAAGAAAAGGGGGCAAGCTTGGGATGAATTTGGATCGCAGCGTCCGTTGCGGAAGACGGAGGCGTCTCATCTTAAAATGCGACATGCAAAGTACTCCGGTAGTCGATACATTGGCCAAAAAACCATAGGTGCGAATGTTATTAAATTGACTTGGAGAGATCATATCGTTAAAAGAATTTAAAATATAATGTTCGGTCTACAGTCCGGATGGTGATTGCCTTCATGTGATAATAACCATGGTCTCAAACATGTCGGACATTTAATGGCGTTTATCTGGAAGAAAATATTACGGTTAGTTCTTGTCTCCCTGGCCGTTACTGCAATGACTTTTTTAATGGTCAATCTCCTGCCGGGTGACGTTGCCGACATGATAGGCGGACAGGCCGCCAGCCAGGAGGATATTAAGGCCATTCGCAAGGGCTTGGGACTGGATCGCAACATTCTGGTCCGATATGTGACCTGGCTAGGCGATCTGTTCCAGGGCGATCTGGGGCAATCCTACCTGACCCAGGAATCCGTTCTGCATGTGATTTTAACCCGCCTGCCCGTAACTGTTGAACTGCTCGTCATTTCCCAGATTTTTACCCTGTTGCTGGCCCTGCCAGCGGGTGTTTTCAGTGCCTATCGAAACGGCTCTTTACCGGACCGCCTGATCAGCATCAGCGGCTTTGCCACGTTATCGATTCCCAGTTTCGTCATGGCCCTGGTGGGCATTTATGTGTTTGCCATTCAGCTGTGCTGGCTGCCGGCCACCGGGCACACGCCGTTTTCATACGGATTCTGGGCTAACATCAGGTCCTTTATCCTGCCGGCCCTCAGTATCGCCCTTATCGAGTGGGTCGTACTGATGCGGGTGCTGCGCAGTGACATGATCACCACGCTGCAGCAGAATTATATTTTGATGGCTAGAGCCAAGGGGTTGCCGCCCTGGAAGATTCTGCTGCATCACGCCCTGCGGCCCTCGTCTTTTACACTGGTCACCGTCCTGGGCATGCAGATCGGGCGATTGCTCGGTGGCGCCGTCATCATCGAGACCATCTTTACCCTGCCCGGTATCGGCCGTCTGCTGGTCAATGCCATTTATGCCCGTGACTACATGGTCGTCCAGGGCTGTATTCTTCTGATCACCATCGGCTATGTGGTCATCAATACAATCGTCGACATACTATATCACATTTTAGACCCCCGCATCCGAACGGAGCCGTCTCATGCCGGTTAATGCTGCCAAAGCACACCCGGGCTGGACCTTGTGGGTCGCTGTTCTCTGGCTTGCTTTTGTTGCCGTTTCGGCAGCGACAGCCAGCTGGTGGGCAGTACCGGCATTCGATTCAATAGACTGGAACAACCCCAGTGCAGCCCCGGGGACACGCGTCGATAATGCTGTCCTTCAAAATGCGGATGAAGCGGACAAGGCTCCATATGTCTACCGGCTGGGCACCGACACCATGGGGCGCGATGTCACCTCCCGCCTGATCTATGGCGCTCGCGTTTCACTGTTGGTGGGATTGTTTGCGCCTATAATCGGATTTGTTCTGGGCGGCATTCTGGGTTGCCTGGCAGGCTATTTCCGGGGTCGATTGGATTCGGTCATCGTGGCCGCAATGGATGTGATCCTTGCTTTTCCGGGAATCGTTCTGCTTTTGGCGCTGACCTTCTACCTGGGCCCTTGTCTGAGAAATCTGGTCTTCGCGCTGGGGTTTCTGACGATCCCGGCTTTCAGCCGCGTTGCACGGGCCAAAACACTGACACTGTGCGACCTCGAATTCGTGCAGGCCGCCCGTCTGACCGGTGCCGGCCATTTTTCAATTCTGGCACGCGAAATTATTCCCAATGTGATCGCGCCGCTGACCGCCTACGCCCTGCTGATCGTTTCGTTTATGATCATGGCCGAGGGCGCCTTAAGCTTTCTGGGTCTCGGGGTGCCGGCGCCTATTCCGAGCTGGGGCGGGATGATTGCCGAGGGACGGGAGGTGCTTGAAGAAGCGCCCCATGTCAGCATGATTCCAGCGGCTGTAATGTTTCTGACGGTGATCTCCTTTAATCTCATCGGAGACAATCTGCGCAGTCTGGCCGAAAAAAGGACGAGCCAGTTATGATCGCCGAAGCGCACAAAAAACCGCTTTTGAAAGTTGAAAACCTGTGCACCTATGTGCCGACGCCTAAGGGCCGGGTGCATGCTGTCGACGGTATTTCCTTTATCCTTGAGCATGGAAAAACGCTGGGGGTTGTCGGTGAATCAGGATGCGGCAAGACCATGACGGCTTATTCTCTCATGGATCTTTTACCCCGGGGCGCGACTATGTCGCCGCAAACCACCATCAAATTTCTCGGCCAGAACCTGATCAATTTGCCGCGTCCGCAACTGCGGAAAATTCTCGGCAAAGACATCGCCATGATCTTCCAGGACCCCATGACTTCCCTGAATCCCGTCATTAAGATTGGGCAGCAGATTAGTGAGGTTCTCGTCCACCATTTGCAGCTGGATAAGCAAGTGGCCAGGGATCGCGCCGGCGAACTTTTGAAACAGGTTGGTGTGCCCATGGCCGGCCGCCGTCTCAATCACTATCCGCACCAGCTTTCCGGGGGGTTACGCCAGCGGGTGGCCATCGCCATTGCCTTAGCCTGTGAACCTCAGCTTCTGATCGCAGACGAACCGACAACTGCGCTGGATGTGACCGTGCAGACTCAAATTCTCGATTTGCTCGCCGAACTCCAGGAAAAAACGAGGATGGCCATGATACTGATTTCCCATGACCTGGGTATCGTGGCCGGGCGCACCCATGAAACAGCGGTCATGTATGCCGGCAAAATCGTTGAGCAGGCAGCGACCGATGAACTTTTTAACCATATTAGCATGCCGTACACCCGGGCTTTAATGGATGCCATTCCCCGCCTGACAAATCCGCCGCACACAATACTGCAGGCAATTGGCGGGCAGCCTCCGGATCTAATCGATCCGCCGCCCGGATGCCGCTTTGCTCCGCGCTGCACCCGCGCAACAAACCGTTGCCGACAGCTGGAACCGGAATTGCGAAGCATCAAAGGGCAAAGCCATTGGTTTGCATGCTGGCATCCTTTGGAAACTTGATGAAGCCGGATCATACCATACAGCCATCGCTGCTGGTCGTCGAGAATCTCGTGGTCGAGTTCGATATCGGCAGGGGATCGAAAATTCATGCCGTATCGGATATCAGCTTCAGCATCGACAGTGGAGAGACCCTGGGATTGGTGGGTGAGTCCGGCTGCGGCAAGTCCACGGTCGCCAGATCAATCGTTCAGCTGCAAAGGCCAACGTCGGGCAAGATCTGGTTTGACGGGCATGAAATGACAGACGGCAGAAATAACCGCCTGCGCGAGCTCAGGCCCAGCCTTCAAATGATATTTCAGGATGCGGCCGCTTCCCTCAATCCAACCCGCAGGGTGGGCCGGACGATTTCCGAGCCGTTGCGCGCAATCGGTGAAGCCAATCGCCGCACGCGCAGCCGCAAAGCGCGCGCCTTATTGCAGCAGGTCGGTCTCGATCCTGATCAAATATATAACCGGCGGCCATTTGAAATATCCATCGGTCAATGCCAGAGAATCAGCATTGCTCGGGCACTGATGTCCAACCCGAAACTTCTGGTCTGCGACGAACCGGTCAGCTCGCTGGACGTGTCGGTTCAGGCCCAGATTCTAAATCTGCTGGAACGCATGAAAGTGCACCACAACCTGACCGTGCTGTTCATATCCCACGACCTGGCCGTGGTAAAAATCATATGCGACCGGGTAGCCGTAATGTATCTCGGCAAGCTGTGTGAGATTGCCGATTCTGAAAGCCTTTATCAAACGCCCCGGCATCCATACACGGCGGCCCTGCTGGCATCCATTCCCGAAACGTTCGCCAGTCGCGACCATATGAAGATCGAGCTACGGGGCGTTGAAATTCCATCGCCGGCCGCCCCACCATCCGGCTGCCGTTTCCGGACCCGCTGCCCGCGCGCCCAACAGCGCTGTGCAGATAAGGCGCCGCTCCTGGAGGAGGTCGGCCCGGGAAGCCGCGTGGCCTGTCACTACCCTCTATGGAATAAAAAGAGATCGGAGGGAAACCATGCAAAATCAATTTAACGATCTGGTAGAGCAATACCTGGGGGCGCGCATACCGGAAGACCTGGCGGCATCGGTTGATTTCAAGAAGCTGCCGCCGGACACCCAGGCGTTTATCGAGCGTACGCTGGTCCTGATGAAGCGCGCCGGGTATGGCGTGGAGCAGTTCAACATGGCGTTGATGCGTTGGCTTTCCGTCACCATCCCCACCATGCTGCCGCTGGCCTGGGACGGCCGGATTCCACCTATCACCCTGCCGGGACGACATCAAAAACTGGATGCCTATGTTGCCGGCGCGTACAGCCCGCCTTTTGACAATGTGCCTGTATACGTGGATATCGGATGTGGTTTTCCACCGGTGACAACGGCTGATACCGCCCGGGCTTTAGTCGACTGGCAGATCTACGGGGTTGACCGGTCATTTGCCGACTTTGTACTGTATGATGAGGCCGGCCATTACGCATGCTTTGATCAAGACGGAGAATTTCAGTACTTCCAGGCATCCATGGATCCCTCGGGGCGAGCGCTTTACGAAGACCCAGCGGCCACCCGCCGGCAATTCGAATCGCTATATGCCGATCTTTTCACTCGATTGCCGGAATCAGATGGCAAGGCAAGTCAAAGCATCGAAAAAGACGGGAACCGGCTCATTCAAAACCACATTCGGGATTTTGAGACCGACAATTTGACCCTGATCAAAAAGGACCTGATGCAGCTCGATCTCCCGCCAGCAACGGTTATCCGCTGCATGAACATCCTTGTCTATTTCGATCCTCAGAGCAGGAAAAATATGCTGTCCCACGCCTGCAAATTGCTTGCTGATGGGGGCATGCTGATCGCGGGGACCAACGGTTACGGCATCCAGACACGCTATGCTGTTTATCGAAAAAACGGTGACAGCCTGTCTGCGGATGAATTTGCCTTCAGCTTGGACAACTTCGGGCATATCGTTTTTATGCCCTGGTTTTCCATGCATGAAAACGACCCGGAAGCGATGCTGTTGGCCGAGCTGGCCGGAGCCATTCGCGGTGACGGGCAATTCTGGCCATCTTTCAGCGGGCGCCTGGACGAACTGCTGAGAACCCAAAGAATCTGCGCCCGTGGATCAAACGGATTTTTGCAGGCTCTGGCGAAAGAGATGCCTCTGGCGGAGTATTTCCAAAAAAATGCCGCCATCTGGCAGCAACTTGAAGAGGATGGATACCCTGCCCGCGCCGTGGAAGCTCTTGAACGCGCCGGGCATAAAGCTTGGATCAACGGAGTCGGCGATATTGCAATCGAGCCTCAGCCGGGCACACTTCCCATGGGCTGATTATGGTAAAAAGCGCCTTATAAATTTCCCCAGGCATATCCGGCTGCGCATATCCGATACAGGAAAACTATGCCTTATCAGTAGCTAACGGATTTGTACATTAGCCAGGCAAATATACATTATTTAGAGCCTTAATTAATTATGGGATTATCAATATTCACTTGTTCAGAATGGAAAGCTCCCTGTTTTTATCCACCCAGACCTTGAGATCTGCAAATTCAATTTGAGGAGAAATCCATTTGTTGTAGGAAATGAATTCCTCGTCTGAATGCTTCAAAGCCTCAAACACCGTGTAGCCCCGCTCCTCCATATCCACCAGAAGCCGAAGACCGCGAATGACGATATCGTCGCTCGTAAAAAAGATACTCAAATTGGGGAATCGCGTCCGGATTTCAGATTGCATGGACATGATGCCGTCCAAAAGGATCGTCCTGGCATGTTGAATGCGCCGGGGCGAATCATGGGTACCCGTATGATGGTTGTAAACCGGCAGGTCTATGGGCTTGCCCTCGTAAATCAGGGTTTTCATCTGGGCGATCATTTGGGTCACATCGGATGACTGGGGATCGTACCCGCTCAAGCCATGCCTATCGCGGATTGTGCGATCCAGAAGGTAGCCGTCTAAAGGCACGTGAACGGCACTTACCCCACGAGCAATCAGAAAGTCAACCATATGGCGACAAAACATGGTTTTGCCGGAAGCAGCCGCTCCCGATACGGCCAGAACATACCCCGTTTCAGGAGCATACCGCGCCAGGGGTGGTGTTTTTTCCGGCGTCAGAAAATTTTCGAAAATGTGTCGGTAAATGTGGGTCGGTTTGTTCATTATTTAATTAATTCCGAATGCCAATGGTGCGTGTCTTTCCACCCGACAGCATGATGCTCCTGCCATTCACCTTAACCGGCTGCCGCATTTTGGCTGCGCCCCTTACGGTAAGTTTGATTTTGTCCTGAGATAGATCGATGTGATAGCGGACTTTTCTGTGGTGCACGACCATCACCAGTCTTTTCCAGTGCCGGGGAAGGTTGGGGGTGAATTGAGGAACCGGTTTGGAAAAATCGATTCCGACAAAGTACCGCGTTATCACATCCAGGGTTCCGGCCATGACGCCGCAGTGGATACCTTCCGGTGTAGTACCTCCCTGGGTATCATATATATCCGACTCCATTGCTTCCACAAACCATTGCCAGGCCGTGTCTGCATTGTCCATATAGCTTGAAATGATTGCGTGAACCACTTTGCTCAAGGTTGAGCCATGGCTGGTACGTTGCTCGTAGTAGGCATAATTTTTCTTCATCACATCGACTGGATCCATCGCCGGATAACCCAACCGGGTTAAAATGCCGCTTACGTCGTCCGGGGAAAGCACATAATAAGTCATGAGTGTATCGGCCTGTTTGGCCACCTTATAGGCATCCGGTGAGTCACCCTTGGCCTTTAAGATGCGGTCCATACGGTGGATGTTACCGTACTTTTCCCGGTAATGGTCCCAGTTGAGTTCCTTCAACTTCATGTAGCCGTCAAATTGACTGATGATTCCATCTTCGGTCATAACGACATTGAGTTTTCGACGGATTTCTTGCCACTTCTTTGTCTCTTTGATTTCAAATCCGATTTTTTCCTTCAGCCGCTTAAGGGCATCTGAGGAAAGGGAATCGATGACCTCCATCGCTTTTTCCAGCAGCCACACCACCATAATATTGGTATAGGCGTTGTCCTTGACTCCGGGTACCTTGGAACCCGGCAGCTTTTCATGAAACTCATCCGGCCCCATAATCCCGGCAATTGAATACCTGCCAGAACCATCATCCCATTGTGCGATGCTGGCCCAGAAACGTGCAATCTCCAGTATCATTTCAGCACCATATTGACGAAGAAATCGCCTGTCTCCTGTATCTTCTACATAACGCCAGACATTGTAAAAGATCGCGATGGAAACATGCCGTTGGCGGCGGCTTAAATCCGGACCCCACGAGCCGTCGGCGGGGTTGTAGTGAACTGATTGAGTTTCTTCATCGCTACCGTCAGCGGTCTGCCAGGGGTACATGGCGCCTCGGTATCCGTTTTCCGCGGCGTACTGCCGGGCACCGTTAAGCCGCCGGTATCGGTACATCAACAATGCCTTGGAGATTTGGGGAAATCGAAGGTTGTAAAACGGCAGAATGTACAGTTCGTCCCAGAAAACATGCCCTCTGTAAGCTTCTCCGTGAAGACCACGGGCAGTTATCCCGGCATCGATCCTGACATTGTGAGGCGAAGCAGCCACAAGCAGATGATAAATGTGCAACCTGGCTGCCTTCTGCATAAAGCGGTCACCTTCGATGCGAATGTCCGTAATTTTCCAGATACTGGCCCAGGCCCGGACACTGGGCTGGAAGACATCCTGAAAAGATTGAACCCCTGATAACGCAGAGATACCGGCGGTGACCGGATCCTTAACGCCTTCATCCAGGGAAGTATGTATGCTGACCAGTTTTTCCAGGGAATAAGTGGTATTCAATCGGGCGTCCAGGGTGTAAATTTCCGCAATATACCCTTTCTTCTTTGAAATTGTTTTGGCGGGCCGAAAGGTTTTGTTGCCCTGATACATCACCGTTTTGGCACGAATCACAACCTGATATTTGGATCGATTGGTTTGAACATGCAAATAGATGCCATTTCTGGCCCTTCCCTGAGACACCGCTGATAGGTGCTTCGATTTGAGCTCACGGTAGCGTGGAACATTGTCGTTGATAACGGTGCCATCCAAAGCGGAGCGAATACGAATGGAGTCACTATAATTGACGGGAGTGATATCAAATTTCAAGGAGCAAAGATGCGGATCAGCCATGGACGCCACCCGACGGGTGCGGATCAGTGTAATTCTCCCAAGGCCATCCTGGCACACAATAGTTCGCGTCATTTCCCCTGTTTTCAAATTCAAATTATGACGGTAACTTAATATCTTCATCTTGAGGGGACTGACATAGTCGGATCGGCCGATGGCGAATTCGATCAATGTCCAGTTGGGGCAGTTCACAAAGTCGTTGTTATAGATCCGCTTACCGCCTATCATCGTTGCTATTTTATTGTACACCCCGGCAATATAAGTGCCGGGATAATGGGTATCCGAGGCATTTTCACCCTCATAGTTTCCGCGGCTGCCCAAATAGCCGTTGCCGATCGCAGTCAGCGTTTCCCGCAGTTTTTCGTCTTCCGGATCAAAAAAATTATAGGTAAGATTCCACCCATCCGCCTCAATTCCGTCTTCGAACCACGCGTTGATCATGTCCACCGATATTTCAGCCATATCGCGAACTACCAGATCCGCGCCGTGCTGGAGCAGTGTCTCCCCATCTATTTCCCTGGCGATCCCGAGGGTCAGGCCGAAGTTTCCATTCCTGCCGGCCTGTACACCGGATATAGCATCTTCGACCACGACGCATTCTCCCGGTTCCAACCCCAACCGCTCCGCCGCAGTTACGAAAATGTCCGGGTCCGGTTTCCCTTTCAATTTCAATTTGCGAGAAACGATTCCGCACACCCGGGTTTCAAAATATTTTTCGATCTTTCCAAGCTCTAATATCAGTTTACAATTCTGGCTGGACGAGGCCACACCGATTTTAATGCCTCGTCTTTTGCATTCCTTGATGAAGGCCATCGTAGAGCTGAACACATCGGGTCCTTCTCTTCGAAGTACTTTTTGGAAGTCCTTGTTCTTGCGGTTTCCCAGCCCACAGATGGTTTCTTTATTGGGTGAATCGCTGAAATCACCGAAAGGCAGCTGAATATTCCGTGATTCTAGAAAACTTTTAACGCCATCCATGCGTGGCTTGCCATCTACGTATTCCAGGTAATCCTTTTCCAGATCAAAGGGTACAAAAGGTGTGCCGTCGCGGTCGGCTACTTTTTTTAAATAATCGTTGAACATGCTCTCCCAGGCCAGGCCGTGCACCCTGGCGGTTCCTGTTACCACGCCGTCCAAATCCAGAATTACGCCTTTTAATTTTTTTATAGTCACTGCTTCACCTTTTACAACTTCTTACGCTTGAGTTTTCGCCAGCTGATTTAAAATAGTAATGAGCATATCGGGTTCCGGTACTGTCACCGCGTTGGGACATATGCCCCGTGTCTTTTCGACCAATTGTGGATCTTTGGTTACAAAGACCGACCATGTATCAATGCTTTTTTCCATGGAGGCCTCCAGCATGGGTAGATCAGAGCTCGTGTCGCCGCAAACCAGGTGGGGTCCGCTTTCCATATTTAGGCTGAGTTCCCGATCCAAGAATTTGATAGCCTCTTTCTTGTCAAAATCTTTTAGCCCTGTATCTCCGTCTGCAACCGTAAGAATGATCTCTATATCCAATCCGGTGTCTTCTATTTTAAAGTTTTCTCCCGACGGGTCGAACTCTTCAACAATGCGTTCAATCACGTCTAAAAACTTTTGGGACCTTTCCTCGGAAATGGATCCGCTGATGTCCTGCCTGGCAATAGTGGTCTGTCCGAACTTCTGTTGCAGACCTGACCCAATCAGGGAAAATTTTTCATACTCTTTATCTGTAACCAAATCAGTCAGCCGCTGGTTAAGGCGATTGATGAGCTGTTGTTTTTCAGAGTCAATGGGGTAGCTTCTCCGGGTACCGCTGAGGTCTATGAATTCGCGCCCCTTTGATGCGGCATAGATGACGGTCTGTTCGGGAAGGATGCTGACATCCACAATACCAGGATTTTTCAGTGGTGCCGAAGTGATGATGATGGGGTTGGCTGCGATATTTCGGGCAAACCGCGCCAAAAATAGAGCATTATAAATTGACTGGATAGAGGTGCCATAGCGGCCGCAGTAGTTGTTAATGGTACCGTCCCGATCTGTAATAAAACAGTTGAAGCGCTTATCTTTGAGTTGTTTCACTGCGTTTTGCACATGGGATGAAAAATCCAGATGCAGTGATTCCAGATAGGATAAAAACTGCCCTTCACCGTTTTTCAGATAAAAGATATCCTTTTCAAGTTCATTGATTTCATAAAAGAGATCCACTTGGATGCGGGTCGATCCCTCAATGGTTAAGTTAGCCTTGTAGCCTGCTTGGCTACACTGTT
>JASFIV010000016.1:0-31188 GCA_050122475.1 Desulfobacterales bacterium | reverse complement strand
GTTCAAAGGAGTAGTCCAACAGCGCATTGATGGCTTGCATGACACCATTTTCAAGAGATTTCAAATCTGCTGATAGCATTCCAATCGCCCGCGCAATTTCAGACACGTAAATGGCGGCTGCGGTCGCATACTTGGGGTCGTTGGGAATTCGAATACTGGAATATTCACACTTTGATGCCACCTTTTACCTCCGGGACCAACATAGGCCGTTGTTTAGCCGCTTGATCGATAATGGATAATCAGCAAAAGATTTCGTTTTCGCGGGTGGGATATGGCTGCCGGATGGGCTGCTGTTGACCTGCTAAAAAAAACCCCCATGAACTGATTCGCAGGGGGAAATGTTGCTAGCGATAAAATAGATCGTCGGGTTCGCCGGTTTTACTAAGTGGTCGGCTGATCAGATTTGAGGCTTTAAGAGCACCGGTGTGCTACCCGGTATTCGATTGCGTTAACTGCTTTTCTTTGAATCCTTCTTGGTGTTTTCAGAGGTCGTCTTGCCAGCGCCTTTCTTTGTTGAAGCATACCCGTCCGCATACCATCCACCGCCCTCCAATTTAAACGAGCAGGGAGACATGATTTTTTTTGCCCGTCGGTTACAATGGGGGCACTTGATGTGCTTGGTATCCATTGGAACCAGACTTTCTGTTACGACGCCTTCCGGACACTGGAACTCGTAAAACGGCATTTAAAACCTCCTGAATTAAAACTCATTATCAAGCAGCAAATAAGCTAAGTGTCATTTTTTGTTGCCAATATAGGTATTTTTTGGATGTTGTCAAGCCTCTGGATCTCAAAAAAGCCACTTGTAGCCGATATTGGAGCCGGCGTCAATCTAAAAATGATTTTAAATCATATCCAAAAATCACGATTTGCTAAATACGGACCCTGATTATCGATTTATCCCTTGACATGCCCATGAGGCGGTATGTATAAAAATCACAAATATTTTCAGGCACTAAGAGTCGAAATCCGCCTCTGTTTTTCACCTATTTTAATAATTTCGGATAGTTAACATCCCGGGACGTATAATGAAAGCGAACATTTTAGCAAGCCTGTCAAATTGGAAAAAATTACAGGCCAATGAACACACGATTATGGCGGTGCTGGGCGTTGTTGTGGGGTTGGCCGGAGGCTACGGTGCCGTCGGTTTTCGATATCTGATCGATTTTTTTCAGACACTGGCCTATGGCGGTAAGCAGGACTTGCTGGAGCTGGTGGTCAATTTGCCCTGGTATTATCGTGTGCTGGTTCCGGCGATCGGGGGCCTGATTGTGGGACCGCTGGTTTATTTTTTTGCCAGAGAGGCCAAAGGACATGGCGTACCGGAGGTCATGGAATCGGTGGCGCTCAAGGGGGGCGTGATCCGCAAGCGGGTGGTGGTTGTTAAGACACTGGCATCGGCCATCAGTATCAGCACCGGTGGTTCGGTCGGCCGCGAGGGACCCATTGTTCAAATCGGCTCTGCCATTGGATCGACCCTGGGACAGATTTTAGAAGTGTCAGCCGATCGCATGCGGACTCTGGTGGGTTGTGGTGCTGCCGCCGGCATTGCCGCCACATTTAACGCCCCCATCGCAGGCTCCATGTTTGCCCTGGAAGTGATCCTGGGAGATTTTGGTCTGGCAACGTTTAGCCCGATTGTGATCAGCTCCGTTGTTGCCACCGCCGTCTCGCGGGCCTATCTGGGAAACACGCCGGCCTTTATCGTACCGGTTTACGAACTGGTCAGCGCCTGGGAACTTCCCATGTATCTGGTCATGGGAATTTTTTGTGCGGCGGTGGGCGTATTGTTCACCAAAACCCTATATCGAATCGAGGATCTATTTGATGCAATTAAATTCCCCGATTATCTCAAGGGAATATTCGGTGGGTTGATTCTGGGCACGGCTGCATTAGTTTTCCCCCAGATTCTGGGGGTCGGCTATGGTGCCATTGACATGGCGCTGGCACAACAGATGGCCTGGTGGCTGTTGCTGATTCTGGTGCCGATTAAAATATTGGCCACCTCGATTACGATCGGTTCCGGTGGTTCGGGCGGGATTTTTGCGCCATCACTTTTTCTGGGGGCCATGGCGGGCGGATTTTTTGGTGTCGTTGTCAATCAATTGTTCCCTAACATTACTGCATCCCCCGGGGCATACAGCATCGTCGGTATGGGGGCGGTGGTCAGCGCCACTACCCATGGGCCGCTGGCGGCTATTTTGATTCTCTTCGAAATGACTGGCACTTACAAAATCATCCTGCCGCTGATGCTGGCCTGCATTATTGCCACCATCGCCAGCGGGCAATTTTCCAGGGAGTCCATCTATACCCTCAAATTGATGCGCCGGGGTGTTAATATCAAAGAGGGCAAAGAGGTCAATGTCTTAAAATCGATGTTTATCAAAGATGTCATGACCCCACGAGTGGAAACCATAAATGAAGCCTTACCGCTGGGGCAAATGGCGCAGCTGATATCCAAAAGCAAGTTTAACAGTTTTCCGGTCATCAATGACCAAAAAAAATTAATCGGCATTGTCTCATTTAATGATTATAACGAAGCCATTTTTGATGAGCACCTCAAAGATCTGGTGGTGGCCAAAGACATCGCATCAACCGATCTGGTAACCGTATCTTTAGATGAGAATTTATACACGGCCCTTGAAAAGATCAGTTTAAAAGATTTTGCGGTATTGCCCGTTGTGTCCGCGCAAGATCCTTCCCGCCTGGAAGGCGTGATCAGTCGCCGGGACATCATCGGTGCCTATAATAAAGCGGTTCTTAAGAAATCACTTTTCAAATAGTCCATGCCCAAGCCCGTATGGGACGATTTGAGAAAAGCAGATGTCTGACCGAGGAACCGGTGAAATGGAAATCATAGAAAGCAATCAAATATCTTTGCTGCGGGAACGTGCCCCCAAAAAAGACGGCCGCCACGCTCCGGAGCTCGCCGAAGAAGAAGCCCCGGAACAAGAACCCGAAGAAGAGGAATACATTCTGTGCCGCCAGTGCCGCCAGGCGATTACCCGGCCGGCCGAGCGCATCACGGTCCAGGGCTCCCATCAGCATACCTTTGCCAACCCCCATGGCATTGTTTTTGACATTGGCTGTTTCAAAGCCGCTCAGGGCTGCGGTTATGCCGGGCCGCCATCAACCGAGTTTACCTGGTTCAGTGGCTATGCCTGGCGCGTGAGTTTTTGCACCATGTGTCTGACCCATCTGGGGTGGATATTTATTGCTGACAGTGGGGACAGTTTCCATGGGTTTATTTTGGGCCGGCTTATTCAACCCGAATAATGCCTGAATTTTGTATGAAAATAGATGAAAATTTTTTAAAAAGTATATTGGATAAAGGTCTTTTTTATTTTTCATCTATTTTCACCCTACGGGCGAGCCGGAGGCTTCCATCTGCTGCGTTATTAAGGACGAGGTATAGTACACTATTACCTCGCCCTTAAGTGCCTTGCATATGAAAGCCTCCGACTCGTACAAAAATCAGATAATGCCTGAATTTTGCATAAAAATTCAGGTAATTATTAAAACTGGTTATGCAGAAAGCTCAAGTGAGGCAACCATAACCACGAAGGGCACGAAGGACACGAAAGTATAAAAGTAAAATGATGTGTGTTTCCTTTGTGATCTTCGTGTTCTTCGTGGTGAGAACTATATCGGAAGTATCCAACTGGGATTTTCCAGATAACCGCATTCTTAAATCCTAACTGAGTTTGAGGATTCAAATGGCTGAAATAAAAAGCACATTAGATCTGGTGATGGAAAAAACCAAGAATCTGAATCTGAGTAATGCTGAAAAACAGGATCAGAAAAATAAAGAGATGGAGAGCCGTCTGCGCGGTCTGGTGCAGAAATATCAAGACGAAATCATCTCACTGGAGAAGTTTAGGGCAGGATACCAGGCACTGCATAAAGAATTCAACCTCACGGAAACCCAAAACGACCAGTTGATCAGAGTACTTTGCGGCCGGATTGAACTCGGCAAAGACAATGAGGAGCTATTAGGACTTCTATCCCAATTTGCCGATTCTGATATCGAAGGGATAACATCGGTTTTGCAAGAATTTGACACGGCCATCCAAACAGCCGCCGCAGCGCAAGCCCAAATCGCAAAAGACAAACTCGCCAGTGAGCATTTTATCTCCGGATCAGCTGTTTTGCCCAACCTGGAAAGCGACCCGGCATGGCGCCAAATGGCCGAAGAAATACAAGTTCAGTACAGTCGATTGTTAGAAGAGGAAAAAGCCAAGATTTCTGAGGGACGATAAAAGCAAGCACCTGATCCTCTGCCTTTGCCTTCTGTCTTCTGACCTCCGACCGCTGACTTTTGTCCTCTGTTCCTACACAAACCCGAACCAGTATTCCTCGATGCGTTCAAAATTGGAGCTGACTTCCCGGGCACCGGAAATGATGTCGCCGTGTCCCGACAGCAGCAGCTCGACATCCAGCTGTGCCATGCGCTGAATGCTTGCTTTTATCTGGGCCCCATCGCCGCCGGGCAAATCGGTGCGCCCCAGACCGTCTTTGAAAACCAGGTCGCCGGTGAACAGCGCCTTTTGAGCCGACCAATACAGGCAGACCGAGCCGGGTGAATGACCGGGTGTATGATAAATTTCCAAATCAAGGCCATCCAGAGAAAGGGTGCCCTCCTTCAGAAAAAAATCCGGCGTGACGGCCTCGATATCGATCCCGTAAGCCGCGCTCATGTCTTTGCCCGCGCTTAACGCCCAGCGCCATTCGATCTCGCTCAGGGTAAATAAGGCTGAGTTGTTTCTAAACAGCTGAACGCCTTCCAGATGGTCCGGGTGCGCATGCGTGCAGATGACCAGATCGATATCGTCTGTCCTGAGCCCCAAATCCCTTAGCCCCAATTCAACATGGTCAAACAAGGCGCGGTGCCCCGGGTCGATCAGCACCCGGGTGGGCCCATCGATGAAAAAGGCATTACAATTGTTAGCGGTCGGCGACCGCCACACAAATGCATGAAGATTATTAACGATCTGCATATTATTCCCTCAGATATGGTTGCAGGTTGCTTAACGCTGACGGCAGTGCATCAAAATGTTGACACGCAATTCCTTAGAATTTGACATTTCGTATGCATTTAGGCCGCTAGTCTGCAGATAGATGTTTTATAACCACCTAAAAAAACATTAAAATTTCAGCAAACCGTTTTTAGCATAAAATTTGCATCTTTTGGTATGGCTACACCGTCACTGTTTTCAAATTATAATCTTCCGATAGAACTTCGCAAGGGAGCAGGGAACATGAAAAAGATTTTGCTATTATGGATTCTTATGCTGGTTGCTATTTTCGGCTGCACCGCTACCCAGGAGCCCGGTAAAAGCCCGGTCGAAACCATGGTTGATGATTCCACGATCACGACCCGGGTCAAACATGCGATGATGAAAGACAAAATCGTTAAAGCCCGCCAGATCGACGTCGATACCATCACCGGCCACGTGACGCTGACCGGAGCGGTTGCCACGCACAAAGAAGCCAAACGCGCATCTCAGATTGCGCTCAGCGTGCCGGCCGTCAAAACCGTCTCCAACAATATTCAGGTCGGTGAAAGAAGTTTTGGCGATCTCTGGGACGACAATGTGATCAGCAATAAAATCAAAGCCAAGCTGATAGCCGAGCCGGAAGTTCGCAGTCTGAATATTGATGTCGACGTCTATTTAGGGGTTGTGACGCTCACCGGGGTTGTCAGCACCAAGTATCAGCGGGACCGGGCCCTTGAATTGTCCCGCAGCACCGAAGGCGCCGTCAAGGTGATCGATAATATCAAGGTTCGTTGACCGCACTCGATTTCTCATTAACCGCAGACTCACACAGACCAGCGCAGACTTTTTGTCCGGGCGACCCGCCGTCGCTAAAGCTATGGCGCGGCAAGCCTGCCCGGACAAAATCTGTCATCGCTTCGCGATACATCTATCAACTGGTTTTGAGTTTTTTTATCCTAAACTAGCTCCCAATCTACCGCAGAACTTCAATCAACAGCCAGTAGCCAGCAGCAAGTAGCCAGAGGCCGATGTTCAGAACCTTTGAGCCCTGAACGCTGAACCATTAGACACTGTTTTCCACCTCCTGAACTATTGACTGCAGCACCTCGCCGGCTTTATCCCGAATCAGCACATCGCACATATTATCGCAGGGGGTTTCCGACAGGTTGACGATGGCCAAAAAGGCATTGTTTTGTCGGGCATACACCGGCATATGGGCCGCCGGTTGCACCAGCAGGGTTGAGCCCACCACCATAAAAAAGTCACAGCCCCGGGAAAGCGCAGCGGCTTTTTCAACTTCGTTGACGGGCATGGCCTGCCCGAATGAAATGGTATCGGGTTTTAAATAGCCCCCGCATTCACATTCCGGAGCCGCATCGCCGGATTGTAAACGCCTCCACGTATCTGCTGTGGACGTGACGATACGACAGCTCATACAGCGAATGCGCCGGGTGTTGCCGTGCAGCTCGATTATGTTATCCTCCGTGATCCCGGCTGCCTGGTGAAGCCCATCCACATTCTGAGTGATGACCGCCTCCAACAGGCCCAATTGATAAAGACTGGCAATAGCCGTGTGACCGGCATTCGGCTGTGCCTGTTGGATACCTTGATAGAGCTCTATCCATCGCCGCCAGTATTCCTCCCGGGATTCGCGCGAGCTCATAAATTCATCGAAATAAACCGGCCGGAACTTGTCCCAGATTCCGCCCTGGCTGCGATAATCCGGTATGCCGCTTTCGGTGGATATGCCGGCGCCGGTGAAAATGATGTTTTTTCCACCCTGCTTTATCTTATTCGCAATTTGATTAATTTTATCATTCATTATGTTTCATATTGCTTCTGGCTGCTCGCTTCTTGCTGCTGGCTGATTTAAATCGCAACTCTCATCGCGCAACGCGGAGTGTAAAAAAAGTTGATTGGTTAAATAGTTGAGTAGTTATTTCGTTGGATGCATTTTAATCTTAATAAATTATTTGAAAAAATCTGCGATAACGTGCCGCGGCATAGCAGAAAGCGACGCCGGGTCTGCGTAATCCTCTACCAAATGACGGACAAGTCTGCAGATAACTTTGAGCTTTCAGCTTTGAGCTTTGAGCTGGCGCCACCGGCGCCCAACCCTGAACCCAGAACCCTGAACCTGAAGCCTGACAGCCGGTTTCCGGCTTTCAGGCTTCTTTGAACTCCGAGACCAGCTGCTGCAGAGAGGCCTTGGCATCACCGAAGAGCATGCGGGTGTTGGGTTTGACAAAAAGCGGGTTGTCCACGCCGGCAAAACCGGCTGCCATGGAGCGTTTTAAAACGATGACTGTTTTGGCCTGATCGGCATTGATGACCGGCATGCCATAGATCGGGCTGGATTCGATTTCTCTGGCGGCCGGGTTGACGACATCGTTGGCTCCGATAACCACACAAACATCCACACTATCCATGATGGGGTTGACATCGTCCATCTCTGCCAGTTGATCGTAAAGGACATTGGCTTCTGCCAGCAGGACATTCATGTGACCCGGCATGCGGCCAGCGACCGGGTGAATGGCGTAACGCACCTCGGCGCCGTTTTCTTCGAGAATATCGCCTATCTCTTTGACGGCGTGCTGGGCCTGAGCTACCGCCATGCCATAGCCCGGAACAAACACCACCGAGCGAGCGGCTTCCAGCACAAAATAGGCGTCTTCCGGGGAAATGGGGGACGGCTCGCCCTGCACCTGGTCGGCGCCGCCTTTGCTGACCGCAGCTTGCAAACCGCCAAAAAGGACATTGGCCAGGGAACGGTTCATGGCCTTGCACATAATGCCGGTTAAAATCAAACCGCTGGCACCCACCAGCGCACCGGCAACGATGAGCACGTTGTTTAATATGATGAAGCCGGCGGCACTGGCGGCCAGTCCGGAATAGCTGTTCAGCAGAGCGATAACCACCGGCATGTCGGCGCCGCCGATGGGAATGACACCCAATACACCCAAAAACAGCGCCAGGCAGATAATAACGATTAACAGGGGATAGGCCAGCGCCGCCGTCGGGTGCCATGCAAACAAAACGCCGCAAACGACGATAGCGGCGATGATCGCAGCATTGATCCCTTTTTGGCCTTTAAAAAAAATGGGCCGGCCCGAAATGCGCTCGGCCAATTTGCCGTATGCCACCACACTTCCCGAAAAAGCGACGCCGCCGATCAGAACCGCCAGAATAATGGCAAAGATAACAAAGCGGTTGCCATCCGGAGAACTATGATAGTTTTCCCAGCCGACCAACAGGCTGGCTATCCCGCCAAAACCGTTCAGGATCGCCACCATCTGCGGCATGGATGTCATTTTGACGGTACGGGCGGCAATCACGCCGATCAACGCGCCAATGATCACACCGGCAATGACCAGCGAAAACGACAAACAGCACTCAAATAAGGCTGCCACAACGGCAATGAGCATACCCAAAGCGGATACCATGTTACCCTGCCGGGCACGCTCCGGCCTGCCCAGCATTTTAATGCCGATGATAAACAGCATTGATGCCAGGATATAGCCGAAATCAATCAAAACCGTGCTGTAATCCGTCATTTCTGCTCCTGATCTTTGCGTTTAAACATAGCGAGCATACGATTGGTCACCAGGTAACCGCCGACTACATTGATGGTGGCCAGAATGAGTGCGATGGTCCCTATGATACTGGCAAAGGTATCGGCTCCGGCTCCGGCTGCTGTCAGCGCCCCCACGATGGTGATACCCGAAATAGCGTTGGTCCCGGACATCAAGGGTGTATGCAGTTGCGACGGCACCTTGGTAATCAGTTCCACGCCGAGAAAAATGGCCAGAATAAACACAAAGATTAAAAGACCGATGGACATGGTTCATCTCCTCTCAAAACATCTACTCTGTTATCCTATTGATGCTTTTGGACGAATATGGCTTGGTTGCTTTTATTAATTTGGAGTGTTGGAGCGACCAATATTTCGGATTGCAGATTGCGGATTTCGGATTTTAATTTTTGACACATCTGATATTTCAATCCGCAATCTAAAATCCGCAATTGATTTAACTCCATCACTCCAAGCGTTTTAGGATTTTTCCTGATAATGCTTTCGGATCATCTCGTTTACTATTTCGCCCTTATGGGTGATCACACACCCCTGCAAAATCTCATCTTCAAAGTCCAGCACAAAGCGTTTCTCTTCCGCATCCCAGAATTCATCCACCAGCGCATGCATGTTGGAAGAAAACATCTGGCTGGCGTTAACCGCAACTTTGCCGGGCAAATTGGCCAATCCGATAATTCGCACGCCATTGACATCCACCTCCTGGTCCGGTTTGGATCCGGCAATATTGCCGCCGCTTTCAACGGCCAGGTCGACCAGCACCGATCCTCTGGCCATACCCGCAACCATGTCGGCCGTAATGATAAGCGGCGCTTTTCGGCCGAATAACTGAGCGGTGGTTATCACCACGTCGGATGCTGCGCAGACTTTGGCCATTCCCTCGCGTTGTTTTTGCAATTGTTCTTCGGTTAGCGCTTTGGCATAGCCATCTTTCGTCTGACCGGTTTCCCCCAGATCAATCTTCACAAAACGCGCTCCGAGTGATTTGACCTGCTCTTCGACCACCGGTCGGGTGTCGAATGCTTCGACGCGCGCACCCAGTCTTTTAGCGGTTGCTATGGCCTGCAGGCCGGCCACACCGACGCCGACCACAAAAACCCGGGCCGGCGAAATGGTTCCGGCCGGCGTCATCATCATCGGAAATATTTTATCGATGCGTTCGGCGGCAATAATTACCGCTGCATAACCGGCCAGATTTGCTTGCGAGCTCAAGACATCCATTTTCTGGGCCCGGGTGATTCGCGGGATCATCTCCATGCTGATGGCCGTTACCCCTTTTTGCCTGAAGGCTTCGATCAATTCCCGTTCATTGAACGGATCCATCAAACTCACGTAGATGCTTTCATCTTTAAGCAAGGCAACATCTTCCATGGCCGGTTTGCGGATTTGAAGCACCATGTCGGCGCCCTGATACAATCGGCTGCGATCCGCATCGATTGATGCTCCGGCCTTCTGGTAGTCTTCGTCGGAGATGTTTAAGGTCTGGCCGATGCCGGACTCGACGGATATCTGCGCTCCTTTTTCGACCAGTCGGATGACATGCTCAGGGAGCAGGGCCACCCGGTTTTCAGCGGGATGAGTTTCGCCGGGCACGACAATATGCATCGTCTATCCTTTCTAGATAATCTTCACGTAGCCATTGGGAAAGCGCAGTGGCAAAATATGGAAAAACGTAAGACTTCTTTTCTTCCCCGTCAATGACACCATGATGCTGCCCGGAAGAACTTTGCTCCGGGTTTACATATGTTGGACCGGGACATGTCAGCTGCCTGACGCTGCGCCCGGTGGACTATCTGTTTTACAACACACGCAGCGAAACGGCCTAAAATGACGATTTGACCGCATCATGCAGCGCTATCTTTTAGTCGCTTAAATATGTCAAGGGTTAGCCTGCGGGTATTTTCGATGGTGCCTGAATTATCGATAACAAGGGTGGCCTGTTGTTTCTTTTCTTCTATCGACATTTGCGATTGAACCCGGGCAAGCGCATCGGCTTCTGAAATGCGATCTCTTTGCATCAAACGCTGGATCTGGATGTCCTGCGGAGTATAGACGACAATGATTTCGCTTAGATCGTCGTGCATACCGGCTTCAATCAGCAAAGGGATGTCCAGCACAATTACTGCATTCGGGTGGGTTTTTTGGATCTGTATAATTTGGCGGTTTACTTCTTCATTAACATACGGGTGAACGATGCTGTTGAGCAGCTGTTTTTTTTGATGATCATTGAAAATAATGTCGCTTAGCATGTTGCGGTTGATCTCACCATCCGGCAGCAGGACCTCAGTTCCAAACTGAGCGACAATTTCCCGGTAGGCCGGCAGTCCTTTTTTGATCACATCCCGGGCAATGCGGTCGGCGTCAATAATGATGGCGCCTGCTTTTTTTAACATGGCGGATACCGTTGATTTCCCTGTGGCAATTCCGCCTGTGAGCCCGATCAGCTGCACGGGTAATCTCCTTCTCGACTGTGATTGTGACATCCAATGCTGTATGGCGCAAGTAATTCACGATACACGGTGTTTATTTTAGGCTTCTTGCTACTGGCTTCTCGCTTCTGGCTGATGAAAAGATGAACAACCAATGTCAAGAGACCACGCGCCAATAGCCAGTGGCCAGAAGCCCTTAGAGAACGCAACTGAACTAAAGAATACCACACAGCATTTGTGACATTTTTGTGAGATATGACACCGGATACAGCCATAATAAACGGCCGGTCGTTATTGTCAACATCGAACTGTCGTGTGTGTCATTTACCGAAAGCTGTCCGGTGCTTGCATTTGAGCGGTTGTGCATTACCCTTTTCATATGCAGAACATGGTGTTCTTCATATTCAAAAAAAACCAACCGTCACTGCGGTGAATCATTGGAGGTGATAGCAATGGCAGAAGAAAAGTTTAAGATGGCCGCAGAGGTGTGTTCATATGTGGATGATGACCGCCAGAATCTAAACCTGGAAATATGTCTTCCAGGAGTCGATAAAAAAGATATCAATCTCAAGATGCTTGAAGACAGTTTCAGTCTAAGGGCACCTCGCAAAGATTTTGATTATGTTACCACAGCGGCCTTTTGTTGTCCGGTGAATGCCAGAGGCGCCAGCGCAAAGTTTGAAAACGGGGTCTTAAAGGTCACGGTACCGTTTAAGGACCCAATGCAGGATGCGCATCAAATCGCCATTCACTGAGCGGCATCTTCATATCGATAACATAAACCAAAAAGGGCAGGGCCATTAAAGGTGCTGCCTTTTTTCATAATCAGGTCCCATTTCTTCAGAGGACAGAGGTCAGAGATCAGAGGACGGAGGTCAGCGATGATTATCTGATTCCTCGTGTTTTTCTGTTTTCTGACTTCTGTCATCTGAAGAAATGTTCGAATTTTGCGGCCGATTTGTTCTAACCGTATCCTCAAAATACCCTTTCCGAGTGCCAAATTTTCGTCATTACCATAAGCGCGCATCACATATGCCACTTTGTGGTTAACTGCCTTAACTTACTAATAATATAAATAAAAAAATGCCATATTTTTATTAAAAAACCATTGACTTTGGTTGATTTCTTGACTATGGTATGCTCTTTCTTGACTATTATAGTCAAGAAACTTCTCGACTAAATAAGTCGGGAAATATCCCACCCGAATAATCGGGAATACAAGCCATGGCCATTACGCCAAAGAAAAACCAGTATGCATTGCGGGCGATTTTTGAACTTGCCAAACATTTGGGACAAGGTCCCAAAAAGATATCAGAAATCGCTGAGGCTCAGGCTATCCCGATGCGTTTTTTGGAAGTGATCCTTGGACAGCTTAAAAGCAGCGGATGGGTTGACTCCAAACGCGGTTTTTACGGCGGCTATATTCTTAAGTGCTCCCCCAAAGAGATATCCGTAGGCGATATTCTGCGGTTTATGCAAGGAACCGTCAAACCGGCCGAATGTGTCGCCTGCGTCTCCAAGGGTGATTGCCCCTTTGACGGTGAGTGTGCTTTTGCGCCGATGTGGAATAAAGTCGAGGCAGCCATGTTCAAGATCTATGATGAAACAACCATCCACGATTTGCTCAACGTGGAAAAGAAGATGAAATTGCAATTACATTCATTTGGTGAGCGGAAAATTTGATTCCAATTACATTGACGAAGGATCTTCGAGATGAAAATTGGTAAATTACGGCTAAACCTGACCAGCATCCCATTGATCGTATTGGCTGTTTCAATTTGCCTGACGTGTTCCGGGAATTACGGGGCCAAAAATCCGCCTGAATCCGAAATGCAGCAGCGGGCAGACATTATCCGCATCGATTCCATGCAACAGTTCGGCAAGCTGGAGCGGCCGGCGGTGACGTTTTTACACCAGAAGCACACCGAGGCAGTCATAAAGAAAAACAAGGATTGCAAAACCTGCCATCTAACTGAAAAAGACCGCCTGGTATTCAAATATATGCGGCTCGAGGATTCGAACGAGCAGGAAGTGATGGATACCTACCATACCAATTGCATTGCCTGCCATCAGCAAGCCGCGGATGCCAAGGAAAAAAGCGGCCCGGTGACATGTGGTGAGTGCCATCAGGAGCGCACCGATCTTGTGTCCATCTGGCAGCCGATCGGCATGGACTTGTCTTTACACTACCGGCATTCCAAGGCGCAGGACAAAAAGTGTGAACGCTGCCATCACCAATTTGATGCGGTGACCAAAAAGCTATTTTACGCCAAGGGCAAAGAGGGCACCTGCCGCTATTGCCATCAGGACGTTACCGTAGAAAACCGGATTTCCATGCGGGAGGCCTCCCATCTGGACTGCATCAACTGTCATCGCCAGACGCTGGCCAAATTTGATGATGCCGGCCCGATAACCTGCGGTGGTTGTCATGATCCTGCCCAGCAAAAGCTGATTGAAAGACTCAAAGAAGTCCCGCGCATGCAGCGCAACCAGCCAGACACGGTTTTCATCCGCACCAGCAAGTCGGGAATAAAAGATCCCCAGCAGGCAACGCGCATGAAGATGGTACCCTTCAGCCATAAGTCTCATGAAGAATACAATGATACTTGCCGGGTCTGCCATCATGCCAATTTAAACGCCTGTGTTCAGTGCCACACTTTGCAAGGCACCAAAGAGGGCGACTTTGTCACACTTGAGGCCTCCATGCACCGCCTCAATGTCAATATGAGCTGTTTGGGCTGTCATGAGATAAACCAGCGATCTCCGGAGTGCGCCGGCTGTCATGTCAGTATTGCCAAAACCCGGCAACAGGATCCGTCTGCTTGTCAGGCCTGCCATATGGCAGATGTGGCCCAGGTGGCCGAAAGCCTCCAGTATACTGAAGAGAAAGAATTGGCCGCCCGCTATCTCAACGCTCGTGAACCGCTGAGCGCCATGTATCCGATTTCGGAAATACCGGAAACAGTTGAAATCAAGGCTTTAAAGAACCAATACGCGTCCGTTAAGCTGCCGCATCATAAGATTATACAGACGCTGTCCAAAAACATTCAAGATAACAAGCTGGTGGCCTATTTTCACGCTGACAAAAACACGCTTTGCCAGGGATGTCACCATCATAGCCCGGCAGCCCAAAAACCGCCCAGTTGCGCCAGCTGCCACGGTCAGCCCTTTGATGAGCGAGATCCAACCAAGCCGGGTTTGATGGCGGCATACCATCGTCAGTGTATGGAGTGTCACGACGCCATGAACCTTGAAAAACCGGCGGCAACTAATTGTGTGGCATGTCACCCTAAAAAAGACTAATTCCAATGCGGAAGTGATGAAGCGAGAAAATCGAATATGAGTAAACCACGAAAGCACGAAAGGAGCGAAACACGAAAAAGGAAAAATTTCGTGCTTTTCAGATTTCGTGTTTTCGTGATGAAAAAGAGATTTGCAAATCCAGTAAAACTTTCCTTCTAAGAAACGAATCGAAAGCGGAAGAGGAAACTATGTCGATCACACGCAGAAAGTTTTTAGGCTGGTTGGGTGCTGCAACCGCCGGCACGACCTTGGGAAAAACTGCCAACGCGGCCTCAAACAAGCATTTTACCGGATACCCGAAAAGCATGGGCGTATTGTTTGACAATACCCGTTGCATTGGATGCCGCAAATGCGAAGAAGGCTGCAACAAGGTCAACGAACTGCCGGCTCCGGAACGACCTTTTGATGATCTTTCTGTTCTGGATAGCAAAAGGCGCACCGATCCGAAAGCTTACACCATCGTCAATCGCTTTGATTCCGTCAGCAATCCCAATGTCAAAGGACCGCTGTATCGCAAGGAGCAATGCAATCATTGCCTTGAACCGGCCTGTGCGTCGGCATGCTTCGTGCGCGCCTTTACCAAGACCCAGAAGGGCGCTGTGATTTACGATGCGTCGGTTTGCGTGGGCTGCCGCTATTGCATGATTGCCTGCCCCTTTGAAATTCCGACTTACGAATACGACAGCGCCTTTGAACCCCGGGTGATGAAATGCACCCTGTGCTCTCCGCGAATTGAGAAGGGCCTGCTGCCCGGCTGTGTGGAGTCCTGCCCAACCGAGGCATTGACATACGGCAAACGCACCGATTTGTTGAAAGTTGCCCGGGCGAGAATTAGCAAATTTCCGGATCGCTATGTGAATCATATCTACGGTGAAAACGAAATGGGCGGCACCAGCTGGCTGTACCTGTCGTCCGTGCCGTTCAAAGAAGTCGATATGCGCGAAGACCTGGGGATCACCCCGGCCCCGAAACTGACCGCCGGCGCGCTCAGCGCCGTGCCGATTGTTGTCGGGCTCTGGCCGGTGCTGCTGACCGGCATCTATGCCATGTCAAAGCGCAAAGAAAAAATCGCAACGGATGAAATGAACGTGGCCGTTGCAGCAGCAGTTGAGCAAGCCAACACCGAGGCCAAAGCCAATCAAAAAGCAGAAATCGAAGCGCTCAATAAAATGAAGCAAAAAGAGATCGATAATGCGGTCAAAAAGGCGCTTGAAGAGGCTGCCAAGCCCAAAGCGGAAGATAAAGGCGATGCGCAGCCTGAAAAAGCGGAAAAGAAGCCAAGTGAGGAGGGTTCCTGATGTCTGATGATGCCGCAACAACCGGCAAACCTTTGTTTACGCCTTTTAATGTGATCGCCGGAATTATTGTTGTCCTGGGATTAATTGTCACTGTGATACGGTTTACTGTCGGTCTGGATGCGGTTACCAATCTGTCCGACTACAATCCCTGGGGAATATGGATCGGTTTTGACCTGCTGGTGGGTGTGGCCCTGGCCGCCGGTGGCTACGTTACCTCGGCGGCGGTTTACCTTTTCGGCATGAAAAAATATCATTCGGCCGTGCGCCCGGCCATTCTGACCGGTTTTCTGGGATATGCCCTGGTCGTGATTGCACTGCACTACGACGTGGGCCGACCCTGGCGGCTGCCGTATCCGTTTATCATGCAGCAGGGAACTACCTCGCTGTTGTTTGAAGTGGCGGCGTGTGTGGCGCTTTACCTGACCGTGCTGTTTATTGAATTCTCGCCGGCGGCTATGGAATGGCTGGGCCTGAAACGGGCCCGTAAAATAGTGGTCAGACTAACGCTCCTTTTGACCATTTTTGGTGTTATTCTATCGACGCTGCACCAATCCTCGTTGGGAGCATTGTTTTTGATCGCACCGGCCAAACTTCATCCCCTATGGTATTCGCCCTATTTACCGGTGTTTTTCTTTATATCCAGTATCATTGCCGGGCTGTCGATGGTGATTTTTGAAAGTACGCTGTCGCAGCGCTATTTTGCCGATAAGATGGACGAGGCCCATTTAAAGGAAAAGGATACGATTGCGCTCGGTTTCGGTAAAGCCGCTTCGATGGTGCTGGCCGGATATTTTATCATCAAAGTCATCGGTATTTCGGAAAGCAATGCCTGGCATTTACTACCAACCAATTACGGGCTCTGGTTTCTGGTCGAATTGTTGGGCTTTGTGGCGCTACCCTGTTTTCTGTATGCGATCGGCGTGCGTGAAAAAAACATAAAGCTGATAAAGTGGACGGCGGCTTGGACCGTATTGGGTCTGGTGGTCAACCGCTTAAATATTTCTCTGATAGCCTTTAACTGGCATCTGCCGGCCAGCGAACGCTATTTTCCGCATTGGATGGAAATCGTTATAACGGTTTTTCTGGTGACGTTAGGCGTTCTGGCTTTCCGGTTTATTGTTACCCGGATGCCGATACTGTATTCGCACGCGGACTATGAAGATCATTAGCAGAGTTATTCGTTATTGGTTATTCGTTATTCGTCCAGGAGTTTCTTCGTAAGCATACGGTTTCTTTATTCGTTTTTCTAATAACAAATAACAAAAATATTAATTAATTATAGAGATTTAATAATTGATTTATCTGAAATTTAACGCCACAAAAGCAAGGGAAGATTAAGGGATGGATGGAGCAATTCACACATTGCAGGAATACATGTTTCACACTGAGAGCATCACCTACATATTAATCATTGGCGCGCTGCTGGGGTTTACCTTTTTCTATTTGTTTCTGAGCCAGCGGGATGATGATGAAGAATAAAATCTATCTCAAAAATGCGTCTAAGTGCCCAGAGCTGTGTTTTTTAAAATTATTCGGTTATCGAGTGGATAAAGGAGTCAAGCATGTATGAGTTTTTAACCGGCCCGATGGTATGGATATCATTCGGAATATTTTTTATCGGTCTGATTGTTCGCGGCGTTCGCTACATCAGAGGCCTTGACTGGAAGCTTGACCGCGTCACATACAATGAGAATGTATCCTATGGCGTCAAAGGCGCCATCCGGTCCATATTATTCTGGATTTTCCCATACGGGACCCGCAGCTGGCGCAAGAATCCCTGGTTTACCCTATGGGTCTTTCTGATGCATTTTGGCCTGCTGATTACGCCGATCTTTTTGCTGGGACATAATATTTTGTTAAAGGAACGGTTGGGCATCAGCCTGTGGACGCTGCCCGAGGCCGTGGCCGATGCGATGACGGTTATAGTGATCGTGTCGGTTGTTTTTTTGATCCTGCGCCGGATCGCGCTGCCAGAGGTTCGCATTATCACCAACTGGTACGATTATCTGTTGCTGCTGATTGCCGTTTCACCTTTTTTGACCGGCTTTTTGGCCTATCACCGGGTGCCGGATTATTATTTCTGGTTGATGGCTCATATTATTTGCGGCCATGTTTTGCTCATAGCCATACCATTGACCAAACTATCGCATTTCCTGCTATTTTTCATGACTCGAGCCCAGCTCGGCATGGATTATGGCATCAAACGCGGCGGCATGAAAGGCAAGGGTTTGGCCTGGTAAAATTTCACTTCGCGAAATTTTAATAAAACTTAGGTTTGGAATACTGGAATGCTGGAATGATGGAATATTGGGCGAACAATGGAAATATCCCCTATCATATTATCATTCCATTATTCCATCATTCCAATATTCCTGCTATATATGACCTTGATGCTGGTCATAGCAGATTTAATTCATTTTAAATCATTTGTGAGGATACAGAACAATGCCAGAAGGAACGCTTTGTAACAAACAACCCGTCAATACCAAAGAGCAACTGCAGGCCCTACTGGCCGATAAAAGCGGTAAAGAATACTATGCGCAAATGAATGATCTGGATGTGGACCACAAAGCGCTATGGGGGACCATCCAAAAAAGTTTGAAATCACGAACCAAAACATGGTTGGAAATTTGCTCGCATTGCGGCCTGTGTGCCGAAAGCTGCTTTTACTATCTGGCCAATAATCGGGACCCCAAACAGGTGCCCTCCTATAAGATTCAAGAAACCTTAGGCAAGTTGATTGCCCGCAAAGGGGACGTCGACAATGCCTTTATGCAAAAATGCATGGACTGGGCCTATTCCAAATGCACCTGCTGCACCCGCTGCGGTGTTTATTGTCCGTTCGGGATTGATACCGGCATTATGTTCAGTTACCTGCGCGGTTTGCTCTACGGGCAGGGATTTGTGCCCTGGGAAATGAAGATCGGTTCCGGCATGCACCGCATCTTTCGGGCTCAGATGGATGTGACCAGCGAAGACTGGGTTGATACCTGTGAGTGGATGGCGGAAGAATACGAGGACGATTGGCCGGGGCTGGAAATTCCGGTCGATAAAGAAAGCGCGGATATCATCTATACAGTCAATGCACGGGAGCCTAAACATTATCCGGAAGACATCGCTGAAGCGGCTATTCTGTTTCATGTGGCCGGTGAAAACTGGACGGTGCCCAGTAAAGGCTGGGAAGAAACCAGTCTGGCCATGTTTGCCGGCGACTGGGAAGCGGCCAAAATGCAGGTCGAATCAGTTTATGATGCCATGGATCGATTAAAGCCCGAGCGCATGGTGGTTACCGAATGCGGCCATGCCTATCGTGCTACTGTTATTGAAGGGCCCTACTGGGCCGGACTTAAATCCGGCAAGACGCCGATTGAAAGCCTGCATTACGTTGAATGGGTGGCCGAGGCCCTGCGGAGCGGAAAACTGAAAATCGATCCGTCCAAAAAAATCAAGGAACCGGTGACCTATCAGGATTCCTGCAATTATATCCGCAATGGCGGTCTGGCCGATGTAGCCCGGGAAATCTTGAGCTACATTGCGGAGGATTTCCGCGAAATGACGCCTAATCGGGAACATAATTTTTGCTGTGGCGGCGGCGGTGGTTTAAACGGTATCGGCCGTTACCGCGAACAGCGTAACATCGGCTTGAAGGTCAAACGGGACCAGATACTTGCAACCGGGGCTAAGCTGGTCATTGCCCCTTGCCACAACTGCTGGGATGCCATCCGTGATTTAGAAGAAATTTATAAGATCGGTATCCGCTGGTCGTTTCTAAAACCCCTATTGATCAATATGCTGGAAGTTCCCGAGCATCTAAAGCCTAAAGAGGAATAGGTGTCTGGTGTTTAGTGTTTTGTAAGGGGCTGTTTTTTGGCATTCATCAAAACCCAAACACGAAACACCAAACACCAAATAGACTCACCAGCCACCAACACCTTCAGACCTTCTGAGCAGACGCATTAGACCTTAAAATGAAACGCCTTGACACATTCTGCGCCTGTTGGTAACTAAACTCTTTTAACTTAATTTCGACGCTTTCCATTTCACTTTGAACTAAAATCCCAAAAGCTTGACAGGAGTAGGCACGAATGGCTGATTTTGCCTACCAGGAAATGTTTCCCCTGGAAGCTGATTCCACCGAATACCGCCTCTTAACCAAGGAGCACGTATCGTTAATGGCGGCAGACGGGAAGCGACTATTGCAGGTGTCACCGGAAGGCCTAACGCTCCTGGCCGAACAGGCGTTTCATGACGTATCGCATTATCTGCGTGCATCACACTTGGAGCAGCTGGCTGCCATATTCGATGATCCGCAGGCTTCGGCCAATGATCGGCGCGTGGCGCTGGAGCTGCTAAAAAATGCGGTGATTGCAGCTGAAGGTGAGTTTCCCATGTGCCAGGACACCGGCACGGCCATTGTCATCGGCAAAAAAGGCCAGGGGGTCTGGACCGATTACGCGGATGAAGAAGCTATTTCTGAAGGCATTTTCAACGCTTATACCCGGGGTAACCTGCGCTATTCGCAGAATGCGCCTCTGAATCTTTATGACGAGCAAAACACCGGCACTAATTTACCGGCTCAGATCGAGCTTTACGCGGTGCAGGGTGATGAATATCATTTTTTGTTTTTGGCCAAAGGTGGTGGATCGGCCAATAAGACTTATCTTTTTCAAGAGACCAAAGCCGTCTTAACGCCTGACCAATTGTTGGATTTCATGACCGATAAGATGAAATCTCTGGGTACAGCAGCATGTCCGCCTTACCATCTGGCGTTTGTTATCGGCGGAACCTCTGCCGAACTCAATCTTAAGACGGTCAAGCTGGCCACCGCCCGATATCTGGACGGCCTGCCGACCCAGGGCAGCGCATCAGGCCACGCATTTCGGGATCTGGAACTGGAAGCCCGCCTGCTGGAGATATCCCGGGAGCTGGGTATTGGCGCTCAGTTTGGCGGCAGATATTTTTGCCTGGACACCCGGGTGATCCGGCTGCCAAGACATGGCGCATCCTGTCCCATCGGGCTGGGTGTCAGCTGCAGTGCGGATCGCAATATTAAAGCCAAAATCACGGACAAGGGTATTTTTATCGAACAGCTGGAGACGAACCCGGCCCAGTACCTTCCCCAGATCGATGTTAGCGATGCCGATGCGGTGGGGGTTGATCTAAGCCAACCCATGGATCAGATCCGGGCGCAGCTGAGTCAATATCCGGTGGCCACACCGTTGCTGCTGACCGGCAAAATTGTGGTCGCCCGCGATATTGCCCATGCGAAATTAAAGGAGCGCCTGGATCGTGGCGAAGCCTTGCCGGACTATTTTAAGAATCACATCATCTATTACGCCGGGCCGGCCAAAACGCCACCGGGCCATGCGTCTGGATCCTTCGGTCCGACCACAGCCGGTCGCATGGATCCGTATGTACCGATTTTTCAGGCCCGGGGCGCATCGATGATCATGCTGGCCAAAGGCAACCGCTCAAAAGTGGTTACCGAGTCCTGCCAGAAACATGGGGGGTTCTATCTGGGTTCCATCGGGGGGCCGGCAGCACGACTGGGTAAAGAATGTATCACCAGCGTAGAAACGGTTGAATATGAAGAACTTGGCATGGAAGCTATTTTTATGATAACCGTTAAGGACTTTCCGGCCTTTATCATCGTTGATGATAAGGGTAACGATTTCTTTGCAAACCTTTTAAGTTAACTGTGATAAAATGCTTTTTCGAAATTAGGAGATCCTATCATCAGGAATAATGGAATACTGGAATACGGGAGTAATGGGAATAGAGATAGAAACAGTATAGCTAAAAAATGATCATCTTCATTCACGCCTGCCCATTATTCCAACATTCCAACCTTCCATCATTCCAAACAACAGAATTATAAAAGTTGAGTTTAATTAACCCAATAATTTTACAAAAATACCAAGACCTTGAATCAAAGGAGTGAATTATGGCGACCAATGATATGAAAACCATGGATGGAAACACCGCAGCCGCCCACGTGGCATATGCCATGAGCGATGTGGCCACCCTGTATCCGATTACACCTTCATCGCCCATGGGTGAAATTGCCGATGAATGGTCAGCCGAGGGCCGCAAAAACATTTTTGATCAAGCCATGATCGTTCGCCAGCTGCAATCCGAAGCCGGAGCAGCTGCTTCTGTGCACGGGTCACTGGCGGCCGGGGCTCTGACGACAACCTTTACGGCCTCCCAGGGGCTGTTGTTGATGATACCCAACATGTATAAAATGTCCGGGGAGCTGCTGCCGGCCGTGCTGCACATTTCCGCCCGGGCCATCGCGGCGCATGCGCTGTCGATTTTTGGCGATCATCAGGATGTCATGGCGGTTCGCCAGACCGGTTTTGCCCTGATGGCATCGGCTTCGGTGCAGGAAGTCATGGATCTGGGCTTAATCGCGCACCTGTCCGCCATTGAAAGCAGTATTCCCTTTGCTCATTTCTTTGACGGTTTCCGCACCTCACATGAAATCCAGAAAATCGCCGTCATCGATTATGAGGAGATGGCCAAACTGACGAACTTTGAGGCGGTGGCGAAATTTCGCGCCCGCGGGGTAAACCCGGAACGGCCTGAACTCAGGGGAACGGCCCAGAACCCCGATATTTATTTTCAGGGACGCGAAGCCGCCAATCCCTATTATCTCAAGGTGCCGGGCATTGTCAGCGACTATATGAAAAAGGTCAGCGATTTGACCGGCCGGCAATACAACCTTTTTGATTACGTAGGAGATCCGGAAGCGGACCGCATCATTATTTCCATGGGCTCTTCGTGCGAAACCATCGAGGAAGTCATCAATTATCTGCAAGGCCAGGGTGAAAAAGTGGGGCTGGTCAAAGTGCGCCTGTACCGGCCGTTTTCAGCCGAACACCTGTTTGACGCCATTCCGCAAAGCGCCAAGACCATCACCGCGCTGGATCGCACCAAAGAGCCCGGTGCGCTGGGTGAGCCGCTGTATCTGGATGTCTGCACTGCTTATATGGAGCGCGCGCAAACACCTAAAATCATCGGCGGCCGTTACGGGTTGGGTTCCAAAGAATTTAACCCGGCCATGGTACTGGCGGTTTATGAGAACATGAAATCAAAAAGCCCCCATAACCACTTTACGGTGGGCATTCGTGACGATTTGACAAACACCTCACTTGAAGTGGGAGAGTCGCTGGATGTGACTCCGGAAGGAACCGTTCAATGCAAATTCTGGGGTCTCGGTGCCGATGGAACGGTGGGCGCCAACAAAAGCGCCATCAAAATTATCGGCGATAACACCGACATGTATGCCCAGGCCTATTTTTCTTATGATTCCAAAAAATCTGGCGGGGTGACCATTTCGCATTTGCGATTCGGTCACAACCCGATTCAATCGACCTACCTGATTGACACCGCCGATTACATCGCCTGTCACAAGGCCAGCTATGTGGATATTTACGATGTACTCGAAGGTATCAAAGACGGCGGAACCTTTGTTCTGAATTCTCATTGGTCACCCGAACAAATGGAAGTCAAGTTGCCAGCTGAAATGCGCCGTACCATCGCAACCAAAAAGCTCAAATTCTACAATATCAATGCGGAAGCAATTGCCCGCGAAGTAGGCCTTGGCGGCCGCATCAACATGATCATGCAGACAGCCTTTTTCAAGCTGGCCAATGTGATCCCGGTTGATGACGCCATTGACTATCTAAAAGACCAAATCAAAAAGCTGTTTGAAAAAAAGAGTCAGAAAATCGTGGATATGAACTTTGCCGCCGTTGATCAGACATTGGACAACCTGGTGGAAATCGAATATCCCGAATCGTGGGCCCAGGCCACAGACACTCCCGAAATGGAAAAGGATGAGCCGAATTTTGTTAAAAATGTAATGCGGCCGATTCTGGCCCAGCAAGGAGACAAATTGCCGGTCAGCGTCTTCCAGCCGGACGGTATTTTCCCAGTGGATACATCCAAGTACGAGAAGCGGGGCGTGGCCATCAATGTGCCGGAATGGATCATGGAAAACTGCATCCAGTGTAACCAGTGTGCCATGGTTTGCCCCCACGCCAGCATTCGCCCGGTGCTGTTGACCGAAGCGGAGCTGGCCGAAGCCCCGGATGGCTATGAAGCCAAAAAGGCGGTGGGCAAGGATCTTAAAGGTTACTATTTCAGGATTCAAGTGGACACTCTCGATTGCATGGGGTGCGGTAACTGTGCGGATATCTGTCCGGCAAAGAAGACGGCGCTTGTCATGAAACCGCTGGAGACCCAGACCGCGCTGCAGGTGCCGTTTCATGAATTCAGCGTAGAACTGCCGGTGCATGATGATGTCGTCAGCCGCAATACGGTTAAAGGTAGCCAGTTCTGTCAGCCACTGCTTGAGTTTTCCGGCGCCTGTGCCGGCTGCGGGGAGACACCCTATGCCAAACTGCTGACCCAGCTGTTTGGTGAGCGCATGGTGATCGGCAATGCCACCGGCTGCAGCTCGATCTGGGGCGGTTCGGCACCGGCGGTCCCCTATTGCGTCAACAAAGACGGCTTCGGTCCCACCTGGGGCAATTCCCTGTTTGAAGACCCGGCCGAGTTTACCTACGGCATGTTTTTAGGTGCTTTGCAGCAACGCAAAAAAGCAGCCGATTTGATGCAGAGTGCTTTAATGACAGATGTTTCCCAGGAAATTAAAGATGCCATGCTGGGCTGGCTGGATAATTTCAAAGATGCGCAGGGCTCCAGGCAATACGGCGATCAACTCAAAGCATTGCTCAGCCAGCAAAACGGCAACAAACTTCTGGCTGAAATTGCCGCATATGCCCGGCTGTTCACCAAAAAATCCTACTGGGTGTTTGCCGGCGACGGTGCCGCCTATGATATCGGCTTCGGCGGGATCGATCATGTCATGGCAACCGGGGAAGACATCAATATCCTGGTAATGGACACCGAAGTCTACTCCAACACCGGCGGGCAATCTTCAAAGGCCACGCCCACCGGATCGGTTGCCAAATTTGCCGCCTCCGGTAAAAAGACGCCCAAAAAGGACATGGGGCAGATGATGATGTCTTATGGTTATGTATACGTGGCCAGCGTGGCCATGGGCGCCAACAAACAGCAGATGATGAAGGCCATTTTAGAAGCCGAAAGCTATGACGGGCCTTCCATTATCCTGGCCTATTCACCCTGTATCAATCAGGGGATCCTGGCCGGTATGGGCAAAAGCCAGGAAGAAGAAAAGCTGGCCGTTCAATCCGGTTACTGGCCGTTATATCGCTACAATCCGACGTTAAAGGCCCAGGGCGAAAATCCCTTTATCCTGGATAGCAAAAAGCCCGACGGCAGCCTGCGCCAATTCCTGGAAGGCGAGATCCGATTTGCATCCCTGAAGCGAACGTTCCCGGAAGAAGCCGATAAATTACATGCTGAATTGGAAGAACAGTTTAACGCGCGTTATGAAGATCTGGCACTGATGGCCGATCCAACCAGTGTATGCCCGGAGCCGCCGGCTGAAGAACCAGCCGCCGGCGATTAAAATCAGGCTGAGGTTTATAAAAAACACGAAAGGAGCGGGTAACTGCGCGAGCGTTTGATCGATTGAAATAATCCACCACAAAGAACACAAAGTTGCACGAAGATTATGTTAAAAACACTAAATTCTGCCTTCGTGAGCTTCGTGGTAAAATTGAAATCTTTCGAAAATAAAATATAGAGGCCGTTTGATTGCTCAAACGGCCTTTTTTTGACATTTTTTTGCTCATCGATTTATCCTTCCAACTGTTTACAAAACCCCTTCGGGGTACAATATTAGCATAATCATTTGTGGCATACATGCAACAGGATAGCCCCATCTGAATTCCACAGGTAACGTTATGATGCATAAGGCGGACCGGTTTTGCACGGATTTATTAAGGATATGTTGATGCGCACACTTTTGATCTTAGGCCTTCTCGTTCTGGCTGCAAGCCCATCTTCGGCATATGGCGATGAGCCGATCGAAGCCCTGCAAAAGGGCGTCCAGGAAGGGCTACAAATTTTGCAGGGTCCCAAATTCAGTGATCAGGAATTGAAAGAAGCCCAGCAGCAAAAACTTCGCTTGATTTTAGAGCAGCTCTTTGATTTCCATGAATTTTCCAGAAGGGTGCTGGCTTCGAACTGGAAAAGATTTACCCCCTCGCAAAGAGAAACTTTCGTCGAGGTATTTACCGAATTTTTGGGTAAATTTTACATGGGAAAATTGCAGGAAAAATATAAGGATGAAAGACTTATTTATGAAAGTCAGGAATTTAAATCCCCAACACGGGCGCTGGTCCATATTAAAGTCGTCTGGAAAGGTCAAAAAGTTCCGGTTGATCTGTTGATGATCAAACGCAAAGGGCTATGGAAAGTTTATGATATCCAGTTTCTGGGCATCAGCGCAGTGCGCAACTATCGGGCTCAATTTAAGTCGCTGCTCAGCAAAAAAACACCGGACGGGGTCATTGAGCTTATGAAACAGAAAATAGAGCAGATCAATAAAAAGCGACAGAGGGGGTAAAAGATTCAAAATTATTTTTGCCTATATGAACAAATACTGCTACCTTATTTCCTTAAATGTGATACTGTTCGCGATCTAAATGATGCGTTTGCAACCACCAACAGTTCAAGGCCCTCACTATCGAAGTTGTAGAATAACAAAATCCGATTTGCTGATTCCAAACAGGAGGTCAAAGCTCGGCTCATGGGAGATAAATTGTTATTGTCTTTTATGAAAGTGTGTTACAAAGACCGATTTCTCTTTTTGATAGTCTTCATGGTAGCGCTGATTGTGATAGGCCCCTTCATAGAGGGTTACATTGGGCTGACCTTATTCATGGAGATTTTTTTTTCCATCATTTTTTTTGCCACGATTTATGCCGTCTCGCAAAAAAAAATTCACGTCGTCATTGCTGCACTTTTGCTTATACCAGCGCTTGTTGCAGTGTGGACCCCGGATATTCCGAAATACAATATCCTGCTCACCATCGGCTACCTTTGCGGGCTGGCTGTTTTAGCGTTCGCGATCATTTCGATTTTAAATTTTATCTTTACTGAAGAGACGGTTACCCGACAAACCATTTCGGCTGCAGTTGCCGTATATCTGCTCATGGCGCTGATGTGGACCTTTATTTATCGATTAATAGCGAACCTATACCCCGGATCCTTTGCAGTGGCGCATGATGCTCTCCATAGTGCAGAAAATGTGTATTTATATTTCAGTCTGGTAACGATTACCACCTTAGGTTATGGTGACATTACACCGGTAGGGTCCCAGGCGATAGCTCTGTCGGTTTTGGAAGCGATTACAGGCCAAATATACCTGGTCGTAGTGATCGCCTGGTTTGTAGGCTTGTACGTGTCAAAAAAGTCATCGAAATAATGGCAAAGACCCTATCCAAAGACGTCGGCTTCAATATTTTTTGATCTTAACTCAATAAGGGATAGATAAGATGAGACCATTTTTAATTGCCTTGCTTATATGGATTGCCAGCGTCCCACTTGATGTTCGTGCCGATGAGTGCACCGAAGGCGATTGTGTCAACGGATACGGGACCCTGGTGACGTCCACCGGTCAAAAATTCATCGGTCATTTCAAAGACGGCCTGCGTCACGGAAAAGGTGTTTTTATTCTACCCGGGGGCCGAAAGCTCGAGGGAACCTGGCGGGACAATGAAATTGTAGAAGGCACATATACGAAGCCGGATGGCACCCGCTATGTGGGTCAGTGGAAATACCGCGAACGAAACGGGCGCGGTGAGTTAACCTTCCCGGACGGCCGTCACTATATCGGTGAGTTTAAAAGCGATCAGCGCCACGGCAACGGTACCCTTTGGTATCCGGATGGACGCAAGTATGAGGGTGACTTTCTATTCGGCGAACGCACCGGCCAGGGTACGATGACCTATCCCGACGGGCGCAAATACAGCGGTGGATTTAAGAATGGCGAGTGGTCCGGCCAGGGAACGCTTGTCTATCCGGACGGCAAAACGCTCAGCGGTGAGTTTGAATACGGAGAGTTTGTGGGAAATCAATAGGTTCAGGGTTCAGCGTTCAAAGGTTTTGCAATTCGGTTTGCGAATTCAATATAGCGCACTATTGAAAAGCAAGTGACGCATTCACAGACAGCTGAATAAAATAAAGCGGGATGATCTTGCCTAATTATAATGGCAAATCATCCCGCTTTTATTTATCTACCAATAACGAATAACAAATAACCTTTAACCATGCTGCATTTTACAAAATGCAGCATCACGGTAGCCGATTCAACCAGTCGGCATTGAGCAGCCACTTTCTATTGAGTTCCTCCAGCAATCCGGTGTTCTCGGCGATTGCCAAGAAATTTTCGACCCAGTTGACCAGCAACGGGTCACCGGCCGGCACACCGACACCGATCGGTTCATAGGTCAGAGTGGTCACAACCGATAACAATCCCTGGTCCGGGTAGCGGAAGACAGACACCACGGCAATCGGATAATCCGCCACCATGGCATGTACCTTATCATCAAGCACCATTTTGACTGCCTCATCATAGTCTTTGGCAGTCACCAGCTGGGCCTCCGGCAGAGCGGTTTCGACAAATGCCTGGCTGGTGGAGCCCTTCAGGGCCACCAGTTTGGTGTTTTTGGCATCGATATCGGCGGTTTCGTCTGCCTGGGCAATGGTTTTAACTTTGGTCATAAAGGCTTTGCCGGACGTAAAGTAAGGTCCCACAAATGCGACCTTCAGGTTGCGACCGGGGGTAATGGTCATGTTGGACAAAATCAGATCGATTTTACCCGCCTCCAGAGCCGGCAGCAGGTCGGCAAAGGGCATCGTTTCCAGTTTGGCTTTGACCCCCATGGCTTTGGCCATGGCCCGGGCCAGATCGACTTCATACCCCATCAGCTCGCCTTCTTTGGATGTCATATTCAATGGTGGCATGTTTCCCGCCATGCCCACTGTCAGCATACCGCTCTTTTGAATGCGATCGATGACCGGTGTTGCCGAGGCGTTGGCAGTGTTACTGTTGGTCTGGGCACATCCGACTAGAAACAGCAGTAAGAAAATAACAGCAATCGATAATTTTTTCAGATTCATTTTCATAAGCCTCCTCTCTTTTACTTTCTCATCTTTTTGTAAGCATTGATCAATCCGTTAGTTGAGCTATCATGAGTGTCGACGGGCCCGTCATCTGCCAGCTCGGGCAAAATTTTGCTGGCCAGCTGTTTGCCGAGCTCAACGCCCCATTGATCGAAGCTAAAAATGTTCCAGATTACCCCCTGGACAAAAATCTTTTGCTCATACATGGCAATTAGGCTTCCCAGGACCCCGGGGGTCAGCTTTTTAAACAGAATGGAGTTGGTCGGGCGATTGCCCTCAAATACCTTTTGCGGCCACAATTTTTGAATTTCTTTATTGCTTTTGCCATCATTTTTTAATTCAGCTTTGACCTCAGCCGCTGTTTTGCCGTTTAGCAGTGCTTCGGTCTGGGCAAAGAAGTTTGATAGCAGAATTTGATGGTGAGCACCAACGGGGTTGTGGCTGATGGCCGGCGCCAGAAAATCGGACGGTATGAGTTTGGTGCCCTGATGGATGAGCTGATAAAAGGCATGCTGGCCGTTGGTGCCCGGCTCACCCCAAATGATCGGTCCGGTTTGGTAATCGACTTTTTGACCTTCGCGATCAACAGATTTGCCGTTGCTTTCCATATTGCCTTGTTGAAAATAAGCCGGAAATCGATGCATGTATTGATCATAGGGCAGAATGGCTTCGGTCTGAGCATCGAAAAAATTATTATACCAGATGCCGATTAAGGCCAGGATCACCGGGATGTTTTGATTAAAAGGCGCTGATTTGAAATGCTGATCCATTTCGAATGCGCCCTGCAGCAGCGCGACGAAGTTCTCATATCCAATATAGCAGGCGATAGACAAGCCGATGGACGACCACAGTGAGTAGCGTCCGCCCACCCAGTTCCAGAAAATAAACATGTTGTTCTTATCGATACCGAATTTTTCAACGGCCTCGCTGTTGGTGGATATGGCTACAAAGTGGCGGGCGATGTGCTGCGGATCCCTGGCCGCTTCCAAAAACCAGCTTCTGGCAGAAAACGCATTGGTCATGGTTTCCTGGGTGGTAAACGTTTTGGAGGCGATCATAAACAGGGTGGTTTGCGGATTTAAGCGATTCAGGGTTTCGGTGATGTGGGTGCCATCAACATTTGAAACAAAATGAACTCTAAGGTCTTTTCGGGCATAAGGCTGCAAGGCTTCTGTGACCATCAGCGGGCCCAGGTCAGAGCCACCGATGCCGATATTGACAATGTCCGAAATTTTTTTACCTGTGTATCCCTGCCAATCTCCCGATAGGATCCGGGCAGAAAAATCTTCTATTTGATTTAAGACCCGGTTGACTTCCGGCATCACGTCCTGACCATCAATTACCACCGGGGTGTTGTCCCGATTACGCAAAGCCGTATGCAAGACAGCTCGATCTTCGGTTTCATTGATCCTCTGTCCGGCAAACATACTCTCGATTGCATTCTCAAGTTCGCATTCCTCTGCCAGTGCAATCAGGCTTTGGAGGGTTTCCTCTGTGATCCTGTTTTTGGAGTAATCCACAATTATATCGTTAAAACGGATGGAAAATTTTTTAAACCGCCGGGGATCTTCGGCAAAGAGATCCCGCATATGAAGATCTTTTATCTTTTCGTAGTGTCGGCGTAAAATTTGCCAGTTTTTTGTGGTGGTTGGATTTTTTTTAGCAAGCATGTTGACATCCCCCGGTGAGAACAATTGGCATATATTAATACTTCTTTTTGCTTTAACAAGTCATCTCTGTAATCAAACAATTGCAAATCATCATGTTAATTCTTATTATTTTGAAAAGTCGTATTGAATCTTGCATCTGTCAAATTACAGCACAAGTCCTCCCATTAAGACAATGGCCTCAAAAAATCATAAAATTCAAATTGTCGCTAATGCAGAAGCGATTTGCAGAGCGGCCGCTGAAACACTTGTGAAACACATCGGTAAAACCTTGCAAACAAAAGATATTTATAGCATCGCTTTGTCCGGTGGTTCGACACCGCGCAGCCTTTATGCACTACTGGCCGATGACCCTGTGTTCGGCCGTCAGATTCCATGGGAGCGTATCCATTTTTTCTGGGGCGACGAACGCCACGTGTCACCGGATCACCCGGACAGTAACTACCGGATGGCCTTTGAAGCGATGTTATCCCGTGTTCCTATTCCTTTGACCAACATCCACCGCATACGCGCTGAAAATCCCGATGCCCCCAAAGCAGCAGAAGATTACGTCCGCGACATACGCCGATTCTTTGGCATCACAAACGGAGACATGCCGCGTTTTAATTGTGTTTTGCTGGGGATGGGTTCGGATGGCCATACGGCTTCACTTTTTCCCGATTCCCCGGCGCTGAGTGAACAAAAACGTCTGGTGGTGGCCAACTGGGTTGAAAAATTTGATTCTTTCCGGATAACCCTGACCGTACCGGTCTTGAATAACGCCGATCTGATTCTTTTCCTGGTGAGCGGCGGTGAAAAAGCAGATGTTCTCCAGACGGTGCTGGAGGGTGACGCACCAAC
>JASFIV010000015.1:0-32969 GCA_050122475.1 Desulfobacterales bacterium | reverse complement strand
CGCAGAAACGGGAACAGATGACTGAAATAATGGATCTTGCGGTGGTGCGTCTGTCAGAGTTTCACAAAACCCTGACTGCAGAGCAGAAAGAGAAACTGGTGGCCAAGCTGGAGTGGTTTCATGAAAAACACAATCATCGCTGGGAATAAAAGCCATCTCAGAAATGCATCGAACACCCCCCGCATTCATGCGGGGGGCGTTACCTACTATTTTTGAGACGGCTTTAAATCATTATCAGTAAGCTCAGTATTCAAACTTCAACCCGGACAGACCATGAATCCAACTATCCTGATCATCGATGATGATAGCCGCCTGAATCAGCTGCTCAAAGACTTTTTAAAGGATTTTGGTTATGCCGTCATCACGGCGACACATCCAGCCAGAGGCCTGAAAAAGCTGAAGCAGGCGGCACCTGATCTGGTGATTTTAGACATTATGCTGCCGGATATGGACGGTTTTGAAGTTTGCAGAGTCATCCGCCAGACCAGCAACATTCCGATTATCATGCTGACGGCCAGAGGGGAGGTCACCGATAAGGTGGTCGGGCTGGAGCTGGGGGCCGATGATTATCTGGCAAAACCCTTCGAACCCCGCGAACTGGTGGCCCGGATTCAGTCTGTTTTGCGCCGCAGCCAGCAGCTGGCAGATAATCAGACCCTCACCTTTGAACGGTTGACCATCGATCTGGATAAACGCATTGCCCTGCTGGACGGCAATTCCCTTGACCTGACCACCAATGAGTTTACGGCCCTGGCATTTCTGGCCCGGAATGCCGGCAAGGTGTTGAATCGCGACCAGATCCTGCAGGAGTTGCGCGGCATGGACTGTGATGCATTCAATCGCTCTGTCGACATCGCCGTCAGTCGCCTGCGTCAAAAGCTGAACGACAATCCCAAATCTCCGGATTTTATCAAGACGGTGTGGGGAAGCGGGTATGTGTTTATTGCCAATTGAATAATGAAGATTGAATATTGACGAAATGCTGTCATTTTAAATTTAAGCTTTCACATAAGTCCATAATTTAATCTAAACCATCAACTAGGGCGGAATCCTTCTAAACATGCCAACCCAATGGTTTAAAAAAATTTTTCGCTCGGTTTTCACCAAGCTCCTGGTGGTGATCATTCTGGCAGGTATTTGCATTAACCTGGTGGTGGGCGGATTTTTCATCCACCTCCGCAACCAGTTCATCGGCCCATTTCATAAAAATGTCGTTCAATATCTCAATTATCTGATTGCCGATATGGGCACCCCGCCAAGCCTGGACCGCGCCCGCGAAATTGCGCGGCAGTCCTTTTTGGAAGTTCGCTACGAAAGCCCGGATCTTCGCTGGACCACATCTGAAAAGCTACCAACAGATATCAGGGGCCGGTTTCGCAGCTGGCGCCAAAATTCCGATGTTCGGTATGGAAAACACAGGGGCCGGCATATCATTGAAGTCACCACAGAGGGCGGGCGTTTTATCTTTGGCCCGTCGCGCAATTTACCCCTTGATAGCGCCCGTCACCGGCTGTTTGTTATCATGCTGCTCCTTTTAACCCTGATTTTGGCAGGAGCCTTTTTTGTCATTCGCCACATTTTAAGACCGGTGAAATGGCTCAATACCGGAGTGAAAGAAGTCAGTCGCGGGAATTTAAAACACCGGGTGCCGTTGAAAAAGTCGGACGAACTGCGGGATCTGGCAGCTGCATTTAATAACATGACCGATCGCATCCGGGATATGCTGCACAGCAAAGAACAGCTCCTTTATGATGTCAGCCATGAGCTGCGAACCCCGATTACGCGCATGAAAGTGGCGCTTGAATTTTTATCAGACAGCCAGGCCAGGCAAAGCCTTCAGAGTGACATTGAAGAACTGGAAGAAATGGTCAGCGAGATTCTGGAAACAGCCCGCCGGCAGCATAAATATGAAAAATTGAACAAACAACGCACAGATCTGGCTGCTTTTATAAAGCAGACAATCGTTGCCTTTGAAGACCAGCCGCCGGGCATTGAAATTGTCGATCTACCCTCTGAAATTGAGGTCGAGATAGACCCCGATCAGATCAAGACTGTTTTTGAAAATGTGCTCAACAATGCGATTAAATATTCACAACCCGATAGTGCGCCCATTCAAATATCTGCTAAAACCGTAGAATCATATGTCGTCGTACGGATAAGGGATTTTGGAATAGGGATTCCGGAAGAGGACCTGGCTCACATTTTCGAGCCTTTTTATCGAGTGGATAAGTCCCGCACCAAAGACACCGGAGGCTACGGTCTGGGCCTGAGCTTATGCAAAACGATTATGGAAGCCCATGGCGGTAAAATTGAGATTGACAGCCGGCCGCAGGAGGGAACTACGGTATTATTGTTTTTTCAAAAAGTTCAAATTTAACGCACTACTGAATCACCAGAGGACCGACAATGACCGAACATTCTAACAGCAAACCGACGGGTGCCGGTAAAAGCAGCTTTGGACTGATTGACACGGTCGCCTTTTTTGAAGCGCTTGAGCTAAAACAAGACATTACTTTTTTGGATGCTGCCTGCGGCCGGGGCGCCTATTCGCTGGCCGCCGCCGAGATGATTGGCAAGAACGGTCAGATTTACGCGGTTGATTTATGGGAAGAGGGAATCCTTATCTTAAGAGAGGAAGCCGATTCAAAAGGGCTCCACAACCTGACGGCATTTGTCAGTGATGTTGCTCAAAACATTCCGGTCGATGACAACTGTGTGGATGTCTGCCTGATGGCAACGGTGCTGCATGATCTGGTGGCGGATAAGATCGATCAGCAGGTGCTCAAAGAAATTGTCAGAGTGATGAAAACCGAAGGCACGCTGGCCATTGTTGAATTTTTTAAAAAGGAAGGACCACCGGGGCCTCCAAAACCGGTCAGGCTATCGCCTGAGGAAGTCGATCAAATGCTAGCGGCCCACGGCTTCCAACAAAAACGGTATACTGAAATCGGGCCGGATAATTACTTGCAGATTTTTATCCTGAATCTTGCATGAAAATTAATGAGAAGTCGAGATTGCATTAAATGAGAGTAGATTAAGCAAATTATAGACGTACAACTAAATCCTGAGCGGGTATAATGGATGAAGATCATTTTATCCCATTAATTTTCACCCAGTGGGCGAGCCCTATTGAATCCCCTACGGGGGCCGCGAAGCGGCATTGAACAGGGCGAGCCGGAGGCTTCCTTCTGCTGCGTTACCACGCCCGCCATTGAGAGCCGCTCCATTCGGCCCGAGCTCATGGCCGAGGGCAGCCGAGGCGGGCGGGTTAAGGGCGGGGCATAGTTTACTATAGCCTGACTTCGGCAGAGCTCAGTCGAGGCCCGCCCTCAAGTGCCTTACATATGAAAGCCTCCGACTTGTGCAAAATTCAGGTTTAAGATTAACCCTTAACAGCCCCCAGTGTGTACCCGCTGATAAACCGATCAACAAAAAAGTTATAAACGATGACCACCGGTAAAGATGCAATCAGGCACCCGGCCATCAATCCTCCCCAGTTGTATACATCCCCGTGAACCAGGAAGGTCGGCAATCCCACACTGACAGTGTAACTAGCTGCAGTCGTAACAAAAGTCAGGGTATAGATGTACTCCTGTACCACCAGCGTGAAGCTAAATATGACCACCGTGAGAATCCCGGAAGTCGATATGGGAATGACCATTCGGACAAATGCGCCGAACCGAGAGTAGCCGTCGATCATGGCGGCCTCCTCAAGATCCGGGGGGATGGCTTTGAAAAATCCCATCAATAGCCAGATAGAAAACGGTACGGTGAAAGATGGAAATACGAGCACCAGCGACCACAATGAATCCTGCAGACCCAATTTTGCGACCACCCGTGACATGGGGATAAACAGAATGGTCGGGGCAACCAAATACGTGAGGAATATGCCGATACCCAGTTTTTCACCCCAGCGTCCGCCGAGGCGCACCAGGCTGTAGCCGGCAGGAATGGCCAAAACCAGCGTGATGATGACAACCAAAGTGCCCACCCAGGCGGTATTGAAGAGCCATTTTAAAAACAAGGTCTCATTGAAAAGATATTGCAGATGTTCCAGCGTTGGAGCGGAATTGAAAATAAACGGATTGTTGGAACGGTTGTACAGATCGGCATCCTGCTTGAAGGTGGTGATTAGCATCCATAAAAAAGGCAGACTCGCAAAAAAGGCGAAAACCGTCAAGCTTCCCCAATGGGCAATCCGAATGCCTATTTTTTTTCTGGGCTTCGCATGCTTTGGCATATCAAGTCACCTCCGTGCGACGGGCGATTCTCAGCATAAATATGGCCACGGCGGCCAGCAGGGGGAAAAGGAACAGCGCCGTGGCTGCCCCAGTGGCCAGATCACCGGCATCTATGCCGGTATAGAAGGCCTTGCTCACCAGAACCTGAGTGGAATCATACGGGCCGCCGCGGGTCAAAACCAAAATAATGATGATATCCGTGGCGGTAAATACAATTCCGAACAACACGGCCACCATCATGATCGGCAGCATCATTGGAATCGTAATTTGAAACAACTGCCTGAAATATCCCGCACCATCAACCAGCGCGGCGTCCTTAATCTCCTCGGGTATTGAAGCCAAACCGGCGAGCATGATAATCGTAGCCAGCGGCAGCATGCGCCAAACATGGACTGCTATGATGGATGTCATGGCCAGTTTGGGTGTTCCCAACCACATGGGCCAGAAGTCGGGGCCGAACAGCCCGCTACGTTGCATCATCCAGTTGATGGGACTGTAAATGGAATCCAGCATCCAAAGCCAGCCAATGACACCCAGTGAAATCGGGGCCACATACGGCATCAAAATCAGTGCGCGAACAACGAATTTCCCTCTGAAATCTTTTACCAGAAGCAATGCCAGTATCTTGGCCAGGACCAGAACGATGATCATGGAAACAGCGGTGAAGAGAATTGTGTTCTTCAGCGCGATTCTGAATTCAAATTCACCGATGAGCCTTTTTATGTTTTCAAACCCGACAAAACTGAAATCGGAGCTGCCAATGGTGATATCACTGAAACTATAAATAAATGCCAGTATCAGCGGTAAACCCACCAGGGCCAAGATGTAGACCACCGCTGGAGCAATCATCAGAAAACCCAGCACTTTTTCATTGTCAAAAAAGAAACTCAGATGCTGGTTTCGAGTTCGAAACTCGCCTTCCACCGAATTAGAAGTGGTTTCCATCTGCTCTCCTTATAATGGAAAGGGCTCAGCGCACAGCCCTGTCTGGCGGTCGAAGAATTTAACATCTTTACGGGGCACGGCGAAATCGTAGCGCTTATGGGTTTCAATGGTATAATCGGTGAAACTGGTAGGCAGATTGGCAATCACCGCTTCGCGGCCAAAGCGCTCCTCCAGTTTGCCGTAAACCAGCCGATCGGCGCCCAGGTTCTCGATGCGGGTAACCTCGAAGGGCAAGAATACCATATCACCGCCACCTTCATGCATCTGCTGCGGCAGAAAACTTTCAGGGCGAAATCCGACAATCCGGTCCTGAAATTCTACTAGGTTCATGGGGGGAGAGCCCAAAAAGCCGGCCACAAACATATCGGCCGGATCAGAGTAGACCTCATCCGGTGTGCCCAGCTGGCGCACTTTACCTGCGTTCATCACGGCAATGCGATCGCCCATCCCCATGGCTTCCACCTGGTCATGGGTGACATAAATGGTCGTAATGGATACATCCTTCTGGAAGCGATACAGTTCCTCTCGGGCTGAGGCTCTCAGTTTGGCATCCAAGTTGGAAAGGGGCTCATCCAGCAAAAACACATTGGGCTCTCTGACAAGCGCGCGCGCCAGCGCTACGCGTTGACGCTCGCCGCCGGAAAGTTCGCGCGGTTTTCGCTGCAGCAGGTTTTCGATCCCGAGCATCGCAGCGGACCAATCCACCTTTTTTTTCATGTCTTCTTTGGGCATGCCCATGGCCTTCAACGGGAAAGCGATATTTTTGTAAATCGTCATGTGCGGATAGAGGGCATAACTTTGGAAGACCATGGCAATACCACGCGCACGGGGAGGCAGGTGAGTGACAACCTCTCCACCGATCAAAATCTCTCCGGAAGTCGGTTTTTCCAGGCCGGCAATCATGCGCAGCAGTGTGGTTTTGCCGCATCCCGATGGACCCAGCAGAACAAGGAATTCTTCATCACTGCTGACAATATCCACGCCATCGACTGCCTTTACTTCACCAAAGTGTTTGTACAAACTTTGCGTCTCTACCTGGGGCAATGGTTCCTCCTTATTTATGATGAATATTTTTCAGAAATCGGATTCTGAACACGACAACAGAAATGCGTTTAGCCGGAGCAGTGCTGTTCAAGCAGCACCGCCCCGGGCTGATGAAAATTTAACACCTATAACCTGCATGGCAGCGCTTTTTTTTGACCTGTTAAGCTAAGCCCCTGGCTTGCCATTTTTTGAAGATGGCTTGGCATCTTTTATCAGCCGCTTTAATAGCATCCTCGGGGCTCTGAAAACCTGTGGCAGCCCGGGCGAACATCGTGGAAATAACCCAGGTGCTGAAAATTTCGTCAATGGCTGCATTCGCATATCCCGGGTAGCCCACGTTGGTGGCCCAATCGAGAACATCTGCCAGCACTTTGTACTTATCCGGTGGCTGTGCTTTTTTGTCTTTGGCAACTAACTCTTTCAGATCTGGAACTGTTTTGGCGAAGCAGGGGAAATTGTAAAACTCGCTGGCTAAAAAGGCGCGCTTAAAATTGTTGATGTAGTCGACCAGGAATTTTTTGGCCCCCTCGATATTTTCAGCGAACTTCCAGATCACATAGACATCCATGACGTGTTCCAAGCCGATCCTGCGAACCGGGCCCTGGGGTGCCTTGGCAAGCCAGATCTTCTTTTCCATTTCCGGCGCACTTTTTTCAGCTGTGCGGGTGATGGAGATGGCATTCAATGCCAGCGAGCCCTTGCCGGAAATCATAAAGCGATTGTTGGCAGAAGCGTCCCAGGTGAAAACCTCCGGGGTCATGCACTCTTCGAACATAGCCTTGACAAACTTAACGGCTTCCAGGGTCTCTTTGGAGTCCAGAACGACGTTGCCCGCCTCGTCCTGAACGGATGAACCGAACGAGTACATGATGGCCCGCATGGCCATATTGGTGTCAATTTCGGATGCCAGGCCGATTCCGACCGGATTGCCGTGTTTCTGCTTAATCTTTGCGCCGCCGACCCGCACATCATCCCAGGTATTGGGTGTCATACCCACCGAATCCCACAAATCCTTACGGTAGTTGACCGGATCCGGCACGAAACTGTCGGAAAAGCCATAGTATTTCTTGGTTTTGGGATTGTAAGTACTTCGGATAGCCAGGTCGATGGGTTCGCCAAAGGTCTTGGCGACTTCCTGGTAAATTTCCTTGTGATCGATGACCTGTTCTTCCATATCCGGCTTGGGCCACAGGAACATGAATAGGTCATGCCCCTTCTGGGCGGATACTTCTGCCGCAGCCCGAGCGTTTATGCCTGCCAAACCAATGTTGTCGACGATGACCTGGGTGTCATTTTTCTGTCCCCATTCCTTGACATATGTTTCATTGAACCACTTGTCATATCCGGGAACGAAATGGACCCATTGCAGAATTTTAAGGGTTTTGGGCTGCGCTGCACCGTAGCGCGGAAACACCAGGGTCCCGGTCCCTGCAACGACAGCGCCGGTGGCGGATATTTTGAAGAACTGCCGGCGCGTGATTCCGCTGGTCGCCTTTTTAGAAATCTTTTTTCCTTTTTGAACCATGGGTTTACCTCCTTTCTGCAGTAATGAAGTGCATTTTTGCCGAATAAAATAGAACCTTCATTGCTATCATTTGATTTGAAGCCATTTGTCGGGGGGATGTCGATGTCTCACGATTTTCTTCACCTCGGCCCCAGAGATACAAAATCACGTGGTCAGACAAATGGAGGTCGTAGAGGGAAACTGCCATTGGTTCGCGTATCAGAAGCCGCTTGCCTTGCACAGGCGCATCAATCGACTTTTCACTTCAGCGATTGAAAGTAGATTCGAAAAAATAGTCTGGCAATAATCGCTCGAATGGCAGGATAAGCACCAAAAGTAGTATTTGAGGACCGAAACCGTTTCAGGACAGAAAGATAGGCAAGCGCATTTAACTTCTGTTTGAAGTCAGATCTTTGCTGCTCAGGTGAGAATTATTTGCTACCGGAAGAAAGAGAACAAGTGGATTTATTTGCAATTTCTGATCGAGCGTCAGCGGTTGCTTATATGTAACCCGGGACCCTCTGTTCCCCCCGATTAACGAAAGAGAATCCAGTGCCATCTCTTCTGGGCATTAGTCATCACTACCATAAAGTCTTTTTTTATGTCAATAGAACATTCGATATTATCGCAGTCCGATATTTCAGCGTGTTGCTGCCATGGGGGAATTCGTTAAATTCGGTTGTCCTCCCGGTTGTATGCAACGCAATTATCAGCAATCGTGTCGTTCTCAAACGTTTCACGCGCGACTAAGCTGTGATTCAGACTATTTTGTCTAAAATGAACGAACTGAAAATCTAGACACCCATCGCCAAGCTTGTTTTTCCGTAAAGTATTTTGCGTTTTCCCCGATAAATATTAGGAATACTTATTAAAATAGGTGCAGAAATGTTTCTTGCCGTTGACGATTATAGATGATTGTCTTACGGATTAAGGAAGACCATTATGCCGGTTACACCACTTCATTTAGGTCCGGGGATAGCGCTTAAATCCATTGCATCCAGGCATGTTAGCTTTACCATCTTTGCCTTTACGCAAATTGTAATCGATATAGAAGCCTTATTTTATTTTGCTCAAAATGAGGGGCACATGCATCGCCATTTGCACACCTTTCTGGCTGCTGCAATTGTGGCCGCCGTCTGTGCTGCCATCGGGCGCCCCATTTGTCAATGGCTTTTAAAAAAATGGAACAGCCATTTAAGCTTCAAACAAAAACAATGGCTGTATGTTGAACCGCATATTTCCCATAGAGCTGCAATATGGGGTGCGGCTCTGGGTGCCTTCAGCCATATAGTGTTAGACAGCATTATGCATGGCGATATAAAGCCATTTTTACCTTTTTCTGATAAAAATGGATTGTATCACATTCTGACGCTTGATCAGCTGGACATGCTGTGTGTGCTGAGCGGTATTCTGGGCATCCTTATTCTAATAGGGCTTTACACGCTAAGGAAAAGACGAAAAACAGTAGTGCATTCAGACTGAAGGAAATGCTCATGGAGCTCAAAAAGCTAGCCGTGTTCATCGGTATTGCCGTCATGTTAATTTTGTGTTCATTAAATTGTTTCCCTAAGCCCTAAGGTCTTGTTTTAATTGATTGGCTTGGGTTGAATCCCAACTCATACCCATCTGCTGGAACATGCCAATTGCCTCCGCAAGATACTTTTTCGCATTTTTTTCTTTTCCCATTTTTTTGAGTAAATGGGCATAACTGACATAGCTTCTCGCTATCTCAGGTTTAGTGCAAATTTCCTGTTGAATCTTAATGGCCTCTAGAATAGCCCGGTCAGCCACCTCTGGATCTGTGGGCTTCAGACTGTATAAGATTTCAGCAAAAGTTCTTTTAGCAAAAGCAATCACATATTTATCACTTGTTTCCTCCCCTATGCAGATCGCCTCCTGGCAAAACTGAGATCCGGTTTCGAGTTCACCAAGCAAAAAAAGGCAAGCTGCCAGGGCTGTTTTCTGCCAGGCAAGCCAGAACTTGGTCCCAATCTTCTCGGCAAGTGCTAAACTTTCTTCAAGTAACTCTCTTCCCCGGGACAACTCTCCGATCATCGTGTGGGCTCGACCTTTCCAAGATTTTACCAAATAAATCCGGAAAAGATCATCCGCTTTTTCAGCGATACGTATCGCCTTTCCATAATCCATTATCGCCTTTTTCCATTCACCTTGCTGATCGCAGATGCATCCTCTCAAGTGATAAGCATTGGCCTGTGTAAATGGGTTTTGAATCTTTTCAGACAGCTCAATGGCATGAACAGCATGGCCGAAGGCTCGCTCAAATTCACCTAAAAATGCTAATACATATCCTGACAGTGCTGACGCGGTACATTCCTCTACGCTATTCCCAATCGTTTTCATTTGTTCAATATTTCGTTCTAAAAACTGGCTGGCCTGTTCAAACTCTGACAGTTGATAGTAGACTCGCCCCATCAGATTGACCGGAGGCGCCGCAAGAGCCTCATCTTTTAGACTTTCAGCAATTATAAGACTCTTTTTAGCATATTTCATGGCAGCCTGCGGGCTCCAGAGAACATAATGGATTCTTCCTAGCCAATAAAGAATCCTTGCCAAATTTGGTTGGTCATTCAGCTCTTCTGCCAGATTACTAACCTGTTCCAAGTTTTTGAGATCTCTTTCAATATGCTGTCTTGTTATCCCAACAGAGGCAAGCTTGAGCGCTGCCTCAATCTGCCATTTTTTTGTTTTTGAAGATTCAGGATACGCTTGGGAGATCTTAAAAGCCTGTTCGTAGTAAACCGTGGCTTCAGTGTTTGCGAAAAGGCCGGCAGCTTGATCGCCGGCTAACAATGCGTACTCGATGGCTTTAGCATGTTGATCGCTGCGGATATAATGATAGGCCAAAATCGACGAATGTTCCTCAATCCGTTCAGAATAAAGTTCCTCAATAGCCTGCCCTATAGCACCATGAATCTCTTTCCGTCTTTGCAGAAGCAAAGTTTCATAAACAACGGCTTGCGTCATAACATGCCTGAAAGTGAACTCGGCTTCCGGTAAAATACGAGTTTGTTGGATAACTTCTGAGGTCTTTAATTCTTCCAGGGATTTGGAAAGATCGAATTGAACTGAATAGATCTTTTCGAGAATGCGTTGGCCAAACACTCTGCCGATTACAGAAGCCAGCCGTATAGCTTCTTTGGTATTTCGATCCAGACGATCCAATCTAGTGCGGATTATTGCCTGTACAGTATCTGGCAGGCTAAGTTTGGATACAGATTTGGTTAAGGTCGCCTCTTCGCCATCAACCACTATTACGCCCTCTTCAATTAGAGAATAGCATACCTCTTCAATGAATAGGGGGTTGCCGTCGGTGCGTTCATGAATTAATTCGCCCAATCTTTCCGGTAGATGAGCCGCTCCTGTTACTGACTTGATTATATTCTCAGTATTCGAAACATTCAGGGATTTCAATATAACAGGAGTGTGATAGGTCAAGTTGCCCCAACTACCTGGATAGATAGGTCGGTATGTGACGACCAGCATCAGCGGAATAGAAGCTATTACATCAATTATTTTTTTTAAAGCTGACTGTGAGGCGTCGTCACTCCAGTGCCAATCTTCAAGAATCATCACCATTGGCCGGTGCTGCGTATTCAGGGTAATTATGGCAGCAAGAGCCTCCTCCATAGCCTTGCGCAGTTCCTTCCCTTGCAGGAGTGGGGGCAAGTGATAATCGCTTGGAATGGACAACAAGTGAAGATACAGGGGAATAAACTGCTCTAACGAAGGGTCAATCGCTTTGATGTTGTTCACTGCTTTTTCCAATAACTCTGCTGAGGTATCCTCTTCTTTCAGGTTGAGTCCCCTTCGCAGAGCATCTATAAATGGCAAATAAGGAATATCACTACCATAGGACTGACACCATCCTTGCAAAACTGTGATTTTTTCACGATCTAACATATGCCGCAATTCATAATGTAAACGACTTTTCCCCACTCCAGCCTCTCCCACCACCGTAATAAATTGACCTTTTCCCCGGACTGCTTTATCAAGGCAGGTATGGAGGATATGTAATTCTTGATCTCTTCCAGTATAGGGTGTAAACCCTTTTTGTTCAGCAACTTCAAATCGGGTTTGAATCCTTGATTCCCCGATGACTTGATAGGGCACCACCGGTTCTGTTTTACCTTTCAGTTTTGTTTCTTCAAGGGCTATCGTCTCGAAATAGGGTGTAATCAATTTATTCGTTTCTGGGCTCACAAGAATGTCATCCGAACCTGCCCGCGATTTAAGCCTTGCTCCGGTGTTTACTGTTTCGCCAGTGATACCATATAAACCATCTCGGTCGTCTCGTAGGTTTGTCACAACTAATCCCGTATTGATTCCTGTGTGCATTGTAAGTGGTTTTCCAATGCGACTTTCTACCTCAGGACTCATCTGACGAACCATTTCATGCAATTCCAGGGAAGCTTTGACAGCCCGGAGAGGATCATCTTCATGGGCCGTAGGAATGCCGAACAGAGCCAAGATCTCGTCTCCCACAAACTGATTGACGATACCTCCATAACTTTCCACTATACCCACCGCTTCTTCCTTAATTCGACCCATAACCTTTTCAACCTCTTCGGGATCGAGGTGCTCATTCATCGCCGTGTATCCAGAAAGATCGGAGAAGACAACAGTGGCCTGGCGGCGTTCCCCTTCAAAACCAACAGTTGGCTTAGATTTGTCAGGAAGTATATCGGATTGTTGTGAAGATTCTAATGACGCTGTGTGCTTTAACGGCTGTGACAGATCGTGGCCACATTCATCACAAAATTTGCTTTTTGGACGATTGACATTACTACATTTAGGGCAAGCAAGCTCCAATTTATGACCACATTCATTACAAAAATTGGCCCCTTCTCGATTATCAAACTGGCACTCAGGGCATTTCATTTTTGTCCTCCATTGAGCAGGTCTGAAAAGTATGGGAGATCAGCAATTAGGTCAGCACAACGTAAATATTGAGATTTAGCGTCGGATCAGTTGTAATTGAGGCGTGTTCTATGGTTGATATATGATTGTCAGAGGTGGGTCAAGAGATTAGCAATATCCATGATTGTTGCTTTAGGATTCCTTGCAGAAAACCAAATATCAACCAAGTACCGAGATATTGAGAATATCACGAATATGAAAAGGTGTGATTCGAAGCAGAGATCAAGGGCAAGCGCTGCTTTCAAAATTGCAGAATTTGTGGAGAAAATAAAGCTTGCTGGATGAAAATGGTCGGAAGCATTTAGACATGGACCTGTGCCAGAATCTCTTTTTCCTTATCGATCACCTGTTGTTCAAGTTCCTCGATTTCCCGGGTCAATTCAGCCACAAATGCCGTATCTTTAATGGCAGTTAAATTTATTTTCACATTGTAGGCGGCTGCCAGGGCGGCCGTGCGTGCCACCAGAACAGCAACCGCGCCATCGGAAACGGCATTGGGATTTCCATCAGTGATGGCCCGGGCAGCCAGATCCATTATTTGCAATGCGTCCCGGGCAACGCCCAGCGGAACGGTTGCAGCGGTTTTGAAGGCTTGCTGGATGGTCTTGGAGCGTTCCTTTTTTTGATCGTCTGTGTTTTTTGGCAGCTTAAAGGCCGCCAGGACCGCCTGGTAAGCCTGGGCATCATTGTCGATATCGTTTTGCAGCTTTGTTCTCAAATCCGCCGTGGCCTGAGCAATCTCTTGCATGTCTTCTTCAACCGCCTGATATTCTTTACGGCCGATGGTCAAATTGGCCACCATTTCGGTTAGGCTGGCTGCCAGGGCGGCATTCAGGGCAGCCGTGCAGCCGCCGCCGGGCAAGGGTTCTGCCGAAGCCGTCTGCTCCAAAAATTCGGTTATGGTTAGATCTTTTAGCAATGGATGATGCCTCCTTTTTCTTTGTCATACACCAGGTTGCCCTGTTTGATTACTTTTTCGACGGTGCTCACCGCCAGATGGTATGGAATATAAGTGTAGGACGGAAACTCCAATACGACCACGTCCCCCTTTTTGCCGGCATCGATGCTGCCGATTTGATCCGCCCGATCAAGGGCGGCGGCGCCATTGATGGTCAGGGCACTAATGGCTTCTTCGGTGGACATGTTCATATAAAGGGTTGCCAGTGCAAATACCAGCGGGATGGATTCGGTAAAACAGCTTCCCGGGTTAAAATCGGTGGCCAGCGCCACGGCACAATTTGAGTCAATCATTTTGCGGGCATCAGCATAGGGTTCTTTGAGGCTAAAAGCGGTTGCCGGCAGCAGGGTTGCCACCACTCCGGTGGCCGCCATGTCTTTAATGCCCTGATCAGAAGCCTGCAGCAAATGATCTGCCGAAACGGCCCCGAGCTCTGCTGCCAGCTCGGCACCGCCCAGTTGTACGATTTCATCGGCATGCAATTTTAATTTCAGGCCCAGATCCTTTGCCCGCGTCAGCAGGCGGCGCGATTGGTCGATCGAAAAAACATCCTTTTCACAGAAAACATCACAGAATTCCGCCAGCTGTTGCTCAATTACCCGGGGCAGGACATCTGATATCAAAAAATCGATAAAGGCATCCTGTTTGCCCTTATAATCCGGCGGGACCGCATGGGCACCTAAAAAAGTCGGCACCACATCCAGGTAGTGAACCTGATCCAGACGGGCCATCACATCCAGCTGCTTGATTTCGGTTTCGCAGTTTAGGCCATATCCACTTTTGCCCTCCACGGTGGTCACACCAAATGACAGCATGGAGTTCAGGCGCTTGATGCCGGCTTGCAGTAATTCCTCGGTGGAGGCTTGCCGCGTGGCTTCGACCGTATTAATGATGCCGCCGCCCCGCTGCATGATTTGCATATAACTGTCGCCCTGCAGGCGCCAGGAAAACTCTTCGGCCCGGTAGCCGCCGAAGACCAGATGGGTATGTGAATCGACAAAACCCGGCAGGACGGCCTTGCCGCGCGCATCGATGATATCAAAATCGGATTGATCCACGTCGCTTTTTTTTAACTGCTGTTCAATATCCCTGCTCCGGCCGACAGCCTCAATGATGCCATTTTTTATCAACACGGTGCCATCGGAGATGATTTTCAGATCGGCCATCTCCGTCCCCTTTTTGGCAGCAAACCCGCTGCAGGTCACCAGCTCAGCCGCATTTTTTATGATCAGGTTTCCATTCATCTTTTTTCATTTAACAACATGATCTTTGGAATATGTAAAGCGTTTGAAAAATGCTCAGTTTTGTTCAATTTCAAGGAAGACGAAGATTTTTACCGGAGGCATACTTGTAGTATGTCGAGGATTAAAATCTTTTTCTGACACAGAAATTGGGCAAAAGGGGGCGTTTTTCAATCGCTTTACTCCCAGATACGTGATTCCAGCACCTGCTCGATAGAAAAATCCTCGAGCCCCAAATAATAGGCGGCCGTGTCCATCAGCGCCTCCATGGGAACCAGCCCGACGATTTCACTGCCGATCACATTGACGCCGTAGCGGCGGGCTTCGAATTTGATCAACTCGAAAGCACGGTATATAGCGGTCTGGGTGTAATCGGTCAGGTTCATCGATACCTGCACCAGGCCCCGGTCTTTTAATTCAATACCAATACCCTTGCAGTATCTGAGGCCGCCGCTGATGTGCCGGACCTTTTTAGCGATATCGTTGGCGATTTCGATGTTGTCACTATCAAGATTGACATTGTAGGCCACCAGCGGCATGCGAGCGCCAACGGCGGTGACACCGGCAGTGGGATGAATTTTGACGGGGCCGAAATCCGGTTTCCATTCCGGCTGTTTAATTTTTTCAGCCATGCCCTCATATTGGCCTTTGCGGATGGTGGCCAGATTTTGTCTTGCGGGGCTGCTGGCCGAGCGTTCATACAGAAAAATGGGAAGCGAATATTGTTGGGCCGCTTCCTGGGCGACTTCTCTGGAAAACGCGATGGCATCTTCCATATTTATGCCTCGAATCGGGATGAAAGGAACCACGTCAATGGCCCCCATGCGCGGGTGCTGGCCCTGGTGGGAGTTCATATCGATGACCTCGATTGCGCATCCCATCGCCGCGATGACGGCTGCTTTCAGGGCTTGTGGCTCTCCGACCACCGTGACCACCATCCGATTGTGATCTTCGTCTGTCTGATAGTCGAGGAGCTTGACCCCTTTTTGCCCTCGAAAAGGCTCTACAATTTTCTCGACGTTTTCCGGATTACGGCCCTCGCTGAAATTGGGCACACACTCCATTATCCTCTTTATACTGGACATTGCACTGTTCCTCTTTCGATTTCATTGTTCATATTGTTATGCAACTTGATATAAATCCGAAATTCGAATCTCGAAGCACGAAACAATAACAAATGACCAAAATTCTAAATTACTAAACAGCTCTGTGATATGAAAAAAAGCAAATGCTTCCATGTTTTGGTCATTGGAGCATTCGAATTTAGAATTTGTTTAGGATTTCGAGCTTCGTATTTCGAATTTCCAATTATATACTCTACTTTTTATCTCTGAATTTTTCCATAACTAGTTTCTCGACCATTTTGCCATCAGCAATATAGGGTATCGTTATATGATCTGCGCCTTTACGCATTTTGTTATAGTGGATGCTGGTATCAATTGAATTTTCATTGCGGGCCCAAGACCGCCGGGCAACGCCTCCCATAACATCCCAGGGGATCGCGCGGCGGATAACCTCATCGACCCGCTCACTGCCGTCTAAAACCAATCCAAAACCACCGTTGATGGCATTGCCGATGCCCACGCCGCCACCGTTGTGCAGGGCCACCAGACTCATCCCCCGGGCAGCATTGCCGGCATAGCAGTGAACCGCCATATCAGCGGTAATATTACTGCCGTCTTTGATGTTGGCGGTTTCCCTGAAAGGAGAGTCCGTGCCGCCGGTATCGTGGTGATCCCGGCCCAGCATCACCGGACCGATTTCACCATTACGGACCATGTCGTTAAATTTCAAAGCGATGTTCATGCGCCCCATGGCGTCCTGATATAAGATGCGGGCTTTGGTCCCCACCACCAGACGGTTCTTTGCAGCATCCCGGATCCAGATGTAATTATCACGATCCTGAAATCGCCGCTCGGGATCGATACCTTCCATGGCTGCCCGGTCGGTTTTTGCCAGATCTTCTTCCTTTCCGCTCAGGCATACCCACCTGAAGGGACCATAGCCGTAATCAAAAAGAATCGGCCCCATGATGTCTTCGACATAGGATTGGAAAACGAACCCATCAATGGGATCTTTGCCATTCTTGCAGATTTCATTGACACCGGCATCAAAGACGGCTTTGAGAAAACTGTTGCCGTAATCGAAAAAATAGGTGCCGCGATCCGTTAGGGTTTTGACAAGCTCGTAATGCCGCCGCAGGGAGGTGTCGACCATTTCCTTGAATCCGGCATGGCCGGAGCGCAGCAATTCGGTGCGCTCCTCAAAGGATATCCCCTGAGGGCAATAGCCGCCTTCATATACCGCATGGCAGGAGGTTTGATCCGATAACAGATCGATATTGATGTTGTGATTGACGGCGTATTCCAGCAGATCGACCACATTGCCGTAAAAGGCAATCGCGATGGTCTCTTTTTGCTGTTGACATTGGGCAGCCGCTTTGAATGCTTCAGCCGGATCCTCCGTTACCCGGCTGACCCATCCCTGCTTGAGCCGCGTATCAATTCGGGAATAATCGACTTCAGCAATAATGCCGACACCATTGGCGATTTCTATGGCCTTGCCCTGGGCGCCGCTCATGCCCCCCAGACCGGAAGTAACAAATAACCGCCCCGTCAAATCTTGATCGGCCGGTATGCCGAGTTTGTCACGGCCGGCGTTAAGGATAGTGCTGTAAGTTCCGTGCACAATCCCCTGGGGGCCGATATACATCCATCCCCCGGCGGTCATCTGTCCGTAGTTGGAAACCCCCAGAGCCGCAGCCCGGTTCCAGTTTTGGGGATCGTCAAAGCAGCCCACCATTAGACCGTTGGTGATGATCACCCGCGGTGCCTGCGGTGAGGAAGTAAACAATCCCAGCGGGTGACCTGAATCCATAACCAGGGTTTGCTCTCGGTTCAGCGCTTCAAGGTATTTTTTGATGAGGTGATACTGCATCCAGTTCTGGCATACCTGCCCGGTTTCTCCGTAGGTTACCAGTTCGTATGGGTAAAGCGCGACATCAAAGTCCAGATTGTTGTCGATCATGACCTGAAATGCCCGGCCCTCGATACAGGAACTCTGGTATTCATCGATGGGCCGGCCTTTGATATGACCTGGGGGCCGAAATCGATACCCGTAAATTCTACCCCGGGACAGCAGCTCGTCCAGAAATTCAGGTGCCAGCGGTTGATGCCATTTTTGCGGGATGTAGCGCAGCGCGTTTTTTAAAGCCAGTTCCATATCTTGCCGATTGAGCGGTAACTGGCGGGCCGGTGCGCGGCGAATGCCGTCGGTAAACGGCGGCATCTCAGGTAGGTCGTCAAACATGTCTTCGAGTTTAATCGTCATTGCCTTTGAAATTTCTTTATTATTGTGCATGACCATTTTCCTTAACGCGCGTCGTCTTTGGTTATGCCCAGGACTTCCCGACAGTACTTAATGCTGCGCTCAATCGTCTCCTTTTCCATTCTCAGGGCTGATTCCATATCGTCGGTGGGAATTTCCATCTCGGTTTCGATGTTGATGCGATTCATGGAAGATTGGGTTTTGATGATCTCATAGGCGCGCTTCATATCAATGTCACCGTCACCGACGGCGGTTCCTGTAAGCTTGCATCCATAGCGTTGAAATTCGATGCGGTCGTCCCGAAAATGATTCGTATAGGCCCGCGGTGCCAGATTTTCAATGGCGGTCATCGGATCTTCCATGACCATAAAGGCATTGACGGTATCGATACAGGCGCCGACCCGCTGGTGGTCGATCCGGTCCAACAGCCAGAGAATCTCTTCCGAAAACGTGTCACAATGATTTTCAACAGCAATTTTAACATCGGCGGCTTCAGCTGCCGGGATCATTTGCTTTAACCGGGAGGCCACGGATTTGATTTGGTCCATCACATCCGGATGGAAACGGCTGGCCGCTACCGGCCGCGGCCGGATGAGGTCCATGCTGACTTTGACGATATCCGCGCCCAGCGCCTGTGCCGTATCAATCGCATCTGCTAGATCGTGCTGGATGCCAATTCCCTGACCGCCAAGGTCCATGGAAAAGTTGTATTCGAGGTACAGGCCCCGTTCCTGTGAGGCGGCGCTGACTTCTTTTAAATATGCCGGTTCCAGATTTTCTAAAACGCCGTCATCCAAATGCAGGCCATCCAGGCCCCAGTGAACTGCCTGATCCAGAAGTTCGAAGGTGTTCATCTGCCGGGGCCAGGGTAAGTTAAAGCCGGCCCAGGCCTGCCCGACGCCATGTAAATAAAGGCTGTAGGTGTGTAATCCCAGAAGCATATTTTTATTCTTATGAATCGCTTTTGCCGGGCGCAGGTGCGGGCCCGCACCCGATACGCGTTATCAAAGATTGTCTTTCGTTGCAGGTATCAAGCGGAGTCATGGCGATGGCCTCTTCAGGACATGCCGTACTGCAAACCCCGCATCCGCGGCATAAATTTCTGTAAAAATGAATTTTTCTTTTTTTCTTAACTGTCAAAGACGGATTCTCTTTAGTATCAAATTCAATTGTTTCGGCCGTAACGGCCTGAAACGGGCAGCGTTTGGCACACAATCCACAGGCTGAGCACCGTTGCGATAGATGTTTTGCCACATAACGTGATAGCGGCCAGATTTTTCGGGCGTCATAGCGTTCGGCCAGTTCGGGATGTACACAGCAGTCTACACAGCAATTGCAAATAGCGCCGGTTATCGCTCCCTCTGAGGTTAAAGCCAGTTCTGCGGTTTGCATAAGTCCTTTTTGATTGGACTCGCGTACAATTTCTTTTGCTCTGGGTTTAGAAATTTCCCAGCCGAGGCTTCGATAATTGTCAAAGCGCAGACAGGTATAAACGGTTTGGCCACAGCGCTGCATCATGGACCTGCAGTTGCACGGAAGAAGATATACGTGGTCGACTCTGTCGAGAAGCGCCTCGCTTTCATGCAGGAGGATGTACTCAGCATAAATTTCGGACATCTCTCTGGGTTGCCCCTTTTTCATACTTTCAACGCTGGATTGGTAGTGTTTTTCAGAATATTCAAGCTCGCCATCGTTAAGTCGCTCTCGAATCGACTCGGGTATGTCTTTCCAACCTTCAAACATGGCCCAGATATCATAGCGGGTGCGAAAGTCAGCAGGTTCATAGCGTCCGTCACTGCATGGGTTAATGATGCCGCGCTTATAGCTGCGGTTTAAAAATGACGGCACGTCTTGTTTTAAATCTAATTCAGTGGCTCCCGAAATCCTCTCCACGATTTCTTCGGTCGCCATAGGATGCTCGGCCAGTGTCAGAACCAGATCAATTTCGGGATTCTCAAAAAACTGATCCAACCATGATTTTAGAAAATCTGGTATTTTAAAGACACGACAAAAGCGCTGGATTTTGGCTGTATCGGTGCTCATTTTTGTTGAAGTTGTCAATCGTGGAAGTGTCAATCTTACAGGCCAAAATGAAATACATTATTTAGATGAGCGTTGATTGCGTGCAAGATAACTTGTATTGAAAATCCTTGCAAGGTAATATTTGACAATGCTTTGCTCACCTGTTTATTCTATATTTTCGAAAATACACATATAAAACTATCTTAATACTGGGCGATCACATTTTCAGGTTAGCCCGTTGAGCCGGTTAGCCGGTTGAACCCGTAAAAATTGGAGATCTGTCTAGTTTAAATCATAACCGGCAAACGGGCTAACGGGTTACGGGCCAACTCATAGAATTTAAACATGGGGCCATATTATGAAAACCATATACCTGGGTGTAGAAGGGATGACCCTGGAAAACCTGATTGCCATTGCCCGCCATGGCAATCAGGTTCAATTGACCGCCGATGCCGAAAAACAGATCCAAAAAAGCCGCCAGCTGATCGAGCGCTGGGTGCAGGAAGAGCGCAGAATTTATGGCATCACCACGGGGTTTGGTGCTCTGAGTGATGTTTCCATTTCCAAAACCGATACCCGTCGGCTGCAAAAAAACATCCTGATGAGCCATGCCGCCGGTGTCGGCAGACACTTTGATGAGGAAACCGTTAGAGCGATTCTGGCATTGCGCATAAAGGATCTGGCAAGAGGCCATTCCGGTATTCAACTGTCAACCGTGCAACAACTGGTTGCGCTGTTGAACTGGGGCGTGTGCCCGCTTGTTCCTGAAAAAGGCTCGGTGGGTGCCAGCGGTGATCTGGCGCCGTTGGCTCATCTGGCTCTGGTTCTCATCGGGCAGGGGGAAGCATTTTTCAAAGGCCAGCGGCTGACCGGGCGGCAGGCACTTAACAAATGCGGTCTGAAATCGTTGCAACTGGAAGCCGGTGAAGGCCTGGCGCTGGTCAACGGCACCCAGGTGATGACTGCCATCGGTGGACTGGCAGTCTATGATGCCGGTCTGCTGGCCAAGTTGACCGACATCGCTGCGGCCATGAGCCTGGAGGTGCTGATGGGCAGCCGCACAGAATTTGATCCCAAAATTCACGAGGTCAGACCCCATCCCGGTCAGGCGGCAGCGGCCGATAACATGGCCCGCATAACGCAAAACAGTGAGATTATTACATCCCATAAGGATTGCGGTCGCGTCCAGGATGCCTATACCCTAAGGTGCTCGCCGCAGGTTCAAGGTGCCTCCCGGGATGCCATCCACTATTGCCACGGCGTCATCGAGACCGAGATGAATTCAGCGACCAACAATCCATTGATATTTCCGGATGCAGACACATTTCTCCTGGGCGGCAACTTCCATGGCCAGCCGGTGGCCCTGGCCATGGATTTTCTGGCGATGGCTGTTGCCGAGCTGGCGGATATCTCCGAACGTCGCATCGAACGCCTGGTCAATCCGAAACTCAGCGGTCTGCCGGCCTTTTTAGTGGATGATGGTGGGCTTAATTCCGGGTTTATGCTGGCGCAATATACCGCTGCGGCCCTTGTGTCGGAGAATAAAGTGCTCTGTCATCCGGCCAGCATTGATTCGATCCCCACCTCAGCCAATAAAGAAGATCATGTTTCGATGGGAACGATCTCCGCGCGCAAATGCCGAGAAATTGTCCGCAACACCGAAAATGTGATTGCCATCGAGCTTTTGTGTGCCGCCCAGGCGCTGGATCTGTTTACCAATATGAAACCCGGCGAGGGCACGCTGGCGGCTTACCGGGTTATCCGCAAAGCCGTTCCTCACCTTGAAAAGGACCGTATTGTTTCAAGCGACATCGCGGCCGTCAAGCAGCTGATGCGCAACGGGAAAATTTTAAATGCAGTTGAAAAAAAGGTGGGCCATCTACAATAATATGGGTACGCATATTTTGGATTACCGCCATCAGTGCCGTGTATGCAATCCTCTCCTTCCAAATTGTCCTTAACCTATTTAGGCGTTCAGCCGAAATATATAGTTAGGAAAGATGATGGCGGTCAGATATTTTTTCGGGCATCATAATCTTTCTTGACACCCGGTATTCGATTCTTTAGAGTAAAAATTTTGGAGTTGAAAGGGGGGGCACATGTTCCCCGCTGCTTATGATTTGGGAGTCGCAGGCAATGGGTTTGTTGGGAAATATCCTTGAAATTGACTTGACCGAGGAAAAATGGAGCCTGAGCGCATGCCCTGAGGATGTGGAATACAACTATCTGGGCGGGCGCGGACTTAATGTCAAGCACCTGTATGATTATATAACTCCCGGAACCGATCCGTTAAGCCCCCAAAACATTCTGACCCTGTCCTGTGGCATGCTGACCGGTACGGCGGCACCGGCTTCTTCCAGACTGCATATCAACGCCCTGTCTCCCCTAACAGGGATTTTAGGCGGATCCAACATCGGCGGCGGATTTGGCACCAGCCTCCGAATGTGCAATATCCAACAGCTGATCATACGCGGTCGGGCTACAAGACCGGTTTACCTCTGGATCGATGGTGATTCTGTTGAGATCCGCAACGCCAAATCTCTCTGGGGCAAGGATACATGGGAAACCGAGGCCTTATTAAAAGAAAGGCTGGGCACCGAAAAATTAAAGATTCTGGCGATCGGACCGGCGGGTGAAAAGGGGTGTCTTTTCGGCTGTATCATTACCGATCGAGACCATGCGGCCGGACGCACCGGCATGGGGTCCGTCATGGGATCCAAAAACTTAAAGGCCATTGTTGTCAAGGCCCAAAAATCCAAGGTTGCATTTCGTCCTAAAAATGACATCCATGAAGCCATCAAGCGTTACCTGTGGCAGATGAAATATTCGCCGGAATTCAAAAGCATGAAAGCGCACGGCGGGGCCGGCTATGTCGATTGGGCCGATGAGCTGGCTATTCTGGGCACCCGCAATTATCGCGACTACCACTTTGAAGATGTTAAGCGTATTGATGGCAAACAGCTGGAAAAAAATATTACGCGCAAACATGGCTGCCCGCGATGTCCGGTTCAATGTAAAGCCGATCTGAAATTTTCAACCGGAAGGCTAAAAGGCAAAAAAGCCGTAAGACCCGAATTCGAGCCCATGCTGGCGTTGGGTGCCAAATGCGGTTTAAACGATTTGCAAACCCTGGTTTATCTGGATAATCTGTGCACCCGCCTGGGTATGGACAGTATCTCAGCCGGAACCGTGATTGCCTTTGCGATGGATCTTTTTGACCGTGGCATTGTCACAATATCCGATACCGGCGGATTGGACCTGAGCTGGGGCAACGGCGAGACCATGGAAAAACTGATCCGGCAAATGGCCGCTGGCGAAGGATTCGGTAAAGTCCTTGCCAAGGGTGTCCGTCAGGCAGCGCAGATCATCGGTCGTGGCGCCGAAAACTATGCAGCCCACGTTAAAGGCCTGGAAATGGCCGGCTATCACCCCTATAACATGATGGGAACCGCCCTGGGATATTCGGTCTCCAGTCGAGGCGCGGATTTCAGCGATATTTACGCCACCTTGGAATACAAGTGGCTGCCGGAAAAGGCGGCCAAAGTTTTCGGCACGCCCGTTTCATCGGACCCGCGCTCGATACAGGGAAAAGCCGAGCTGGTGCGGCGATCCATGATTGTCGGTTCGGTACTGGACTGCCTGGGACTCTGTAAGGTTCCGGCCCTGTGTCTGATTTGCACTTATGACCTGGTGGGTGAAGCAGAGCTCGTTTCTACCTTGAGTGGTTGGACGGTCAAAGTAACCGAGCTATTTTTAGCCGGTGAACGCATTGTCAACCTCGAGCGCCTGTTCAATCAGCAGCACGGAGCCGGAATCTCGAATGATAAATTACCGGCTATGTTTTTTGAAAAAGAGTATAATGCCGGCATCAAGCCCTCAAAACCGGCCGAGTGGATGGAGCCCATGAAGCAGGAATTTTATAAAATCATGGGCTGGGATGACACCGGACATCCAACGGCCGAAAAACTGGCTGAGTTGGGCATCGGCGGGCCGCAACGCGCGGCTCAGCCGGCAGCCTGATTTCAATCTGCGAGGCAATGGACGCGGCATGATGAGCGCAAAATCCCTCCTTTTCGCACCGACCTTAACTTTTCTTTCGGATCAACATAAGGACCAAATCCATCAGGCTGCGCTGGACATCCTGGCGCAGATCGGCATGAAGATACTTCATGAGCAAGCGCTCGAATTGCTGGCCGCCGCCGGCTGCAAGGTTGAAAATGATCATATCGTAAAAATACCTTCCGGTCGGGTCATGCAGGCCCTGGAAAGCACTCCCAAAAATATTGCCGTTTACGATCGCGAGGCCAACCATTGCATGGATGTCGGTGGGCGTCGCACGTACTTCGGCACCGGATCGGACCTTATTTTTTCATATGATGCGATCAAAAACGAGCGGCACCCGTGTGTTCTTGAAGACGTTTGTCGTGCGGCGTGGGTAGCCGATGCCCTGCCCAATATCGACTTTATCATGTCGTTTGCACACCCATCCGACTGTCCGCCGAAACTCGCATATCTGGCCAGCTTTCAAGCCATGGCTGCCAATTCCATCAAGCCCATCGTCAGTACCGCCCGGGGCCGGGATGACCTTGTGAAGATGTGGCAGATCTGCTGCGTTCTCAGAGGTTCAGCCCAGCGGTTGCGCGAAAAACCGTTGATGATTCATTATTCTGATCCGATCAGCCCCTTAAAGCACCCTTTTTACAGCCTGGACAAGCTGTTGTTTTGTGCCGAAACATCCGTCCCGCTGGTATACTCTGCGGCGCCGATTGCCGGCACCACCGCTCCGATGACCATCGCCGGGCATGTGGCTCAGGGGCTGGCGGAGTGTTTGTGCGGCCTGGTGATCCACCAGCTAAAATCCAAAGGAGCCCCCTTTGTGATGGGCATGGGGCCGGCGGTATTGGATATGGCCACCGGCGAGTGCTCTTATAACGCGCCCGAGTTTTTGTTGTCCTTACAGGCGATCACTGAAATGAGCCATTACTACGACTTGCCCAGCTGGGGGTATGCGGGGACCACCGATGCGCAGATTCCGGATGAGCAGGCCGTGTTTGAGGCCGGTCTGGAGACGTTTATGGCCGCTATGGCCGGATCGAACTTAAATCACGATGTCGGCTATATGGACTTTGGACGCACGGGCAGCCTGGAGTTGATGGTGATTGAGGATGAAGTGATTGATCAGGTCCGGCGCCTAGCACAGGGCATTCCCGTTGATGACGAAATGCTGGCGCTGGATGTCATCCGCGAAGCGGGATTTGAAGGCGATTTTCTGACCCATTCGCACACCCTTAAGCATTTACGCCAGACCCAGTGGCGTCCCCGACTGTTTAGCAGGATGGGCTATGAAGAATGGCAATCAGCCGGGGGCACAAGTTTGCGGGAGCGCTCCCAGAAGAAAGTTCAAGATATCCTGCGCGATCACCGGCCGGTGCCGATTCCGGCCAAGCAGGCCCGGGAAATTGAAAAGATCGTCGATCGATTTAAAAACTAACGGTCAGATCATTTTTTGCCCAATTCCTTTTCGCCCTTCTGTCGAATGGATTTCAGCGCAGATAGGGTTTTGTCCGGCAGGGCCGACGCCTCATGGTGTTTAACAATATCTTCAAGCTTTTCCTGTATGCGGGTCGCCATGTCTTTGGCGCCCTGCTCCTGCCAATCGGACAGAGCCGATCGCGACAATAGAGTGGGGACCCACAGCTCGTTCTTAAAATGCTGATAGGTGTGGTCCTGGTCCAGAAAATGCCCCCCGGGTCCGACTTTTTCGATTACCTCGCGGGCCAGGGTTTCTTGGTTGACCTCAATGCCGCTGATAAAACGCTTGGCCATCCCGATGTTTTCGTCACCGAGAATCAATTGGGCGGTGGAGCAAACCATGCCGTTGCTCATATAGCCGACATCGTGGATCAGGTTCAGGCCGGCCAGTCCCTGGGCCAGGACGGAAAAAGCAGCTTCTGATCCGGCCTGAGCATCCAGCACTTTGGCGTCGGTTGCGCCAGCCAGACCCCAGGTGGGCAGCCCGAAGGATTGCGCCACCTCAGCCTGCGCCGCCAGGCCCAGACTCATTTCCGGGGCGGCCATTGAGAGAAGGCCGGCGGCCATATCAAATATGCCAAAATTACAGCCCATGCCGATGGGGCACCCCGGGTTGCGCAGTTGCGCCAGAACCACACACATCAGCGCTTCGGCGGTGCCTTGCGCAACGGCGCCGGCCAGCGTCACCGGACCGGTGGCACCCGGTTGAATCGTCGGCCCCTGAATTTGCGGCATAGATAGGTCGGCGCAAACAAACAGGCGATCAATCACATCCGCCGGCCAGACGAGCGGCGAGATCGGCTCCGGATAAAATATAAGAAACGGCCGTTCCCTGAGCTTATCGATGCCGCCGGCGACTTCGGCGGCCATTTCAAAAGTAAGCTCCACACCGCGAGGCGTGTAACCGATAAAAACTGTCGGCTTGGTGGTGTTGGTTACGACAGCTTCGAATTCAAATACATCGGCTACCGTGGGCGGAACATCCTGAACAGAGCCCATCGGCATGACCCAATCGATGTTTGTCAGGGCGTCGGCCACTTTGGCACCGATGGCAATATCGGCCACGCGGGTGGGGTGAATTTCACCGGTCAAGGCATCTTTGGTATTCGGACTGGCAGTGGAGGTGCCGTAGTAGCTTTTGCGGCCCTCGACTTCCATGGCGCGCTTTCCCTCACGATCATAGATCGTCCAGCCTTTGGGTGTCGTTGAAAGACATGCGTTGACAAGGTGTTCCGGTACTTTAACGATCTCACCGGCAACTTGAGCACCGGCCTGCTTGAGCATTTTACGGGCGCCTTCATGATGAACGCGAAATCCGACCTTTGACATAACATCGAAAGCCGCCCGCTTGATGTCCTCGATCTGATCGTCACTCAGTATTCGGAAGAAAACCGATCTTTTTTCAATTGAACCTGTTTGAATCATGATGCCTCCTTATTCGTCAATTTAGGCATTTCTTCGATTTGTAAATTGATACTTAGCGCATAAATACAAAGAAGGTAAAGGTCTATTTTTTCTTTACGCTTTCCTCTTCAATACACTTTTATACCGCTTGTCATAATTACGTTTCGAATAAAAGGATGGCGGCATAAGCGGTTTTAGCAAAAAAAATATTCCACAAACGAAACGTTTTTTTGACAATCGCTAAAAAATACTTCTATTCTCAAAGTTACCTTGACAGCAACATATCGAATTCCTATTTATACGACACTTAAAAAATTATGGTCTTCTTAAGTTTGAAGACGGTCAAGGGGGTCCAGATGAAATTTTTGGCGGGTTATGACGGAACATCGCTGGATGAAAGGGTTTTGAAGCTGGCCAAAAACTATGCCAACGCATTTAATGCCGACATTTATATTGTAACCTCATTGGAACAAAGCAGCACTTTAGAAAAAGCAGAGATCGATAAGGCTGAAGGTGAACTGGAATATTTAAGAACGCCATTTAATATCGATGATATCAACTGTGAAACGTTTGTATCGGTTAATTACTTATCTCCCGGAGAAGATCTGGTTCAGTTTGCCAAAGATAACAACATTGATATGATGTTTATCGGAATTAAAAAAACCTCTAAAGTGGGTAAGCTCGTGTTTGGTTCCACGGCCCAGTATGTTTTGCTCAACGCCCCCTGCCCGGTGGTTGCGGTACGCTAAACTTTGAATCGTGTAAATTATATTATCTCGAATAATAAAAAAAACCGGCTTTTCAGCCGGTTTTTTTGTTTTTATTTGTACAGTTACTTTTTTTAAGCGTCGGCCTTATGTACCACTGGATCAATCTTGGCGAGTTCCTCGATGGCGATGTGGCACAGGATGCGATGTCCCCTTTGCGAGTTTTGCCACGGGGGTGATTCCTTTTCACAGATCTTACCTTCATCCGGTAGCAGTTCATGGCGCCGGGGGCAACGCGTATGGAAGCGACAGCCGCTCGGCGGATCCAGCGCGCTGGGCACGTTACCGCTGAGGCGGATCTCTTTTTGCTCGACATCCGGGTCCGGGATGGGCACGGCCGAGAGCAGGGCTTCGGTATAGGGGTGATACGGCGGTTCATAGATGGCATCCGCCGGGCCGAGCTCTACAATCTGCCCTAGATACATGACAGCAATATCGTCGGAAAAAAAGCGGACCACGCTCAGATCATGGGCAATAAAAATCATCGATGATCCAAAGACCTGTTGAATTTCTAAGAGCAGGTTGATGACTGCGGCCTGAACCGAGACATCCAGCGCGGAAACCGGCTCATCGCAGATAATTAAATCCGGTCGACTGGCCAAAGCACGGGCAATGCCGACGCGCTGTTTTTCACCGCCGCTGAGCTGTCGCGGCAGGCGGTCATAGTATGTGGGCGGCAGGCGCACCGCTTTAAGCAGTTTGACGACCTCGCCTTTGACCTGATCTTTGGGCGCGGTCTTAAAACGTTTGATCGGCCGGGCGATTTGCGAACCTACTGTGAAGGAAGGATTGAGCGTCGAATCCGGATTCTGGAAGACCATTTGCATTTCTTTGATCAGGTTCGTATCCCGCTCTGTCACCGGCCTTGTGGTGTCAATGCCCATAAATTGCACCTCACCGTCGGTTACCGGCTCGAGACCGATGAGTCCTTTGACCAGAGAGGATTTTCCGCAGCCCGACTCCCCGACAACACCCAGCGTTCGTCCTTTTGCCACTCGAACGCTGACATCATCCACCGCTTTGACATATTTCTTTTCCCCCATGCCAAACAGGCTGACCACCGAGTTGGATTCTTGGGGATAGTAGACTTTGAGATGTTCAAAGCTGAGCAAATCTTCTTTAGGGGCGTCATCCTGGGTAACGTCTTCGGGCGCTTTTTTCCGTCTACGGGTTCGGGCGCGATCTTTAATTTCTTCCGCGTAGATGCAGCGGGCCACATGTTCGGAGGTGATTTGCTCAAAGCCCGGGCGCGCTTTGCGGCAGTCCTCGGTGACATATTCGCAGCGGGGTGCAAAAATGCATTCAGTCTTGGAGCGTTCAGCCGGAGGCGGCACACGGCCCCGGATGGGATGCAGCAGCGATTCCAGCTTGCTATCCCCCAGTCGCGGCACACAGGCCAGCAATCCCATGGTGTAAGGGTGCCGCGGATCTCGGAAAATCTCTGTCAGGGGCCCGCTTTCCACCATCTGGCCGGCATACATTACGCAAAGATAGTCGCTGACCCGCGCAACTACCCCCAGGTTGTGGGTGATGAAGATATTAGCGGCATTGAAATCGTTTTTGAGCTCCTCGAGCAGGTCGAGCACGGCCGCCTCAACGGTGACGTCCAGCGCAGTTGTGGGTTCATCCATGATGATTAGGGCGGGGTTGTTCAGCATGGCCATGGCGATAACGACCCGCTGCTGCTGGCCGCCGGAAATCTGGTGTGAATAACGTGTCATCACATTTTCAACATCCGGCATGTTCACCCGCTTGAGCATGTCAATCGATTTTTGCCAGGCTTCTTCGTGAGAGATATCCCTGTGACAAGTCAGGACTTCGGCCAATTGCTCGCCCAGTCTCACCGATGGGTTGAGGGCCTGCATCGGGTCCTGAAACACCATGGAAATCCGGTCTCCTCGTAGTCGCTTGAGCTCTTCCTCAGATCTTCCCACCAGCTCCTCTCCCTGAAACTGGATACTGCCTTCCATGATTTTACCGTTAGGTCCCAGAAAATTGACGATCCCGAAAGCAATCGTGCTTTTGCCGCATCCGGATTCACCCACCAGGCCGACAGTTTCGCCCTGTCTGACTTTAAAGGAGACACCCTGAATGGCTTCCACATCGCCTTTGCGGGTTTCGTAGTTTATCTGGACGTTATCGACGTTAAGAACCATATCGTTTGTCGATGTGCTGGTTTCTTGCATGGATTGTTATCTGCCTTTCAAAAAAAAGTTGATATTATCTTTACTCCAATACTCCAATACTCCAGTACCTATCAAAAACCATGAATGGTTATTGATACCGCATCGATTCTTCCCTGAGGCCATCGGCCAGCAGGTTTAAGCCGACCACCAGAGAGGCGATGGCGATTGAAGGCCATAGGGCCGCCCACGGACTGCCTTGCAGGATAAATTCGCGTCCTTTGGCCACCATGCTGCCCCAGTCCGGAGACGGTGGCGGAATTCCCAGGCCTAAAAATCCGAGTGTCCCCATAGCAAAGATGGCATACCCCACCCGTAGCATGGCATCGATGATGATCGGACCCCGGGCATTGGGCAGGATTTCAAAAAACATGATATGCCAAGGGTTTTCGCCCCGGGTCTCGGCGGCGCGGATGTATTCGCGCGTGCGAATATCCAGGGTAAGGCTTCGCACCAGCCGGGCAATGCCGGGTGTTCCGACAATGGTGATCGCTATGACCACATTGACGGCCGAAGCACCCAGGGCCGCCATGATAATCATATATAGCAATATGATGGGCACCGCCATCATGGCGTCTAAAAGGCGCATGATGATTTCATCCATCCATCCGCCGTAATAGCCCCCCATCAATCCAAGCGTTGCGCCGACAATCAGGGCAACAATCACCCCCCAGATCGCGGTTCCGCCGGGTATCCAGAAATTTTCCGTTATCGGCATCAGCACCAGCACCACGCGGGCACCATAAATTAAGCGGGACCACAGGTCGCGTCCCAGCTCATCGGTGCCCAGGATGTGGGATGCTGATGGGCCCTGATTCGGTGCTTTCCAGTCCTGCTCGAGCGGGCCGTAAGGCGTAAATAACGGCGCAAAAATCGCCACGATGACCCAGAACAGGACAATGGCCAGCCCGGCCACTGCTATTCTGGATGCGAAAACAATCGAAAGCCCGGACCACATGCGCTTAAAGATTCCCGGCTTTGCCTCCTCAATCTTAACCTTTGCTTGTTCAACTTTGTCCGGAGTAGTTGCTTGTTCCGCTATCGCCATGATTTCTCCATCTTAATGAATGGTTATTTGTTATTCGTTAATGGTTATTCGTGGTATAAACCGATGCGCTTAAGGCTGAATTCACCGAAGATCTGATAACAATTAACTTAAATCCCGGCCTATCCGGGTTAGGCATATCTAATACGTGGATTCAAAAACGTATAAATAATGTCGGCGAACAATTGCGTCAGGACGGCAACCGACACCAGAATCATGGCTCCGGCTTCCAGGGCATTGATGTCTTTAAACATGGCGGAATCCAGCAGGTATTTGCCCAGACCGGGATAGCCGAAGACCACCTCCACAATCACGATGCCGCCCATCAGCCAGTTGACGTGCAACATGATAACCGTGATTGGCGCCATTAATGCGTTTCGCAAGGCATGCTTGAACACGATTCGCCAATAAGGCAAGCCTTTCAAATAGGCAGTGCGGATATACGGTGACTTCATGACCTCAACCATGCTGGCGCGTGTAATGCGCAAAATGTAGCCCAATTCGATCAGCGTCAACGTCAGCACGGGTAGGATGACCATATCCAGTCGTTCCCAGGGCGCCTTTTCACCAATGACGGTGGCACCCGGGAGCCAACCCAGCCAGACGGCGAAGATGAGAATCAGAAAAATACCGGTGGCAAACTCCGGGGTTACTGAAAACATCATGCCGCCGATCGAAAGCGCTCGATCCCGTAAACTGCCTTCTTTCAATCCTGCCAGAATTCCGAGAGCCAGCGCCAGGGGCATGACGATAATAAAAGCCGTTCCGGCCAGAAACAGCGAATTGCGCAGGCGCGTCCAGATACTGTCGGAAACCGGCCGGCCCGTACGAAAGGATTCACCGGGATCTCCCCGTATAAACCCCTTTTTCAGGGGGATATACTCCATGGCGCCGCCGGAACTCTTCTTCCATCCGGTACCGATAATAAAGGTCCAGACCTCTTTATCCGTCCCTTTTTCCCAGCGCACCACATGGTTGGCATCATCAACGCCCCAGAACTCGCTTTTGCCGTTTTCGTCGGTCTGCCATTTTTCGTTGTTTTTATATCTGGTGTCGACACCCACGGACTCCAGTCGGGCAATGGCGTACAGATCCTCACCGTCAAGTTTCCAGCGCACCAGGGCGCCATCGTCCCGCACCGCCCACCACTCCTGGAAACCATCTTTGGTGGTGACACGCTTGAGCGGCATTCCGACTTTGCGGGCGGCAGAGCTTTCACTGCCGAAGAGCCAGTACCAGTAACGGACATAGACGGGTTTATCCAGGCCCACCTGCGCCAGGAACGAGGCCTCCTGTTCCGGGGTCACAAATGCGCCCAGGACATTGCGGGCCACATTACCCGGCGAAGATTCGGTAATCAAAAAAACGGCCATCGACACCAGCACCATGGTCAGCAGGAGCAAAAGAATACGCCTAACAATAAATTTTGCCATGATTTACCCCGCGGTTTTCCATCCGACATCGGGGTAAAGATACCCCGATTTTCAATATTGATTGGTAGTTGTGGCAGGCTCAGGCGGATCGTAAAGACCGCCTGAGCCATTTAGGTTTTGTGTTACGCAAGCCAAGCATCATTGAAGGTAATGTACAACGATGGAACACCCGATACGTTGGTGACATTTTTTCTCAGACAATACCAGGCGTTTCTCCAGTAAGGAATTCCAATGGATCCGCGCTGTTGCTGGATATCCTCCAATTTGCAGAAGACCTTGCGGCGCTCGTCCACATTGATCAGTCCGTTGGCTTCTTTGAGCAGTTTGGAGAACTCATCGTCTGCCCAGCGGGTTTCGTTCCAGGGCACCGGTTTACCGGCATCGT
>JASFIV010000014.1:0-34625 GCA_050122475.1 Desulfobacterales bacterium | reverse complement strand
TCGGTCTTCGGGCCACTACCGTCCAAACCTTCGACCAGGCAGATGTGATTATTCCCAACGCCGATCTAGTGTCTAATCAGGTGACGAATTGGACGCTTAGCGATCGCCGCGTGAGGCTTATCATTCCCGTGGGAGTGGCCTATGGCTCGGACATTACACTGGTGATAGAAACGCTGATGGCTTGCGCCAGGCAAAATTCAGATGTAGCCGAAGAGCCCGCCCCGCAAGTGCTATTCTTGAATTTTGGAGAAAGCTCCTTGGAATTCGAACTTCGCATCTGGGTTCTGGATGCCGACCACAGGCTGGTGGTAAGCAGTGCACTTCACCAGGAGATTGACCGAAGTTTCCGGGATGCAAAAATTGAGATTGCCTTTCCTCAACGCGATCTGCATTTACGCAGTCTTGACGATTCAATTAATTTTAGTCCATCTGAAACCAAAGGGTAAAGTGTTTATTGAAATCTGATATATTTTGGAGGTAAAAACATGTCCTTTAACAAGATAGGATTTAATAAAATCCTCGGTGCGTTTCCAACCTTAGAGCGCGATGAAAGGCTGGAACTTGTGCAGCAGCTCGAGGAAAACGCCCAAGCAAACATAGATTTCATCATGATGATGGTGTTATCCACTTCGCTGGCGTCATTAGGTTTGCTGGCGGACTCAACCGCCGTCGTTATTGGTGCTATGCTGGTAGCGCCGCTAATGGGACCGCTTGTTGCTGCAGGCTGTTCGCTCGTTCAAGGGAATTTTAGCCTGTTCAGAAGGAGTCTGGCAGTTACCCTTATTGGCATTGGGATAGGCTTTGCAGCTTCATTGATTTTTGGGGCGCTCAACCCCGGATTCGAACCGACTCTGGAAATCGAAGCACGCGGCAAAGCTGATTTGCTGGATCTTGGTATCGCGTTTTTTTCCGGGATGACAGCGGCTTACGCTATAGGAAGATCCCATGTGATGACAACGATCGCAGGTGTTGCCATTGCAGCGGCACTGGTTCCCCCTCTTGCGGTTGTGGGTCTTGCGCTGACGCACGGAAGACCACTAATCTCCTATAATGCCGCCATCCTGCTGACCACCAACCTTGTCGCTATCATACTTGGAGCGGCAATCGTGTTCCGAATATTGCAAGTGCACGTTTCCCGTCAAGGCGCTGGCTTGCCGATTTGGGTCCGAAGGGCCACAATGCTGTTGTTTCTCTTATTAGCTTTGTTAATCGCACCGCTGGTCGGTCAAATGATAGAAGGAAGGCGTACCGGCCAAGATCGACCGGTAGAATATCAGTTGGCGCCACACGTGAGGGAGGCCGTGCAAAAATACATCAGCGACTGGCCAGAGGTAGAGCTCATTACCCAGGGCCGAAACAGTGTGGAGCCTGAAGCTGCCATTACCATCATCTTAATGAGTGGAAGAAAATTAGCCCCTGATTTTGAAGAAGGTCTTAGAAGCGTCGTCCAGAAAGCTCGTGGTGACGAACCGCTTGTGCGTATATTTCCGATTCTTGCTGCGCGCCAGCGAATGCCGGAACATCAGGATGACACGCAATAGCTATATTTTATGGCTAACGTATCTAAGTCAAAATAAATTGTCTGTTAAAATCTCTCTTAGGCCGCTATTTTAATTTTTCTCTGACCGACGCCACCTTACTTTTCATGCGACCGGTGGGGCCCTTGCGGTAATCGGCTTTCAGCGAGAGAGTGATGCGGTTGCAGTCTTTTTCAAGCGCCTGAAAGCAGCGATTCACCAGGGCCATCACTTCCTGCCATTCCCCCTCCACGCAGGTGCCCATGGGATTGAGCTCGTAGGGCAAGCCGCTGTCTTGTATCAGTTTGAGGGCGCGGGCGACATACGGGCTCAAACTTTCGCCCTTGTCCAGCGGGAAAATTGAAAACTCAACGATCGTGCTCATCGTAACCTCCCTGTATACCTCTAAGTTACGGCTGGTTTAAACGGTCCTAATATGTCTAAAGTTACAATTTAGGTAATATCCGGTTTGTTATTTGTTATTGGTTATTCGTGTTGACAAATATGCATAACCGATCAATTGCATAAAGGCTAGAGTCAAATAACCAATAACAGATAACGAATAACCGATCCTCAAAGCCAGCTTGGTATATTAATGAAAAAAAAGGAAACGGTACAGAGCCGTAATGACCGACCGAATTTGACAGGGTCGTTTGATTTCATTATATTTCTTCATCTTTTAGTGGTTGTCAAAAAAACGTTACACTATTCAAACGTTTTTTTCTACAACCACGTATGCCGCAATTCCCTAATTTGAAATATGGGTCTGGAAAGCGGTGAGAATACCATTTAGGGCAAACTGTCAATCCTATCTCTTTCCAAGGAATCACCCCGAGGAGGAAGCCATGCAGGACGTTAAGCCGCAAAATTATCGCATTCATTTGATTCCCGACCTGAAGCAGTTTACGTTTGCCGGCCAGGTAACACTTCTGGTTGAAGCGCCAACGGCCATCGAATCGCTGCGGCTCAATATTCTTGATTTGGACATCATAAACTGTGCCGTTGAGCACAAAAGCGAATGGGTTGAATGTCAATTTGAAACAGACACAGAAAAAGAAGAATTGCAGATTCACCTTCCCCAAAAAATAAAAGGGGCCATCCGCATTCAGATTCGATATGATGGGCATATCAACGACAAGATGGCCGGGTTTTATCGCAGTCAATATACCCATTCAGGCAAAAGCGACTATATCGCGGTTACCCAATTCGAAGAAAGCGACGCCCGAAGAGCGTTTCCGTGCATGGATCACCCGGCCAAAAAGGCGACCTTTGACATCAGCATGGATATCGATAGCGACAAAGTGGCGATATCAAATGGCGCGCTTAAAGAAGAATCCCCCTTAGACGACGGCAAAAAACGCGTGACCTTCGAACAAACACCCAAAATGTCCACCTATCTGGTGTTTTTCGGTGTCGGTGAGTTTGAATTTACGCAGGACACCGAAGATCCCCGGGTGCGGGTGGCCACATTACCCGGAATGAAGCCCTATGCCAAGTTCGGCCTGGAGTTCGGACGCAAATCGCTGGCCTTCAGCGAGAAGTATTACGGCATCCCCTATCCACTGCCCAAAATGGATCTAATTGCAATCCCTGATTTTGCGTTCGGGGCCATGGAAAACTGGGGGGCGATCACGTTTCGTGAAAATTTACTGCTGCATTATCCGGAGATTACCTCTAAATCCGGTCAGGAGCGCATCTGTGAAGTCATCGCCCACGAAATTGCCCATCAGTGGTTCGGCAATCTGGTCACGCCCGAAGATTGGAAATATCTGTGGTTAAACGAAAGCTTTGCCACCTATTTTGGTTATGGGGTTGTCGCTCACTATTACCCTCAGTGGGAAACCTGGCAGCAGTTTCTATGGGGCAGCACCGGCAGCGCCATGGCACGGGATGCACTTCTTGAAAATTTTGCCATCGAGATTCCGGGCGGCGAGCATGTGGTGATCAATGTCAGCACAGCCCCGATTATCTACAGCAAAGGTGGCAGCATACTACGCCAGGTCGAAGGCTATATCGGTGCCGAAAGCTTCCAAAAAGGGTTGCAGGACTATCTCAAAACCTATGAGTACGATAACGCTGCCAGTCACAACCTGTGGGAAGCCTTTGAGCAGGCGTCCGAGCAGCCCATCGGCGATATGATGAAAAGCTGGATCGAACAACCGGGATTTCCCATGATTTCAGTTAATAAACAGGGCAACAAACTGCATCTGGCCCAGGAGCGTTTCAGTTATCTACCGGCAGACTCCGACCAGCAATGGCAGGTACCGGTTACCATTCAATTTTTTTCCGGTCTATCAAAAACCGAACGAGTAACTTTTTTAATGAATAGCGCCACGCATGAAATTGGCATTCCCAGCCAGGCGGATGCGTATAAGGTCAATGATCAACAAACCGGGTTTTATATTGTTTGCTACCAAGACAAGGATAATCTGGCTGCTCTCGGTCAACGCGTCGCTGATCAAACGCTGCCGCCCGAAGACCGTTGGGGCCTGCAAAACGATCTTTTTTCTCTGTGCAAACGCGGCGATATCCCATTCAGCGAATATCTGGGCTTTTTAGCCCATTACCGGGATGAGCGTGCATTTTTGCCGCTGATCAGTATCTCAAACCACCTGCAACACGCCAGTCTGGTTCTGGGAATTGATGAGCAGCAAAAAATAGCGTCGCTGGTTCGTCCCTGGTTCGAAAACGTGCTCAACGATATTGGATTTGAACCCGCCTCTGATGAAAAACATACCACTTCGATTTTAAGGGAGCAGCTGCTCTGGCATGCAGCGCTGAGTGGATCAGAGGGCGCATTTGAGTTTGCCGCCCAGCAGTTTGGCGGTTGGATGAGGGGTAAGGCGGTGCATCCGGATATCATGAAAAGCGTCCTGCAGATTGCGGCGTTCACGGGTGACACGCAGACGTTTGCGTCCCTTGATGAGCGCTTTGTCCAATCGCAGGTGGAGCATGAACGCATGAATATACTCGTGGCGCTGGGCTGTTTTAAGGAAAAAGAGCCGCTTGAAAATGCCCTGCAATACATTCTGGATAATGTGCCGGCCCGAAATAAATTTGTCCCGGTGGTGGCCATGGCCGCCAATCCATATGCCATTCCGCTGTTGTGGGACTGGTATGCGTCGCATCTGGAAAAAATCGAGCAGTTTCACCCGATGCTGTATGAAAGAGTGGTAGCCTCCATTATTCCAACGGCCGGAATGGAGGACCCACCGGCGGTAAAAGCGTTTTTCGAAGACTACATGCATAAAAGCGACAAAGCCACGGATGTGATCAAGCTGTCGCTCGAGCGGCTGGAGATCAATCTGCGCATGCGCGCTGCAGGTTAGAGTTCTGGGTTCCGGGTTCAGAGGTTCAGGGTTAATAAAGGTTTCAGGTGTCAGGCTACAAAATGGCAAAGAGCATAGGGCAGAGAGCATAGAGTAGAGAATTGAATACGCTTCATAATGATCAAAACGCTATGCCCTATGCACCATGCGCTATGCCTTATTTATAAAGGGAAAACAACGCTCAGCGGAAAAAGAGCCATTTCCGAACGGAAATTAAGATAATCCAAATGACATCTTTGCATACTCATTGATGCTGGCTTTGGCCTCTTCAACGGTGTTGCCCAGCTTCCAGGGCTCCATAAAACCCTCCAGCATCAATTTCCAGCCTTCATCATCCTGAAAAACCGTGGCTTCCTCGCAGGAGACGCCGCAACCTTCTTCACCGAGAACTTCCATGAGTTTATTTAATATGATTTCACGATCATTCATTGGCAATTCCCCATTATTTGACAATTTAAGAACCTTCCTAATAGCAGATCTAACCACTTAAATCCGACTGCCAAACAGATTTTGGCAAAGCTTTAAAAAATTCTAAATATTTCAGATTATTAGCGATTCAAGGCAATATTGCAGACTTAAATTATTTTCTTATTAGGAATCATTCTCATTGACAAAATCGGCACTGAAATGTATACAGAGCCCTTTTGAAAAAAAAGCCGACGTGCTGTTGATCGCTGAGAGCAAATCTGATATTCACACAAAAATATATCCTCTGTTGTTTAGTGGTTGTTAAAAAACGTTCCAATATCTAAACGTCTTTTCTACAACGCTTATGCCGCAATTCCGCCATTTGGGATGTTAAAATGAAAAGCGGTAAACCACGTCTTATGTTCGACCCTGGGAGATCGTACTAGACATGAATCGGCGAACCTTCCTCAAGATTGCAGGTATGGGTAGCATTTCCCTAGCGGCCGGCTGCAGTCCCTCTGAAAAAAATCTATTTTCACTCGTACACGCACCCGATGACATGATCACCGGAAAAGCCACCTGGTACGCGTCGACATGCCGCGAATGCCCGGCCGGCTGTGGCATTATGGCCAAAAACCGCGAAGGACGTGTGATTAAAGTTGAAGGCAACCCCCTGCACCCCATCAACAAAGGAAAACTTTGCATGCGGGGCCAGGCTGCCCTGCAGGCCATCTACAACCCGGATCGCATCAAAACGCCTTTGCTCAGAGATAAAAACGGGTGGCAGCCAATCTCATTTGCCAAAGCCCAGTCCATGCTCAAGTATAAAACCCACGATGCCGCTCAAAAAGGATCGGATCGGATTCGCATGCTGACCGAAGTAGTGGGCAACAGCCAGCTGGCTCTTTTTACGGATGCGCTCAAACAATGGAACACCTCAGCACCGCTGATATTTGAGCCCTTTGCCTATGAAACCCTGAAAACGGCCAACGAAACAGTCTTCGGGCGTAAAGAGCTGGTTTCTTACCATATGCAGGACGCCGATGTGCTGGTATCTTTTGGTGCGGATTTTCTGGAAACCTGGTTATCACCGGTTGAGTACGCCTATAAATTTAAAGCCATGCATGCCCTGCAAAACGGTCAAAAAGGTCCATTTTACCATCTGAGCCCGGTTCAGTCTCTGACCGGTGCCAATGCCGACTACTGGGCGCCGTGTAAGCCGGGCAGCGAATGCATTGTGGCCTTAGGCCTGGTACGCCAGGCGCTTGATATCCGCAAAGGCAAACAGCTGCCATGGTCCTTCCGCAAACCTTTATTTCAGGCAACGGCCCCCTACACCCAGGATCGAGTGCTGGAAGCATCGGGCCTGCCTTTGGCATTCTACGAAAAACTTGTCATCGAGCTGATAGGCGCCCGCAAACCCCTGGTGCTGGGCACCGATACCGGCGGGGGTGATATAAAGGGCCTGCAGACCAATGTGGCGGTTAATTTATTGAATCTGTTGCTCGATCCGGATTTAACATTGCTGGATTTCAACAATCGCCACCGGGTTGAAATTGCCGCTGACCGAACAGAGGTGCTGCAATTTTTTAAAGCCCTCCAATCCGATGCAGTTGACGTTCTGATTCTCAACAACACCAATCCGGCCTTTAGTTTGCCGCCCAAAAGCGGCGTAAAAGAGGCTTTAGAACAGGACGACCTGTTCGTGGTTAGTTTTAGCAATTTCATGGATGAAACCGCTCAGCTGGCGGATTTAATTTTTCCGGTCGCCATGCCCCTTGAAACCTGGGATGAATACAGTGGCTGGCAAGCTGTCAACTCCACCCTGCAGCCGGCTATGGGCCGCTTAACGCAAGCCCCCCATATCGGTGACGTGATCATGAACACGGCTTTTGAAAATGACAAACCGGCTGAAAACTATAAGACATACCTGTTTTCCAGGCTGGTGGCCGAGCGCAAAATAGAAGATGAAAAAGGTTGGGTGCGACTTCTTCAGGTGGGCGGCGCGGTCGATTCCATGGCAACAACCGATTCGGCCAAACTAGACCTAAAGCCGCAAAAAATAACGGCTGTGCTATCCAGATCAGTAAAATCGGATGCCTCTGATCTGGTATTCAGTGCGAAACCGTCCATCCGGTTTTTTGACGGCCGGGGCGCCAACAGGCCCTGGTTGTGTGAAATTGGGGATCCATTAACGCGAGTGGCCTGGCAAAGTCCGGTCAGTATGCATCCCGACACGGCCACAGCGCAAAATATAACTCAGGGTGACATCATTCAGATTGAATCGCAATGGGGCAATCTGGAGGCTCCGGTTTACATAAACGAATTTGTCCGCCCCGGCCTGCTGGTCATGAACATCGGCCAGGGACATCAGGCATATGGGCGTTACGCCCAGGGAAAAGGCGTAAACCCGTTGGCCGTTTTGCCGCCTGAAGCAGACAAGGACTCTGGCGGTCCGCTTTTTTCCTCCGATCAAATAAAAATACGTCCAACCGGCCGAGCGTTGGAACTGGCCTATATGTACGGCAGCCGAACCCAGCATGAGCGCCCGTTTGCGCTGACCGTTGGCCTGACGCAACTCAACCAGGGGAAAATGCCCAAACGGGACGGTCTGACCATGGAAGATTTTCCCTTAACGCTGCCACTGCCCGAAGGATATGACCCCAAACGCGATTTCTATCCGCCCCATGATCATGAAAATTACCGCTGGGCAATGGTGGTTGATCTGGATCGCTGCATCGGCTGTGGCGCCTGCTCGGCCGCCTGCTATGCGGAAAACAATATCGGCATTGTAGGTGAGGAGCGGGTGCTCGAAGGACGGGAGATGACCTGGCTGAGCATCGAGCGCTTTCAGGATCCGCATCAAAAGTCAAAGGTCACCTTTCTGCCGATGCTTTGTATGCACTGTGACAACGCCCCCTGCGAATCGGTCTGCCCGGTGTATGCCCCGCACCATTCCAAAGAAGGCATCAACAACCAGATTTACAACCGGTGCATCGGAACACGGTACTGCGTCCAGAACTGCCCTTACAAGGTGCGGCGCTTCAACTGGTTTAGCTGGCAGTGGCCGGATCCCATGAATCTGCAGCTCAATCCCGATGTGACAGTGCGCAGCAAAGGGGTCATGGAAAAATGCTCATTTTGTATCCAGCGCATCAAGGTGGCGCACAGCAATGCCAAGAATGAAAAGCGCATGATCCAAGACGGGGAGGTGATCCCGGCCTGCGTGCAGACCTGCCCGACCGATGCCCTGGTTTTTGGCAGCTTGATGGATAAACAAAGCCGGGTCAGAAGGATGGTGGATGATCCCCGGGCCTACCAGGCCATGGGCTATTTGAACACCAAACCGGCGGTCATCTATCTAAAGAAAGTTTTACACGAGGCGTAAAACTTTCTTGGTTGTTTGTTATTGGTTATTCGTTATTGGTCGTTTTGCAGGTGCTGATGATCGTCTTTCTGACAACCAATGATAAATAACGAGTAACTCTCGCGTGAATGTTGAAATTAGATTTTGATGCAAATCGAAGCAAGCTTATTGGGATAAACTATTATGCCTGAACTTACGTACGCGAGCATTGATCAAACCGTACTGAACACTTTGACGCCGCCTAAGAAGTATTACTGGGCCATCGTTGCGGTTTTATTTTTGGGTGTGCTGGTCGGCGCTGCTTGCTGGGCCTATCAGATTTTTATCGGCATCGGGGCCGGTGGCCAAAACAATCCGGTGGCCTGGGGTACCTATCTCATCAACTTTGTCTTCTGGGTTGGAATTGCCCATTCAGGAACCCTGATTTCCGCCATCCTGCATTTATTCCGAGCCGGATGGCGCAACCCTATTGCGCGTGCGGCGGAGACTATGACCGTTTTTGCGGTCTGTATTGCCGGGCTTTTTCCGTTTATCCATTTAGGGCGCGTCTGGCAGGTCATGTACATGATCCCTTATCCCAACCAGCGGCTGCTGTGGCCCAATTTTTTATCCCCGCTGATGTTTGACGTAATCGCCATCAGCACCTATCTGACGGTCAGCTCCCTGTTCTGGTATACGGGATTGTTGCCGGATCTGGCGGCCATCCGGGACCGCTCCGAAGGACTGCGCAAGAAAATATTCACCATCCTTTCCATGGGCTGGACCGGCGCGCATGAACAATGGCGGCACTATACACGCGGCTACCTGTTTTTTGCAGCGCTGGCGACGCCCCTGGTGATCTCGGTGCACAGTGTCGTGTCCTGGGATTTTGCGCTGGGAATCGTGCCCGGCTGGCATACCACGATTTTTGCCCCCTATTTTGTGGCCGGCGCCATCCATTCCGGTTTGGCCATGGTGCTGACGTTGATGATTCCTTTGCGTAAAATATTCAGCTACCAGAAGATCATCACAAGGGACGTTCTGGAAAATGTGGCCAAGACCATCGTTTTTACCGGTCTGATCGTCGGCTTTGCCTATGCCACTGAATTCTTTATCGCCTGGTACAGCCACAATGCAGTTGAAATCGAGCAGTTTCGCTGGCGGGTAACCGGTGAATATCGCTGGGGCTTTTACTTCATGGCTGTATGCAACACGTTAATTCCGCTGCTGTTTTTGTTCAAGAAAATTCGCACTACCATCGCAACGCTTTTTATCATCTCGTTAATTGTCAATTTCGGCATGTGGTGGGAACGGTTTGTGATTATTATCGGCGGCGTGGCGCGCGGCTTTTCGCCGCATGCCTGGGGATTATACACGCCATCAATGATCGAATACGGCATCATGCTGGGCAGCTTTTGCCTGTTTTTCTTCATGTTTTTATTGTTCGCCAAGCATCTGCCCTCGGTCTCGATGACCGAAATGAAAGAAACTCTCGACCATGGAGGCAGCCATGCAGGCTAAAAAATATATTATGGGGCTGTTTAAAAATGAGGACCAGGTCGTGTCGACACTCGCCGCATTGAAAGATTCCGCCTACCAGTTTCAGCGGGTGCACAGCCCGATTCCGAGCCATAAGATCATGGATGCCCTTAACCTGAAAAAAAGCAAGGTGGGCTGGTTTACTTTAACCGGCGGCATCCTGGGCCTCATCAGCGGTTTTGCCCTGGCCGTTTATTGCTCGCTCGAATGGAAATTGATTGTCAGCGGCAAACCGATCATATCGCTAATCCCGTTTTTCATTGTGGGTTTTGAATTTACCATCCTCTTTGCGGTTTTCGGCAATGTCATCGGTCTGCTCACCCAGACGCGCTTGCCCAGCATGAAAGGATTGGACCACTACGATCCGCGCTGCTCGGGTGACCATTTCGGAGTGCTGGCTACGTGTGAGCCCATGCAGCAGGATGATTTAAAAGATTTTTTTAAGAAAAACGGAGGGGAAGTAAAGGTATTCGATTAGAAGTGGTTTCAAAGCCACTTCTAAGTGTTTTATTTGTTTAATTACTTTGATTGGTTCTATTGGTTCTATTGGTTTTCAGCATTATCTGCATTTTAACCAATTAAACCAGAATAAAGAATTGAAATGGCATCCAACGAAAAAAACACGACATCATCACAGAAATCGCCGATCGGCTGGATATCCATTGTACTGATTATCATTGGATTGGGTGCTTTTATTTACGGCATCAGGAGCCCTCATCCGGAAAAAGCCTGGCAGGCCTATTTGATTAATTTTCTGCTGTGGTCAGCGATTGCCCAGGGAGCGGTTCTCTTTTCAGCGGTGATGCATATGACCAAGGCCCGTTGGAGTGGCCCGCTCTCGGCATTATCGGAGTCCTTTGCGGCTTTTTTTCCGCTCTCATTTGTGCTGTTTTTGATCTTGTTTTTAGGGCGAACCCATATATTCCCGTGGCTGCATGAGGACCTGCACGGCAAAGAGGTCTGGCTGAACATCCCGTTTCTGTTCACGCGGGATTGTATTGGTTTGCTCATACTGTATGCGATTGGATTTGCCTACCTTTACAATGCGCTGCAACTTCGCGCGGATACGAATCAGGCTCAGGGCGCATTCCGGCAGATGATATACAAGGGCTGGATTCGCAACAATCGTAGTATCGAGCAGGTCAAAAAGAAAATGACCGTCTGGGCCGGGCTTTATATCCTGGCATTTACGCTGGTGTTGAGCCTGATCGGCTACGATCTGGTCATGAGCATGGACCCGCACTGGATATCGACTCTGTTTGGCGGTTACTCCTTTGTCAAAGCCTTTTATCTGGGCTTGGGTGCTTTAATAATCCTGGCGGCCATTACGCAGATCAGAAAAGGAAAAGCCTCCGGGCTGGAACCGTCGCATTTTCACGACATCGGCAAACTATTTTTTGCATTTTGCCTGCTGTGGGCTGACTTTTTTTATGTCCAGCTGACCGTCATCTGGTACGGCAATATCCCGGAAGAAACCTATTATGTCATCGAGCGTACTGTGATGGTCCCCTGGAGCAAGCTGGCCTGGACCGTTTTTATCGTTTGCTTCATCATACCGTTTGTCATCCTGATCAATAAAAAGATCAAGTCAAAACCGGTTTTTATGGTGATTCTGTGCAGTGTCATTATCATCGGATTCTGGTTAGAGCATCTGCTGCTGCTGGCACCGGCGCTGAGCCATGGTGCACATGCGTTGTCGTTGAGTGTATCCGATGGATTGATTACGGTGGGCTTTTTCGGATTGATGGTGATGGCGGTAAGCTATTTTTTAAGGCGCTTTCCAAATATTGCTGATAGCGGGCAGTTGGAACCATCGGCTTAAAAGACTGATAATTTATAAAGAGGTATCGAACCCTTGAGTAAAAATGCAATCGTCATTTTAACCACGTTGATCACCGGGCTGGCTATTGGGGTGTTTATTTTCTTATTTTACAAGATGCCATATAGCGCCATTGGTCCGGAGCAGCCGATCCCCTTCAGCCACAATGTCCACAGCGGGATCAAGCAAATCCAGTGTCAGTACTGCCACCCCTATGTAGCTTACTCAAATCATCCCGGTATACCGGCGGTGGAAAAATGTTTGCACTGCCACAACTACATTATTGCCAATCACCCGTGGATCAAAAAGGAACACGAGTATTTCAATACCAATACACCAACACCCTGGATAAAGCTCAATTATGTAGCTGAGCACGTGCTGTTTAACCACCAGCGCCATATTAACAGCAAAATTGCCTGTACCGAATGTCACGGACAGGTGCAGAACCTTCAGCGGCTGCCGCATAAGACCTGGTATATGAATGAGTGTATCACGTGTCATTTCAAAAAGGGCGCCAACGTGGATTGCTGGCTGGCATGCCATAGTTAGTTATTTGTTAATAGTTATTTGTTATTGGCTTTGTAAGATGGATATCAAAACAACAGTCATATAATAACGAATAACAAAACACTAGTAACTGCGCGAAGCGAAAATGGAAAAACCAAATTTGCCACCTGACATTACGAATAATGTACCATCGGGTAATCCGACAGCCAAAGCATTTACGCTGACATCTGCTCTGTGGTTTGCCGCGGCAACCTCTTTTGGTATGATCGGAGCGGGTTACTTGATTGCGCCGGACTTTTTGGCCAACATCGAGTATATCCATTTTGGCCGGGTAAGACCCATGCACATCAATGCCGTTTTGTTCGGATTTGTGACACCGGGCCTGTTAGCAGTGGCGTTTTATTATTTTCCGCGCTTACTGCGCACAGAACTTTTTAGCCACAAACTGGGTGTGTTCAGCGCCATATTCTGGAACATAACTGTGGCTGCCGGTATGATCGGCATATCCCTGGGATACACTCAGGGACGTGAATATGCGGAATTGCCCTGGGCGGTTGATATTATGGTGGTGATTAGTTTCTCCCTGGTCGTATTCAATATTTTAATGACCATCCGGAAGCGAGCAGAGCGCATTTTATATGTATCCATCTGGTACACGACCGCAGCAGTGGTGCTGACATCCATTACCTATTGTCTGGGCAACGTCATCTGGAAGCCCGACACCGGCGCTTTAGTGGGTATCCCGGATGCCATCCTTCTATGGTTCTACGGACACAATATTTTCGGGCTGTTACTGACGCCCATGGGGCTGGCGGTAGCCTATTATGTCTTGCCAATTGCCACCCGCAGCCCGCTCTGGAGCCACTCCCTGTCGCTGGTGGGATTCTGGTCTTTGATCATTGTCTATACTCACATCGGCACCCATCATCTGCTGCAGGTGCCGGTCCCTACCTGGCTGAAAACCATATCGATTGTCGATAGTGTGGCCATGGTGATCCCTGTTATGATCGTGTTGATCAACTTATGGTACACCATCAAAGGCAAACTGGGGGAGATTCATGCCGATATCGGCGCCAAATTCGTGCTGACAGGAACCATATGGTACTTCTTCGTCAATATCCAGGGCTCGATGATGGCCCTGCCGCATGTGCAGCGCATCACCCACTTTAATAACTGGGTGGTCGGCCATGCCCATATCGGTGTGCTCGGATTTGCCGGCGTGACCGCACTGGGCGGGCTGTATTTTATTCTGCCTAAAATAACGGGCAAGCCTCTGTACAGCAAGTTCTTGGCAGACGTCCAATACTGGCTGGTGTTAATCGGTGTCACTGGGTTTGCGGTGGTTCTAACCATCGTCGGGCTCATTCAGGGCAATGCCTGGTACAACGGTGAAGCCCTTTATCGAACCCTGCCCATGATTCAACCCTATTATGTTTTAAGAGCCTCGCTGGGATTGTTTATTATGCTTGGCGCATATATCGGATTATACAACATAATCCGATCGTTATATTTTAATCGCGGAGCTGCAACATGAGAATGACCCCGACTGTCATTTTAACGGGCATCCTGGCCCTACTGGCGGCCATTACGTTGACGGTCGTTTACTGGCCCTATGCCACCCAGGATAAGACACCTTCTGAAATTTTTCGCGCACGCACGGCAATTGAAAATGAAGGCCGCAAAATTTATCTGGAGAACGGGTGCGTCTACTGTCACAGTCAGTCCATTCGGACAATCGACTGGGTACACGGCGCACATCGCATTGCCCAAACCGGCGATTATGTGGCCGATGAGCCCGTGGCGCTGGGATCCCAGCGCACCGGTGTGGATCTGTCCCAGGAAGGCGGCGAGCATCCGGATGACTGGCACATCGCCCATTTTATCAATCCGCGCTATACGCGGCCCAGCTCGATTATGCCCCCATTCGAGTGGCTGGGTATGGAGCGCATCGAAAAACTAACCCAGTACATTCAAAGTCTGGGATACAAGAATGCCGACCGGCGCATGGAGCGCCAGCGTTATTGGAAAGCGGAATCCATCAAGGCTTATGAAGCCGGGCCCGATGAGAACGCCCGCTGGCTGGCTGAAATCGTGCCGGAAGGATGGCGCAACATACCGAATCCATATCCGACCACCGAGTCCAGCTTGCAGCGGGGGCACAAAATTTATCAGAATAATTGTATCGGCTGCCACGGACCGATCGGAGACGGCATGGGCCCGGGCCAGCCCTGGATATATCCGCCACCGTTGAATTTCACGATTTTAAAGGGTCGTGAAATATCCGGCGGAATCATCTATTATCAGCTGATGAACGGTATCACCGGAACCGCCATGCCGTATTTCAAAAAAGAGCTGGAATCCCAGAAGCTCTGGGAGGTCGGTGATTACATCGCGGTTTATTTTATCAACCAGAGTGATGCCAATAGCGAGCCGCGGGGTATTGATGCGGCCTGGGAACCCTAGTCTAATTATTGAATATTGTCGATTCAATATTGAATAATCAAAAACCCGCCGAAGGCGGACCTTAAATATTCAATTTTCAATATTAAATTTTCAATTGTTTGAAGAAAGCAGAAGCAGAACGATAAAAAAAGAGCTGTCAGTAAAAACCACTAAGATTAAGTTGTAAAAAATGTACTACCCTTACTTTATTGCATACATGGCTGCGGGTTTTATTATTAGCCTGGCGGTGTTTTTCTGGGCGCTGAATAACGGTCAGTTTAAAGACCAGCAACGGGCGCGTTTTTTACCATTGCAAAATGATTTGCAAACCCAACCGGTAAAAATGCCGCGATTTGCGCGCATTCAAACCTATGCACTATTGACGCTGGTCTGCTTATGCCTGGCAAGTGCAGCGGCCGTGGTGATTTTTTCCCTGATGAAGGGCATGCAGTAATGACTCTGCAGAATGAGCACGCTAAAGGAAGCCGGTTATGAGATATTTTTACTTACTGGGCGTTCAGCATTTTGCCATGTACTTTTTACCGGCACTGGCAACGATTGTGCTGTTTATTATCGGTCTGGGATTTTACTATATTCGCCGAAAAGATTCTGAAGAGCGCGAAGCCCGCATTATCGAGGAATTTCCCGGCGGTATTCAAGGCCGAAATGCACCTTTTCCCCTGATTGCAATTCTTATACTGGTTGGAACTATCATCTGGGGGTTGGCCTATATCATTTTAATCGGGACATTAGGAGTAAAAATCTGATGGAACATCCGGATCATCAAACATCCGCTATCAAAACCTGGTTATTTGTCCTTTTTTTTGTCGCCATTGTCTTGTTCCAGGGGTGGCTGGCGTTTACGGTTATCGGAGATCTGGGCCAGCCTGATTGGGATTATCGGCCGATCAAGGACGTTCCCGCGGAGTCTGCCTTTGCAATATGGGATCCGTATTACCCATTACCTTATGCTCAACATGTGCGCAAAGAGCAGGGGCAGGAAGAAAACCCCAAACATTTGTTTATCATTCCTTTTAAGGGTTTAGAATAAATGAAAAAAGTAATCGGCTTATTGATTGGTGTCGCCATTGTTATCCTGGTGGTCTACAATGCACTTGTTTTTTATGACAACAATTTCCGTTATGGTCGTATGCGTGAAACACCGGCCGTGCGGCCCTACGAAGAGCCGCTTCTGATCAAAGAAGCCGGTCTGGTCCCGGTGAACGGTGGCGAAGCCATCTTTCGGGTATCGGCCGGAACCGATATTCAGTCCCCTCTAGATTTGACCCAACCAGCTGTCATTGCTCGCGGCAAAGCCGTATATTTGATCTATTGCGCCCAGTGCCATGGTCACAAATACGACGGCAAGGGCAGTGTTGGTCAAAGCTTTGCCCCGCTGCCCACCGATCTGCGCAGCGCCAAAGTCCAAGACAGCCCTGCCGGTGTGCTTTTCAAAAATGTCAGCTACGGTGTCCCCGGAGGCCGTCAGCCGCCCCTGCATGCGACCATCACCGTCGATGATCGCTGGCGGGTTGTTGCCTATGTCAAGTCTCTTGGCACGCGTGAATAAAAATCTTTTTTCCTGGAGTAATGGAGTCATTTTGATTTTGGATTGTGGAATTTAGATTGCGGATTAAGACTACAGGAAATTGATACCCAGATATTCAGTTGTTCATTAAATCCAAAATCCAAAATCTAAAATCCAAAATATGAGTAGCTCCAACACTCCATGACTAAAGAATCCAACCCAAAAACCACCTCCAAGACATGCGACCTGTGTGGTTTGCCGTTACGATACGGAACCGTCAAAGCCATGTTTTCAGGAAACACATATGCATTTTGCTGTAATGGCTGCCGGCAGGTGTTCACCATTCTGATGGAAGCCACGGATTCACCGAATCCTGAGACCTTTCGAGAAACCGAACTGTTCAGAGAGTGCCAGGCCAAAGGCATTATCCCTCTTTCCGAAGAACAACTCATTGAAGTATCGCAAAGTAAGGGGCCCAGAACGGACAGCCTGCAGCCGGAAGCTGCCTCGACTTCTGCATCGGTGGCCGAAAATCACGTCCTGACACTCAAACTGCTGGTCAACAATATGTGGTGTTCGGCCTGCGCATGGGTCATCGATCAGTCCCTGAAAAAAACGCCGGGGGTTGTTGATTCCAACTGCAATTTTTCAACAGACCGGCTGCAGGTAGTCTACGACCCCATCAAAATCTCTCCTGATCAAATCACTGTGAGTATCAACAAACTGGGATACCGGGCAACCACAGCGATTGAACCCGGCAAAACCAAAGGGTCATCGCAAGAATTTGTGCGATTCGCGGTCTCGGCTTTTTTGACCATGAACGTGATGATGCTGTCGTTTGCCCTCTACACCGGATTTTTTACAAATTTTTCGGCTGAAAATGCGGCTAAAATTTCCTGGCCCATGTTTGTCATGGCAACCGCCGTTTTGGCATATGGCGGATATGATTTTTATAAAAAGGCCTGGGCGGGTCTGCGCAATGCGGCCTTCAGCATGGAAACACTCATCATTATCGGCGCTTTAAGCGCGTACGTTTACAGCACTCTTAACCTTTTTAACGGGAGCCTTCATCTGTATTATGACACCGCCGCAATGCTGATCACTCTGGTGCTACTGGGTAAAACGCTGGAGCGTCGGGCCAAAAGAAAGGTACTGGTGGATCTGGAAAATTTCTTTGCGCTGATGCCCACCAAAGTCAGGATATGCTATCGCGATTTCCCCGACGGTCGTTATGTAGCCATCGAACAGCTGGCAACTGGTGACCGCTTTCGTGTGGTCGAAAGCGAAATCATACCCGCCGATGGGCACATTGTGAGCGGTAGTGGTACGGTGGATGAATCCTCGCTGACCGGCGAGCCTGTGCCGGTCGTCAAAAAGCCCGGTGATTTTATCAGAAGTGGGACCCGGGTTCAGCAGGGCGAATTGAAAGCCGTCGCCGAAAAAGTCGGCACTGACGCCACCTTCGGGCAGATGATGCAGGTCATTGAAAAAACGCTGCTCACCAAATTGCCCATCGAAGGCAAAACCGATGTTATATTGCAATGGTTTGTTCCTATTATTCTCCTGCTGGCGGCAGTCACTGCCATCATATGCGCCGTCAGCGGTGTATCGCTGGAAGATTCGATCTTGAGAGCCGTGACCGTAATGGTCATCTCCTGCCCCTGTGCACTGGGAATCGCCATTCCCCTGGCGCGGGTGGCCGGGATATCGATTGCCGGTAAAAAAGGAATTCTGGTGCGGGATTTTGCGGCCTTTGACATAGCAAAACGCGTTAGCGCCTTCATATTTGATAAAACCGGTACAATAACACACGGTAACTGGACCTTACAGGAAATTATGGTGTTGGATTCCCATGACAAAGATCAGATGTTAACATTGGCGGCCAGTCTTGAAAAAAATTCAAACCATTTTATCGCCCAGGAAATCCGGCGCCAGGCCCATGAAAAAGGACTGCAAACAGTCAAAATCGATCAGGTTCAAACAACCGAAATCGGCATATCCGGCAGTTTTGAAGGCCGCAATTTAAAGATTGGGTCATTGAGCTATTTTGGGGAAATCATTGCTGACTTTAAAAAATATATCGATTTCAACCATTTACAGTTAGAATCAACCGATTCATATGTTTTTATGGGTATCGAAGATCGGCCTGCCGCTATTTTCGTTTTTGGCGACACCATCCGCAAAGGCGCCAAAAAGACCGTTGAAGAATTGCGGCAGCGCGGATTAAGGACCCAACTGGTTTCCGGCGATGGAGACGCGACAACCCGGGCTGTTGCCAGGGCCATCGGCATTGACGAGGCCCACGGGAGTCAGTTGCCTGAAGAAAAGGCCGCCGTTGTTCAAGCCTTGCAGCAACAAAACCATCTTGTCGCCATGGTCGGTGACGGCATCAATGACGCCCCGGCCCTGGCACAGGCAGAGCTTTCAGTGGCAGTCCACTCCGGGGCGCACCTGGGTGAAGAGGTGGCTGCCGTAACCCTGATGCGAGCTGAACCCGAACAGATCATAGACTTTTTGACGTTTGCCGGCGAGGTCAATCGAAAAATAAATCAGAATCTGGTCTTTACCTTCGCGTACAACACCATCAGTATCCCCATTGCAATGAGCGGCCTGCTCAATCCACTCGTGGCGGTTTGCGCCATGCTTCTCAGCAGTATCAGCGTCATCGGCAACACGTTGATACTGGTCCGTAAACACTCAATCAACAGATAACAGAGGACAGATGTCAGACCCATTTTTGATCCTCGCAGTTTTAACTTCTGTTATCTGTCCTCTGTCTTCTGTCATCTGACCTCAAAACGTGAACCTTTATTATTCGATTTAATTAAATATTTTGATACCAATGGTATTGTTTTTGCATCTATACATGTAGATGTGTTGTAAGGGACGGATCTATTCACCCGACTGAATAGGGTTTGACATGGGTTTGCAACGGTCTGTTTATATGTAAAAATAAAGCAATTATCAGGACTTAGCCGTATCGCCGAAAATCGGCTGTTAGACGATATGACCGAAAGGCGCGCTGAACACTCAGAAAATGGTTTTAAATTAAGATAACGCTGCCAAAAAATAGTACAACATAACGTCAAAAAGGCGTTAATTTTTACAAAATCATTGTTGCCAAAGCTGGATTGATGATTACACCTTTGGGTAGGGAACAAGAGGCGTTAAGGTTATGATGGACTTGTTATTCGCCTAGATTTTGACATTCCAGCCTGTATTTTCCTGCCCGAAAGTGAAAACAGCACCCCCTCAGTTGTTCATGATTTAGACAACACGTTTGAATTGTGAGAAAATCAGAAGCCAGCAGCTTGGGCCAAAATCTGAAAAAAGATGTATTTAACAACCATATACGATGGGAGGAAAAATGCCTAAAAATTCAAGCACGCTTCACCAACACATGGCCGCTGTCAAGGACGACAAGTTGCGGTTTGAGAATGCTTTCCAGGGCGTCTCCCGCATGATCCTGGAGAGTGAAATCGAAAAAGTGGTGGTGAACGGCAAGACAACCTATGATTTTAAGATCTTCCGCAATGGGGCCAAACACGTTATCGGTATGTATGATGAAATCAACAGTTTCGTTTCATACGTGAAAGATGCAGCCGAAAATGGTTCCTCAAAGGAAATGGCCTTTGTTCTTGTCGGTGAACCGGGCAACGGCAAAACATTTTTTGTGGAATTTCTGGCAGGTAAATATCGTAGTTTTCTGGCCCAGGGGAAAAACCGCAAGTTTACGTATAAGTTCTTGAATCTGGACAAGCTCGGCAATTACGGCAAAATTTCCACAATTGAATCCCAGACCTATGAAGATCCCATGATCCTGGCTATGAATCTGTTTGATGACCCGGACGAAACAAGGGAATATTTAGCCAAACAGGTCGGCTTTTCCGATAAGGATCTTGAACAACTATATATGAATTATCGGCCGTTAGGCGCCTGTAGCGGCTATATCTGGAACGATCTCCGCAATCACTGCGACGGAAACATCGATGAAATGCTCAAACACATCGAAATCACACCGGTACCGTTGACCGAAAGCCTGGGCACCGTGACCGGAAAATATCCGGCCAAAGATAAAATCACCTCCTCAGCTGTGGATCTGCTGGGCGAAGAGTCGATTCAGCGCTTGCTGCATATCACCGATACCAACAACCCCTATCGCTTTGATTTGCGCCGGGGCGCCTTGGCGCGGGTAGCCGGTGGCGGGATTCATTTCAGCGATGAAATTTACAAAAACAAAAAAGACCTGGTCCAGGTTTATCTGGGTGTTATCCAAAACCGCAACATCGAAATCGACGGCTTCAAATGGCCGATTGACACCTTGATCGTGGCCACCAGCAACAACTCCGAATTTCACCGTTTTTTGTCAGAAAAAGAGGAAGCGCCCATCGTCGACCGCTGCCGGATCTGCTATGTTTCCCACAACACGAACTACAAACTTCAAAAACAGTTGACCGGCTATGCTATCGGCAGCGAAACCCGTACCACGCTTACCCGTGAAGATTTGCATCAGGATCCCAATTTGAATTATGCCGCCTCAGTTACTTCCGTTCTAAGCCGCCTGCCGCGCTCTGAAAAACTAACGCCGGTGGAAACCATGAAACTGGCCGCCGGAGAAGTGGCCGGCGAAAAGAGCATCAAAACATTGGCGGAAGTCATCGACACCCTCAACCAGGATCCGGAGATCATCAACCGTTTTGGCCAGAAAGGTCTGGGGCAACGAAATCTGGGCCGTGCCATCCAGTTGCTGATTGAAAGCTCTGAAACCAATGAAGGTCAATGCATGTTCGCCTATGACATCTTTAAGGCGCTGGAACGCATTGTGCTGGATTACGTGACCGAAGCCAATGACCGCTCCAAATACCTTGAAGATCTCAAGACCGGCAAAGGATTGTATCGCGAGCGAATTATGACTGAGATGTTTAATGCATACATGGACGAGCCCTATGCCATTCGCAAAGATGTCATGAATTATGTCAACATGATTATCGGGATTGATGCTGAAAACCTGGGTCCTGACAAGATGTGGAAATACAAAGACCCGCAAAACGGGGAACTGAAGGCCTTAAAGATCGATGAGCGTTATATCAACAGTGTCGAGGAGCGACTGGGTCTTAAGACCGAAGAACAGCGTGAATCTTTTCGAACATCGATTCGAAAAATTTATGGACAGAAAATCTCCGTCGATCCGGATTACGACTTTATGGACAATCTGGAGCTGGTAAAAGCCGTCACCGACGTGCGGCTCAAATCCGATATCGCCGGAGCCGGCAGTTTAATCGGTGCATTGGCCAACCGTACCAATGAAGAAAATCAGAAGCTTTACGATCGCATGATCGAAACCATGCTCAATAAGCTGGGATACTGCAGAACCTGTGCGCAGAAAACAATAGAGTATTTCTGTACCCAAGAAGACGAAAAATAGTGGAAACAGGGGATTTTTGCGAGGAGCTGCGTTCTCCCACTGTACATGAGGCATAGCGCATGGTGCATAGGGCATGGCGCTTTGATCAAAAAAGAGAGTCTGCATTTCACGCTATGCGCTTTGCCCTATGCCCTCTGCCACTTTATGACCTGAAACCTGAGGGCTAACGTCCGGGGAAATTATGGATCCAAAAAGTAAAGAACTATATGAGCGTTTGAAAGAAAAAGGGCTGACGCCCGAGCAGGAACGCAAGATTCTGGCCGAGCTGGAAACTGCTGACATCCACCACCTGCCCGAAAGTGGCCAGACGGGTCCCTTTAAATCTTTTCGTAAATTTCAAAATATCTACAACTACGAAGATCTGACGTTTTTGCAGGGCCTCACTGCCTTACAAAGCACCCACAGCACCAGTCTGCGATCCATTGATGAACTTTTAGAAAGAGACAAGCAGCGCGAAGAAGACGGGTTTCCGCGCAAAATAAACGTAGGCCGTTTGATCAAGCCGGGCAAAGGGGGCAAAGATAAGGTCGTGGTCGTGCCTTCCACCGTAGAAGAAAAATTTATCCATGATCCCTCATTGCAAGCCTCAGAAGAAGAGCCTTATGGCGGCTCCGGCGATGGGGAAGAAGGTGAGGTGATCGGTGAGCAGCCGATCCATCAACCCGATGCAGGTGATGGCACCGGTCCGGGACAGGGAGAAGGTGCCCAACATGAAATGGAATCCAACGCCTATGACCTGGGCCGTATCCTAACCGAACAATTTCAGCTGCCGAATCTTAAAGATAAAGGTAAAAAGCGATCTCTTACGCGCTACACCTATGACCTGACCGACCGTCATCGCGGTTTTGGTCAGCTGCTCGATAAAAAAGCCACCCTGAAAAAAATTGTCGAGACCAACATACATCTGGGAAATCTGCCGGATGTCAATGCTATTGATCCTTCGCAATTTCTGGTTTCGCCTGCAGATATGATCTATCGGGTGCTGTCCCGTGAAAAAGATTATGAGTCCCAGGCCATGGTCTTTTTTCTGCGCGATTATTCCGGTTCGATGGCCGGCAGATCAACGGAGTTGGTCGTTGCCCAGCATGTAATGATATACAGCTGGTTACTATACCAGTATGCCATGCAGGTGGAAACGCGCTTTATTTTGCATGATACCGAAGCCTCGGAAGTAAAAGATTTCTACACTTACTACAATTCGGCTGTGGCCGGCGGGACCCAGGTATCTTCCGCTTTCCGCCTGGTCAATGAAATCGTTGAAAAAGAAAACCTGTCCCGGGATTACAATATTTATATCTTCCATGGCACCGATGGTGATGATTGGGACACAGACGGCAAGGAATCTATTCCGCAACTGGAAAAGATGTTAAGTTATGCCAGTCGAATCGGCATTTCCATAGCCGAACATGCACAGGAAACGACGCACAACACCGAGGTTGAAAAATATCTAAAAAAATCAGGGCTACTGACGGAAAAATCGGAGCTCATCAGGCTGGATGTCATGCCGGAAAATGCCGACGAACCCCGGCTCATCGAGGGTATTAAAAAACTTATCTCTGAGTAGGTCACGGCTGCTGTAAACTGGAAAATCAAAAAATATTCAATCTTCAATCTAAAATATTCATTATAGATTATGGAATTAATCGACCAGCATACCAAAAGAATCATGGAAGGGTGCAAGGAGCGGGCCCGGGAGGCCGGGTTGCAATTTCAGGATGAAACCCTGGAGTATATTGTCACCAATCGGGATTTGCTCGAGCTGACACCCAAACTGATGATCCCGACCCTTTATGATTACTGGGTTCATGATGTTGAAGTGCTCAAAGAAAAGGGCCGCTACGAGCTGTATCCCAGCAATCCCTATGAGACGGTGATCAACACGCGCCCGGCTATATCATACTACAATGACAACAATCCGGACTGGATGAATGTCATGATTTTTTACCATGTGCTGGCGCATATCGATTTTTTCCAGAATAATTTGTATTTCCGGCACACCTGGGAATATGATTTCACCGGCCGTGCGTTATCTGATAAACGCATGATCGCTAAATTCAGATCCGAAAAGGGCCGCTGGCTGGATTATGTTATTGAGTTTGCCCGTAGCATCGATAACCTGGTGGGATATCACAATGAGCTGGCCGCCTGGAACCGACCGCCGGTAACGAAAAAATCGAAAATGCTTGATTTTTATTTTGATGAGTTTTTGCAATCTTTAAAACAGGTAAAAATCAACGAGTACATCAAAGAAATCGAAAGATACAACGATTGTGTCCAAAGCGGCAGGGAACATGGTGAAAAGGCTTTTTTTGCGGAAGTGCTTCGAAAATATCCGGAATTTGATGCCATATATAAGAAACACCTCGAGGAAGGAAATCATCAAAAGCTGGATTTGATTCAGTATATCCTGGAACACTCAGATTTTTTAAGCAAGGAAGAAAACCGTTGGATGAAACCGGTTATAGAGGTGGTTCGCAAGACCTCCTTATTTTTCCAGCCCCAGATCCGTACCAAAATTATGAATGAGGGCTGGGCCAGTTACTGGCACGAAAAGCTGTTTTTGCAGGATGACCGCATCGAAGGACACGAGGTCGATTTCGCCCGGACGCATGCCTTCGTGACGTCCTTGCCGCGCGTGGGTATGAATCCTTATGCACTGGGGATGCGGATTTTTCATTATATCGAGGAACTGGCAAATAAAGGCAAGTACTCGATTGAGTTTAAGCGGCTGCGGGATGTCCGTGAAAGGGAAAAATTTGATGCCAAAACCGGAACCGGCCAGGCTTTTGTTTACAATGTTCGCGAAAATCTAAACGATTTTATGTTTATCAACACATTTGTGGATCAGGATTTTATCACGCGCAATAACCTGTTTGTGGCCGGCAAGCGGCTCAACCAAAACAAGGGTGTATGGGAGTATTATGTAAAAAGTCGCAAAGCCAGAGATTATCGCCAGATGCTTTTTGATTCACTTTATCATCCGCCCCATATTACCATCGATCTAGAAAAATCAAAGAACGGAGACCTTTACCTGTATCACCACTTTGAAGGCAAGCCGCTGGTTAAAGAATTTATTGCCAACACCATGATGGGCATTGAGTACCTCTGGGGCGCAACCGTTAAACTGGAAACCAGCGAAGTGGAAAAAGCTGAATCCAAACAAATTCGCATCCCGGTCCCCGGTTTGGCCCTGCCATCGGAGGAAGCCGGCCAACAAATGGATATAAAATGGGCACGGGTATTGTACACAATGAAAAATCGCAAACTTTCCAAAGTGACTTTAACGAGCTCAGACGTCCATAAACCTGCAGAAAGCTGACTACCGGAGAGACCTCATGGGCAAAGTGAAAAAAGCCATCAAAGCCTTATCAAAAGGAGAGAAGCAAGCCAAAGCCGATGTCGGCGCTGACGATAGTATCAAAAAAGCCATGCTCAATCTCAACCAGAACATGAGCACCCAGGAGCAGCGCACCTCGATTTCCTTTGAGGCTTTTCTGACGGAGCTGGTTGCCAATCCCAAAACGGTGACCCGCAACATTTTTCAGGTATTTCACGATATGATGAAGGCCTATGTTGGCGAGGGGGTTGATGAGTACCCCGATGATCCCGAATCCATCAGCTTTGCCTTTTATGATTGCAGCCAGTTGTTTGTCGAAAGAGCGGACAATCCGTTTTTCGCCGATCGCCTGTTCGCCAATCGCCTGGTCAAACTTGTAGAAGCGCTCAAACGCGGCACCCAGCAAAACAAGATCTATATCTTTAAGGGACCACCGGGCTGCGGTAAAAGTACCTTTTTAAATAACATGCTCACCAAGTTCGAAGAGTACGCCAATACCGAAGCCGGCTTACGATATGAAACGGTGTGGCGGTTTGATCGCAATACATTTGGTCAATTTGAAGATTACGAGACGCATCCGATTCTCAAACAGCTATCCGGCTTGCTGGAAAATTCGAACGCAGACCCGGCCAGTTCAGGTGGTGGCAAAAGCCTGCGCAACCCTGCTGCGAGCGCTGAAAAATTGATTGACGATACACAGACGCCATATATCAATGAGGATTTTGTCGAAATCCCCTGTCCCAGTCATGACAATCCGCTGTTGATGATTCCCAAGCATTATCGAAGGGAATTTTTTGACGATTTATTTAAGAACGATAAATTCAAATGGCAGCTGTCCACCGAAAAAGAGTATGAATGGGTTTTCAAAGACCTGCCCTGTACCATTTGCAGTTCGTTGTATGAAGCGCTTTTAGGGCGGTTGAAGAGCCCCCAGCGGGTATTTGAAATGTTGTATGCACGGCCCTATCGTTTCAGCCGCCGCCTGGGTGAAGGCATCAGCGTGTTTAACCCTGGCGATCGACCCCTAAAGCAAAATGTGATGAGCAATATGATGCTCCAGCGTCAAATCAACAATTTTCTCAGAGACAGCAATCTGGTTAAATACATATTTTCCCAGTATGCCAAAACCAATAACGGTGTTTATGCCCTGATGGACATTAAATCTCACAATACCGAACGCTTGATAGAGCTGCACAACATCATCAGTGAAGGTGTCCATAAGGTGGAGGACATTGAGGAGAACGTCAATTCATTGCTGCTGGCGGTGATGAACCCCGAAGATGAAAAAAACATCCAGGGATTTCAATCGTTTTTAGACCGCGTTGAATATATCAAAATACCCTATGTTATGGATCTGTCCACCGAGGTCGAGATTTATCGGAACATTTTCGGCCGGCACATAGACGAGCGCTTTTTGCCGCGGGTTCTTCACAATTTTGCCAGAGTCATCATCGCCACCCGCCTTAATGCCAAATCCGAAGCCATGCTGAATTGGATTAGTGAACCGGCACGCTATCGTCTTTTTTGTGATGAGAATTTGCAGCTGCTTAAAATGGAAATTTACACCGGATACATTCCTACCTGGTTGACGCAAAAAGACCGCAAGCGGCTGACTGCCAAACGAAGGCGTAAAATTATTGCTGAATCGGAAAACGAAGGTGAGAAAGGCATTTCCGGACGTGATTCCATCAGTATTTTCAATATATTTTTCTCGATTTATGCCAAGGAAAACAAGCTCATCAACATGTCAGATTTATGCAACTTTTTCACCAAAGCCCGCAAAGAAATCAGGGATCTGATACCCGAGGGATTTTTAGATTCACTGCTGCGCATGTATGATTATACGATTTTGCAGGAAGTCAAAGAATCCCTTTATTATTACAATGAAGAACAGATTGCCAGAGAAATTCAAAACTACCTGTTTGCCATTAATTTTGAAATTGGTTCAGTTGAAACCTGCACCTATACTGAGGAAAAATTGGAAATTACCGAAGAATTTCTAGAAAGCATTGAGAGTAAATTGCTCGGACCCAAAGCCGATCGAAATCAGCGCAAGGCTTTTCGGGATGAAACCCAGAAGGAGTATGCTTCCAAAACCCTTACCCAGGAAATCATGGTTGAAGGTGTTCCGATTGAAGAAACCAAAATTTACCAGTCGATGCATGACCGCTACGTGTACAATTTGAAGGAAAAAGTACTGGATCCTTTTTTGAAAAACGAAAACTTTCGGCGCGCCATCAAGGATTACGATGAAGAGGATTTCAAAACGTATGACAAGCGCATCAGAGACGATGTTACCTATCTGATTAAAAATTTGTGTGACAAATGTAAATATACCGAACAGGGCGCCAAGGAAATCTGTATTTACGTTATCGATAATGATCTGGCAAAGAAGTTTGCCGAAGCTTAAAGGGGTAAGGGGATTACAGCGTTGCCTAATCCTGAGATGTGATTTTAAAAACGCCTTTCAGTAAATCCAAGTCCGATTGAGTCCTTCCTTTAAGAAAGCCTCAAGCACTACATAGAAAATTCACCGGGTCTGCATCTGTGCTTTCAGGCAATCGCAGTATTCATTAAAAATGAAGTACATACAGCGATGTTCATGGCTTGATTTTACAAAAAAGCTGCATTTTTCCTGTTCTTTGGCGTCTTCAGCGGTGCAAACGGACATTTTGTCCTTTTTACAGTAATTGGTTTCAGAGCAACTCATCTTGAACGTCTCCTTGTTCAATCCGGAAATAGAGCATCAACAGGGGTTGAACATATTGGCTCAGGCACTGCTGCACATAGGTGTTACCCTTATCAAAAGCAGAATTCATGCCAATTTGTCCGCTGGATTGCATCTTTTTTATTTCACGAATAAGTGCGACGGGTTAGCCAAAATTCTACCCGGGCAAGTCATTTTTGGATGCTTGAAGGTTGTCAAATCATTGACCATTGTCGTTAGGGACGCTTGATTCCCGCTCAATCCATCATTTTGAAGTAACAACCGCCAAACATTGAAAGTCCATCCTTCAGGTTGAACTTTAATGTTAATCTGATTATGTTATCCTTAATTTGGGCAATTTTTACCGAAAATTGTTACCTGATTTTCGCACGCGTCCGAGAATTTCATATGCAAAGCACTTCAGGGCGTGGCTCTCAGGTATGAAAATATTTTCTCATGGTATGGGAATAAAGATGGAGTGGCTTGAAGAAAAAGAGCGTCAGACGCAAATTGACACCCCTTCAAAAAGTGCCGATGAGGCATTCTTCGGTTATGAGCGCATCAGTGCCGCAGCGAAAACCGATCGGGTCATACAGCATTTTAACTCGGTGGCCCGCCATTATGACTTTATGAATACGTTATTAAGTTTCGGTATTCATTACGCATGGAAGCGCACAGCCGTCAGAATGCTAAATTTGTCCCCCGGTCATCAAATCCTGGATGTGTGTGGCGGAACCGGTGACCTGGCGATTCTGGCTGCCAGAGCAGTCGGTCCGGGCGGCCGGGTTGTTATTTATGATATCAATCGTGCCATGATCCAGGCCGGCATGCACAAAGTCATCAACACGGACATTGAAGATCGCCTTGGATATATACAGGGGAACGCGGAGTCCATATCTTTTGCCGACCGTCATTTTGATAGCGCAATGGTGGGATTCGGTATCCGCAACGTAACCCATATGAAAAAGGGATTTGAAGAAATGTACCGTGTGTTGAAGCCCGGTGGGAAATTGATGTGTCTGGAGTTTTCCAAACCCACCTGGCCGGTATTCCGCTGGCTGTATGATTTTTACTCCTTCTATATTATGCCGTTTTTGGGACAACTGATTGCCGGCAATCGAAGAGCGTACGCCCATCTGTCGGAATCCATCCGTATGTTTCCGCTACCCGATGAGCTTGCGGAATTACTTGAACATATTGGTTTTTCAAAGGTATCCTACCGCAGCCTGACCAATGGAATTGCCGTTATTCATCTGGCCATAAAATAAAGGCGAAATATATTCAGAAATTTTAAAGAATAACCGTTTGGCTGCAGAAATAAACAGAAGTGTTTAAACCAAATTCGAAGCACTAAACTCGAAACTCGAAACAAATACAAAATGCTAAATCCAAATGATCTAAACACGTTTTGAGTTTAGGTCATTTTATATTCGGATTTGTTTAGGATTTCGAGATTCGTATTTCGAATTTTTCAACAAATAATGATTGGGATCAAGTTATAATTTCAAACTCAAATCTGAATAACGCATCTTATGAAACTGAATCGAATCGAACGCTGGTTTGTAAACAGCTCCGTCCGACAGATCAAGCAATATCTGGTAATGCAGTGGTTTAGAGGCACAGTGGCTTTAAAAACCGGCAGCACTATTTTAGAAATCGGTTGCGGGCGGGGTGTCGGTGCCAACCTTATCCGCAAGGTGTATCAACCCAAACGACTTTACCTGCTGGATTTAGATCTTCAAATGATCGTAAAGGCAAGCCGCCGATTAAATGGACCTAACGGCAGCAGGATTTCCTTATGCGTTGGCGACGCCACCCACCTTCCTTATGCAGATCAATCTTTAGATGCGGTATTTGGCTTTGGATTTTTGCATCATGTTCCTGCCTGGCGGGATGGTTTGGCTGAAGTTACCCGGGTGCTGAAACACGGCGGCATCTATTTTATGGAAGAATATTATCCCAGTCTTTACCAAAACGTCATTACCAGACATCTCCTCGTGCATCCCGAAAAGGATCGCTTTAACAGTCAAGATTTGCACCTTGCATTTCAGGAGGCCAATCTGACGCTGACACACAGTTTCGAGTTAAAACGCATGGGCATTCTGGGTGTGGGCGTCAAAGCCGACGATCAGTCCATTTCATGTGCGCGCCATGAAGATGCTTGTCAGGTGGTTTTAGACTGAGCATGGGAGAATATGTCACAGGCGGGACGGTTTCGATGATGTTTCTGACATCTGGTGTTCCGGGGATGTAATCTGAGCTGAGCATGATAATGGGTTTACTTCAACGGTGCGCAATCTTCGTCCTGCGCACCGTTGAAGTCGACCTTATTCGCTCAGCGCAACGATTGGATGGCAGTCGATCTTGATATCCGAAATATCCTCGAAGGTTTCGACCACCTCCCTGATTTCCTTCACAAAACTTTCCTCAGCGCAGATGGCCGCCTCAGTTTCGATAAAGGCGGTCTGATTGTCAACACAGACGCTAATGTCAGGCCCTACATCGATAAGCGCTTTGTTTATGGCGGCGCTCAAGGCCAGGTCTTCGATCTTGCGTTGCGAATCAGGAGTTGTTTTGAAATGCTCCTTGGAGACAATGTCGCAGATCAAATCAACTGCATCGTCGACCGTCAGTTGCTTGATGTGCACGACCAGATCGTACAAGCTGGGATCTGCCGTATCGATCCCGTAAAGGCGCTGACTCCATTTGCGCCGTTCTTCATCGTCCTTTTCAAGCATGCTGCGGGCTTCTTCGGCATCGATGTTTTTGCGCTCCATTTCCAGCCGGATCCGATCTTCCATATCCGATAACACCCGTACCTTGAGTGCATGCGGGACGTCTTTTACAAAGAAATGGCCGGCAAGGCCATGATAAACAACGTTGTCCGACTTCAGGTGGTTCAATAGAGCGGATTTGATGAAGGCGATATATTTTTCTTCTTTACGATTCAGACGTTTCAGCATACCGGGGGCGTCATGGATGGCATGCACCAGTTTTAATTCAGGTATATTGTGTTCCTTCGACACCTCAAGAAGCAGATCTCTTGAGATGCACTCGTAGTCCAGCTTGGCGGCAACTTTTTCAGCGATCTCCTTGCCTCGGCTGTATGATCCTCTTGAAATCGTTATAATGGACATATCTTCCTCCCATGTATTCCAATTTTGGTGTTGATAGATAATGATACGCAACGCACCGTATATCCGCGGATGAGATATAATAGCATCGTGTGAGGGCGTGGTTCGTCAAAGCAAAGCGAACTGCTTCAATTCCAGACAGGCTGAATCGGTGCTTTTTCAAATACAGAAGCTAAATGGACGGACAGATCATTTCAGGAGGGGTGGCCCATGCTCGTGGCACAGCACATGCTTTCTGCGAAGTGTATCGTGGAACTCATCGACATTAACGGCAATTCGTTCATTCATGCTATGATTATACTCATATTAGTTTAGATATGCAAGCAGCAAACCGACTTTTAGGGCTTTAGATCTTGTTCGAGGGCCAGGCGTGGGCCGCTTCAAAAGTGGAGCGTACACGATAGTACGCGAGTATTTCAATTCGCGGGATAACACCGCCCTGGGCCAAAAGATGAGTGCTCAGAAACGAGTTTTAGTGTTTTTCAACGGGGAAGGTCATCGAAGCCCCAAACCACCCAACAACCGTAATCATCGGAATCAACGCCAGCACAAGCAGCAGATAAATTATGCTGGCGCCCTGAATGGATTCCAGGACTTGGGGGTCGGAAATGCGCCAGATGAACAGTATGATCTGGGTCACAAGCAGTGTGAGGGTAAGTGGAATCTTAATTTTGACCGCTCGCATGGGTTGTGAAAGGTAGTTCAGCCACCAGGTGTAAATACCGGTGGCAATGCCAACAGCGGTGAACAAGATCCCGGCGGCCAGACAATGCAGGGCGGTGATCTCGAATGATTTGATCCCGCTAAACAAATAAAGTATATTGAAAACCGATGTTGAAAAAGTAAACACAATGGGAAAATGGACCGTCATCGGATGGGGATGGCGTCTGAGAAATGGCTGTTTTTCCAAAAGCCAGGCCAAAAAGCGGGGCATCTCAGGTTCGGCCGCAATTGCTTCTTCTTTCAGCGTACCCACCTGGGGGTATCTTTCTAAAACATCGGATTCGTGCGGTGCCCCCTGAATGTCGGTTGTCAAATCGGCACCGGCATGATGGCGCTTCATGTGCAGGCCATTTTGCCATAATTTGCTGTTGGTTACATCATAGACCTTGCCTTTATGGGCAATATAGATGGGTCGCCCCTCCTTACCATCGTATTTTTCAAGTTCGGCACTGTCAAATTCCTGCATCGATATCCTCCTCAAAATTGCCCGATCAGAAAATCAATTTGAAAACCACAACGACAAGCATGGCCAGCGGGTAATAACTGGCTTTGTTAAACAGAATCATGGCGTGGGAATTTTCGTCTGTCCGGAATAACGTAATCGTCGGCAACAGCAGAAAATAAAATCCCACCAGAGCAAAGCCGATAATAAATGGAAGGCCGAAGGTGATCGGAGATAGTGTCAGCAAAACACCCGACAGAATCAAAGTCAGCACAATGGAGCCGAATATAATGATGTTCGCCTGTTCAAGCCCAAATCGAATGGGAATGGTGCGGGCTCCAAAACGAACATCTTCCTGTAAATCGATCCAATCATTGGGAACGTTCTGGCCGCCAACTTCCCAAAAAAATAATAGCAAAAATAATACGACCAGATAGGAAACGGCCGGATTCGGATCAACGGCAAATACGGCTGCGATCGGTCCGGCAGCTTTAACGACACCGCTGACGACTGTACGGGAAGGACTGATATTCCACATGTAACAATAGATGGTTTCAAGTATGCAACCACCAACAAATATCAAAACACATATCGGGTTTAACAGGTAGGCACCAATTAAAGCCAAAAGCCCCCAGGCAATTGACCAGACCAATCCTTCTTTAAAGCTCAGCAGGCCGCGAGCCATGGGGTGACGAACAAGCATGGCATCGAGATCCTGGCAGTCATCAACTTCCCGCAGATTACCCTGTTGAAGTTTCTTTTTATCAGAGCGGTAACCGACAACATCATTAAGGGCATAAACGGCCGTGTAACCGGCAAAGACGGTTATCAGCCCCAACGCAATGATTTTGAACGAAGGGAAATGTCCCAGCCACAACAATGACGCCAGTGCGGCGGTAGACATATCCAGCAAACCATGGGGGGTTCTGGAAAGCGCCCAGAAAAGCTTCAAGCGGTCTAAGCCTGTAAATTCATACTGGCACGACGTTTCGGCCATTCGCTTCATTCCTCCTGAAGCTTGCAGTCTTCATCCCATTCCGGACAGGCCGTTTTCCTATCGGCGGTATATTGTTCCATGCACTCTCCGCATTCCATGTCGAAATTGGCAACATCTCCGTATTTTTCTTTAATTTGCTCAGGGGTTAGCGTCGTGAGCTCGGTGCAACCGCATTGCGGGCAGGCAGTTTTAACTTTGTAGTACTTTCTAGCCATACGCGTACTCCTTTTCAGTCAGATAGTTGAAGCTATTGATAGATTATCTAAAAAATTTACCATGAAAACACGGAATTTAAAAAGCACGAAATCATTTTGTTTTTATTTCTTTCCGTGTTTTCGCTCTTTCGTGCTTTCGTGGTAAAGCTTTTATGGCTTGCAGTCCCCTTTTTGTAAAGGGTTTTATGGGTTTTAACAGCCCTATGGTCCTGTCGAGATGCGTATTATTTAAATTGATCCTGCAGCCACTGGTCAAATTCTTTTTCACTGAGTATTTTTTCGTCCAGCACAACCTGCCGTATGGTTTTGCCGGTTTCGTAAGCTTTTTTTGAAACAGCCGCCGCCTGATCATATCCGATCTTGGGAACCAGACCGGTCGCCAGTGCCAGGCTTTGCTCGATATAGCTCGCACACGCTTCTTCGTTGGCATGAATGCCGTCAATGCATTTGCGGGCAAACACATCGGCCACGGCTGTCAGCAATTCAATTGACTGTAACAGATTGTAAGCCATCACCGGCAACATGACATTCAATTCAAAATTACCGGCCTGCCCGCCCATCATAATCGTGGTATCATTGCCCATGACCTGGGCAGCCACCTGGATAACGGCTTCGGGAATCACCGGATTGACTTTACCCGGCATAATGGAAGAGCCCGGCTGTAAGGACGGCAGGTTAATTTCGCCGATACCGCAGCGCGGACCGGATGCCAGCCATCGTATATCGTTGGCGATTTTAACCAGACTCACCGCCAGGGTTTTCAAGGCGCCGCTGGTTTCGACAGCGGCATCTCGGGCAGCCTGGGCCTCGAAATGATTGGCCGCTTCCTGAAACGTAATGTTCGTATGAGAAGACACTAAGCCAATCACCCGGTTGGCAAATTCAGGATGGGCATTGACGCCGGTCCCCACAGCCGTACCGCCCAGGGCCAGCTCGCAAAGCCGGTTTTCGACCGCAACTATTCTGTCGATCCCCAGTTCTATCTGGCGGGTGTATCCGGAAAATTCCTGCCCCAGCACCATCGGAACCGCATCCTGCAAATGGGTCCGGCCGATTTTATGGATTTTGGCAAACTCCTGAGACTTTTGCGCAAGGGCTTTTTGAAGTGACTGAAGGGCGGGCATGAGATCCTGCCGGATAGCTACCAGGGCGGCGATATGGATCACCGAAGGGATCACATCATTGCTCGATTGGCCCAGATTGACATGAT
>JASFIV010000013.1:0-35162 GCA_050122475.1 Desulfobacterales bacterium | reverse complement strand
ATTTTCCCGCACGATGTAAAAATCGATATCTTCAGCCGAGCGGCCAGCCAGCGGCGAGCGGATGCCGGGCAACAATCGCACCGGACGCAGATTGACATATTGCTCAAAATGTCGGCGAATGGGGATCAACAATCCCCACAGAGACACATGATCCGGCACTTTGGGGTCGCCGACCGCTCCCAATAAAACCGCATCAAAACGACTCAGTTGCTCAAGACCATCATCGGGCATCATGAAGCCATGCTTAAGATAGTACTTGCATCCATAAGGAAACGTATCGAATTGAACCCCAAAACCGAATCGACCGGCCAGATCCTCCAGAACCCTTACCCCCTCGGGCACCACCTCCTGGCCGATGCCATCGCCCGGAATCAGCGCGATCTTCAACTTCCTCACTTTATTCGCTATACTCATTTTTAGTGTTTTGCCCCCCTACAAATAGGTTCAAGGGTTCTGGGTTAAATCCAGTCAAATTAGCGAAACGGGCATGTTATTTTCTGAATAGCGATATGCAGAAAATTTATCCGGGCAGATGGTAGTGACCCGATAATAATCATATCGCATTGAAGAAAATGACATGTCCGGCTCTCATCATTCAATTCGCTTTATCTGGGCCCATTATTTCACAATCCCAAGAATTTCTCTGGCTTCATCACAGGCCGCCACTTCAAATCCCATCTGATGGACGAGCGAAACGATTCGTTCGACCAGCTCTGCATTGGTTAAAGCGGCTTTGTCCGGCGCAAAATAAGGGCTGTCTTCAAAACCCACGCGCACCACCGAAGCCCCCACGCCGATGGCGGTGGCCAGCAGGGCAAAATCATGCATGCCGGCATGGATCACCCCCCAGGGCACATCCTTTTCGGGCAACAGGGTTTTCATAAAGAAAAGCGTTTCGGGATTGGCCGGCAATGCCCAGCGCACACCCAGGACAAAACCAATCGAATAGGGCGGTTTGAGCACGCCTTCCTCTACCAGCTGTATGTAGGCAGGCAACATGCCGGCAGCAAAAATCTCCAGCTCCGGAACAACGCGGGTTTCTTCCATGCGTCGGGCCCAGTAGCGAATATCTGGCATTCGGTTGACATAAACATCTTCACCAAAATTGATAGAGCCCATGTTCAGTGATGCCACCTCGACTCTGCTGTCTTCCAACGCCACACAGCGTTGCTCTAAAGTCAAATCGGTCAGACCGCCGGTGGAGCCCTGAATGACAATATCCGAATCTTTGCGAATCAGGTCCAGGGTGGCGCTAAAATCCGTTAGATCTTCGGTCTGCTTCCCTTGCTGATCCCGCACATGCATATGAACCATGCTGGCGCCTGCTTTCTCACAGGCGATCACCTGTTGAGCGACATCTTGCGGAGTCAACGGATTGACCGAAGGGGGTTTAATTTTTTTGCCGGTCGGGGCAATGGCAATGATAATTTTTCGGGGCTTGTGAACGGTCATTGAATTTATTCCTGGTAAAATGCGTTGTTGTTTAATAGCTATGAAATTTTGTAAATTGGAAATCGACTGCCTGTCAATACATATTCAGTATTCTCACCGGATAGAAATTCAGAGAGGGTTGCCATTAGCGCAAATTGCAGGGTATAAGGCATCATTTAAAATACCACCCGGGTTTATGCAAAGGGAAGCCATTGGGCATGTCAAAGTTTATCTATTCATTCAGTATCATATTATTCGGCTTGTCACTGGGATATGTGATTCAGATTCTGGTCAGACGAGCGCAGATCAAATTGCCCCTTCATATCGATGACCTCAGGAAGTTGCTGCAGCGCATTGCACTTCTTTTTCTCAATCCGATTGCCATTGTCGGTGCGATCTGGGTGGTGAGCTTAAAAAGTGTCGCCCTGGTTGCGCTTCCCTTTATCGGACTTTCCGCACTTCTGGCCGGAGGCGTGATAGCGCTGGGCGTCGCCCATATGTTTAAGTTACAACCGCAAAAAACCGGCGCCCTTTATGGATGCGGCGCCTTTACCAATATCGGTTCAATCGGTGCTATGGTGTGTTTTGTATTTTTAGGCGAAAAAGGCTTCGCCCTGGTTCCGATATATAAATTATTTGAAGAATTGTCCTATTATGCGATTGGATTTCCGATTGCCAAATATTACAGCAGCAGCTCCAGCGAAGAGCACATCAGCGATAGGATTAAAAGCCTTTCCCGGGATCCTTTTATCCTGGTGGCGCTTTCTAGTATCATCCTCGGCGGTTTACTCAATTTTAGCGGTATTCATCGACCTGACTTTTATAAAAACATCATTTCGGTTTTCGTGCCGCTGGGTACCATTTTGTTGTTGACCTCCATCGGGCTTGCCCTCAAATTCAGAAAGGTTCGCGATTATCTCAAAGAATGCGTTTCGGTTTCCGTCATCAAATTTTTCCTGGTGCCCATCCTGGCAACTTCCCTGGCCTACGTGTGTGGCTTTGGCCAAATCGACAATGGCCTGCCGCTGAAGGTCGTCCTCATTCTGGCCTCCATGCCGGTGGCATTCAACGCCTTGATCCCGCCTTCGATTTATGATCTGGATCTGGATCTGGCTAATTCATGCTGGTTTTTTACCACCGCCCTGCTCGTTATCGTATTGCCGCTCTTACTGATCCTCATAAACTGGATCTAAATTCAAGGCCAGGATTGCCTGCATTCGTTCTCTGCAACAATCAAAATCCATTATTATCTGCATCATTGAGTCTTCATTGCGTTCAAAGCCTCTGACGACACTCTCAATTTAGCCGATTTGGAATGTAGGCGCATTATCTTTTATCTAATTTAAATAATTTATAATATTTGCAATAAAATAAATTCTTGACAATATGATCTTAAAACTGTATTGAATTTTGCATACAAAATACAAAATGCAAAATGCACTTTGACATAGCGTCTCCGCTAACCATAATATACTGACATTTCTACCTTTTTAACACACGAACAAGATTTTCAGCCCACCTGGGAAAGGAAAGGTGATGAAAAATCTCGGTGCAGAGCACGAAAATTTAGATCAAAAGGCCTATGAAATCGTCAAGAACATGATCACCGAACGCCAGATTCTACCCGGTGAAAAAATCCCCCAGGAAAAACTTGCCCAGGAACTGGGTATCAGCCGCACGCCCCTGATCAGTGCTCTTAAATTTTTGGAACATGAAAAATTAGTTGAGTCCAAACCGCGCCGCGGATTTTTCGTGCGCCTTTTTTCCAAACAGGAAATGGTCAGCATATTTGAATTGCGCGAGGTGCTGGAGGGTCTGGCGGCCAAACGGGCGGCGGCCAATATCACCGATAAACAAATCGAGACCCTGAAGCGTTTTTTCAGATTCTTTGCAGAATCCACAAACATAACCGATTTTAGAGCCTATGCCAAAGAAGACCGTCGGTTTCACAACTTTATTACCGAAATCGGCGCCAAGGAATTTTTAAAAAGCATCCTACAAACCTACAATTTTATTACCGCCAGCTATCAGTACCTGTCCACCGAAGGATTGGTGAGACCACCCAATGAGACCATCGAGGAGCATCTGGAGGTCATAAAGGCCATCAGCGAACGGAATCCGGAGGCCGCCGAAATTTTGATGCGGCGGCATTTAAGAAAAACCATCGCGCACCTCAAAGGGGATATCGAAAAGGAAAAACAGGAAAGTGACAGCCACAAAATTATCCGGCCGTCATTTTGAGCGAAATCCCGAGCATCGGAGGATATAGAAATGGAATATCGCCGGCTGGGACGATCCGGCCTAAACATCTCCAAACTGGCGCTGGGTACCATGAATTTCGGCAATCCAACCGATAAGGCCGAATCTTTTGACATCATTTATACGGCTCTGGACGCCGGCATCAATATCCTGGACTGTGCCGATGCTTATGCCGAAGGCAAAAGTGAACGCATCATCGGTGAAGCGCTGGCTGAAAGCGGCAGAAGAAATGAGGTGCTGGTCACGTCAAAAGTCTTTTTACCGACCGGTACCGGGCCCAATGATGCCGGCAATTCAAAGCATCATATTATGACCGCCTGTGAAAACAGCTTAAAACGCCTGAAAACCGACTGGATCGATATATATTTCCTGCACCGTACCGATTTTCGCGTGCCCCAGGAAGAATCACTGGCGGCCCTCGATTTGCTGGTGCAGCAAGGAAAGGTGCGCTACATCGGTTGTTCAACCCATCCACCCTGGCGGGTGGTTGAAGCCTGGTGGGTGGCCGAGAAACACCATTACCCCAAATTTATTTGCGAGCAGCCGCCTTATAATCTGCTCGATCGCCGGGCCGAACAGGAAATCGTGTCGATGTGCAAGGCCTATGATATGGGCATCATCTCCTGGTCGCCCCTGGCCCAAGGTGTTTTAGCAGGTCGCTACCAGGATGCGGCTAAAATTCCGCCCGGCAGCAGAGGGGCTTTTAAAGAAATTTATGCCGAACGGATCACGCAGGCAGGCATTCAAGTGGCGCAGCAACTGGCCAAAAGGGCGGCCGACAAAGCATGTAGCCTGCCCCAGCTGGCGGTGGCCTGGGTGCTTCATCAGCCGGGGATAACCGCCTCGATTATCGGTCCGCGCACCCTGGCGCATTTAAAGGATTTACTGCCGGCGGCTGACCTCGACTTAGATGACGCCGATCTGGCGTTCTGCAATCAGCTGGTTCAGCCTGGCGCATTTGTGTCGGATCATTTTAACACAGCGGGTTGGCAGTTTTGAAATCATATGATTTCCGCAAAGAAAAACAAAGCAATGGCATTGAAAGTATCAAAAGCAAAAATTAACTAAAGCCGGTAACGGTGCGTTATGCCCACCGGCACTACGCAGAAAGGAGGTTAAAAAAGCATATCTTAAAGGCGTTTGGTTGAGCCTGAAAATTAAATTTCTTGTGAAATCGGCAGCAGAGCATATCGAATACCCGATATCGTATAGCAGGCTGCCAAACAATGGTTGGGCTTCAAGGGTCCATAGAAAACACAGTAACATAAATTAAAAGGAGGGTTAGGCAATGAAAAAGGTACTCTTTATTGGTCTGGTTTTGCTTCTGGCCATGGCAACCGGCGTTTACGCCGCTGATTTTCCCAAGCGAGATATCACTTCGGTGGTCGTATGGGGTGCTGGCGGTGGAACCGATACCTGCAACCGCATCATCGCCGCTGAAATGCAAAAATTTTTAGGGGTCAATATCAACGTAATCAATAAAACCGGCGGTGTCGCCGGCTCGGTCGGCATGATGTACGGTTTTTCCAGACCCCATGATGGTTACACCTTAACCGGCCTGTCCGAATCTAATGTTACCGCCGGTGTGCAGGGCGGCTGGGATAAAAATTTCAATGTTTGGGATGTCTTTATTGTCGGCGGCTCACCGGATGTGATCTCAGTCACCCCGGACACGCCTTACAAAACCCTGAAAGACCTGATCGAAGCCGCCAAAGCAAAACCGGGTAGCATTAAGGCGGCGGCCAGTGGTGCCGGCTCGATCCATCATCTGAATCTGCTGGCAGTAGAAAACGGCTCCGGCGCCGATTTTAATTTCATTCCCTACAAGGGCTCGGCTCCCAGCCAGAACGCGGCCATGGCCGGTGAAGTACAGGTGGTCGTCACTTCTCTGGCCGAGCAACAGCAGCTGCTGCGCGGTGGCAAATTAAGAGCCCTGGCCATGTTGATTCCGGAATCATTCGAGGTTGAAGGGCTGGGGACGATCCCCTCATCTTTTGATTCGTATCCCGGATTGTCCAAATACCTGCCGATCTCCCAGGCCATCGGATTTGCGGTTCCGGCCGATGTTCCCAAAGAGCGCAAAGCGGTTCTGGTGGATGCGTTCAATAAGGCCATGGCCACCGATAAGGTTAAAAGCTGGGCCAAAGATAACTACTACCTGCTGTCAGGCAAGACCGGCGCAGAATCAAGAGAAGTATTCGACGCCCTGCAATCCAATTTTGCCTGGACGCTGTGGGAGTTGAAAGCGGCCAAAGTCAACCCGGAGAAACTGGGTATTCCCAAACCGTAAACATTAGCGATGTGAGCGGCAGGCATCTGTTGATGCCTGCCGCTCACAAAAATCGTTTTTGACTAAATTTTGCATGAAAATTAATAGGAACGTGCAAAATTCAGTAACTAATAGACGAGCGCTTAGCGCTCTTTATCGATAAGGCAATTTCACTATGCTGGATAAAGAAAAACTTAGAAAGGCTGATGTCTATTCGGGCATCTTCATTTTTTTGTTTGGTGCCTGGATTGTTTGGCAGGCATCGAAAATGCCCATGAAAGACAGCTGGGGCGGAGTTCAAAATGTCTGGTTCGTTTCCCCGGCTCTTTTCCCGCTGTTTGTCGGTGGCATGATCATGCTGCTGGGTCTACTGCTGGTTCGAACGGCATTGAAAACCATCGGCCTGAAAGCCTTCGGTAACACCCTGCAATGGTTGTTCAGTAAAAACCTGTTTCAGTTTTTAAACACCATTTCCAATTTGCGGTTTTATGCGATTGCCGTCCTATTTTTGTCACTGGTTTACCTGTATATTCCCCGAATCGATTTTTTCTTGAGCGCGGTGCTGTTTTTAACTGTTTTTATTTTGATGTTCTATTTTGATGAGGCCGAGCTGTTAAAAAAGCTCTTTTTTTTCTACCTGGCCGGAACCGTCTTTTTTATCATTTACTTTGCTGTGGGATTAGACGGGTTGCTTGGCTCCGTTTTTCCGTTTGCAAAAGACATTCTCGCTCTGGGTTTTATCCTCGGATACTGTTTTTACGCCTGGCGTCTGATTCGAAGCATCCCCCCATTGCGTAAAAAATTTCGCACCGGCCTGATTGTCGCCGTTGTGGCGCCTTTCGCCGTGGGATTAATTTTTAAATACTTTCTGCTGGTGCCCATGCCGGCCGAGGGCATGGTGATCGCGCTGCTGGATGCGATCTGGTACTTTGAATTTTAATATAAGGGAAGCGTTTTTCCATGATGATTTTAGAAAGAATCGGGACCTATTTTCAGATGGTATTTCATCTGGCAGCGGACCCGTTGAATATATTGATTCTGCTGAGCTCTGTTATGATGGGGATTATGTTTGGCGCCATGCCGGGACTGACCTCAACCCTGGGGGTGGCGCTGTTAACGGCCCTGACCTACGGCATGGATACGGCCACCGCCATGCTCTGCTTGCTGGCGATCTATGTGGGCGGGACCTACGGTGGCTCGTATGCCTCCATTTTAATCAATATCCCCGGCACGGCTGCATCCGCCGCCACGGCCCTGGATGGTTACCCGCTGGCTTGTAAAGGAGAAGGCGGCCGCGCCATCGGCCTGACCACCACCGCATCGGCCATTGGTACCATTATCAGCATGCTGTTTCTGGTCAGCATTTCGCCGCTCATATCTTTTTTCGCGCTTCAGTTTACGTCCTTTGAGTTTTTTCTGCTGGCCTTTTTCGGCATTCTGATCAGCGGCACCCTGACCAGTCCGGATCTGGTCATCAAAGGCTGGATTGCTGGATTTCTGGGGCTTTTCTTGGCATGTGTCGGCCGCGACCTGTTGCAGTTTTATCCGCGCTTTACATTTGGCATTGCAGAATTGGACAGCGGCATCGAGGTTGTTCCGGTGTTGATCGGTGCCTTCGGTATACCGCAGATCATTCAAGTCCTCAAGGACCGCTTCCAGATCGGTGAAACCCAGAAGTTTCAGCGCATCCTGCCCGAGTTCGGGACCATTGTGCGAAATATTCCCCGAATTATCCGATCGGCCCTCATCGGTGTCGGCATCGGATCGGTGCCCGGTATCGGCGAAGATATCGCTGCCTGGGTTTCTTACGGCACAGCCAAAAACACCTCAAAGCACCCCGAGCGCTTTGGCAAAGGCGAAATTACCGCGGTTCTGTCCACCGAGGTGGCCAATAATGCCTGTGTGGGCGGCGCCATGATTCCTTTGCTGAACCTGGGCATTCCAGGAAGTCCGCCGGCGGCCATGCTGCTGGGTGCCTTGATGCTGCACGGAGTGACACCCGGACCCATGATCACATTCGAACACCCCACCTTTATTATGGAGGTGGCGGCCATTCTGCTGCTGGCTTCATTGAGCATGTGGGTGGTCGGCATGCTGCTGGCCAAACAGGTGGTCAAAGTGTTGCGCATACCGGTCCAGCTGTTTATGCCCATTATCGGCATTTTGTGCATCATCGGCTCCTACGCGCTGGGCATCAATATCTGGAATCTGTTCTTGATGCTGCCGGTGGGTATTATCAGTTATTTTCTGATCGAAATGGGCTATCCCATTGCCCCGCTGGTCATCGGCGTCATTCTGGGGCCCATGGCCGATGAGAACCTCAGACGGGCGCTGATGGTTTCCCAAGGCAGCTTTTTACCGATTTTTACCCGGCCGGTATCGCTGGTCCTTTTTCTGGTCATCGTCTGGACCGTGGTCAGCCAGTTTCCGGCTTATCGCCAATTTAAAAACAAATTGATGGAAAAAGTGTTTCGCCGCAAATCCTGTGAGGCCGACTTCGAGGTCGATGTAACCGAGGATGGCTGATGCAATCAAGGAGGATGAGATGTTAAAGATGGGTATTATCACTGGGTTTTTGTCGCAGACCAAAGACCGCTTTCATGAATACAACAAGCCGCTGGACCTGGATCAAAAATTTAATCTGATGACCCAGATCGAGGGTTATGACGGCGTGGAAATCGTTTATCCCTACGAGGTCAGCGACCCCAAGACCACCAGAGAAATTTTGGAAAAACACAGTCTGAATGTTGCCGCCGTCAATGTGAATGTCAAAGCCGAGCCCGAATTTCGCAACGGCGGTCTGACTTCACACGACAAGGCTGTGCGCGACAAAGCCGTGCGCTTTATCAAAGAGGCCAAGGATTTTGCCGAGGCCGTTGGTGCCGACAAAGTGACCTGCTGCCCGCTGGGGGATGGCTATGAGTTTTCCTTTCAGTATGATTACGCCACTACATGGAAGTATTTGATCGAAACCTTTGGCGAAGCCGGTAGCTACAAAACCAGCATTCCACTGTGCATCGAATATAAACCCAGTGAGACCCGCGGGCGTTGCTTTATTGACAATGCGGCTAAAACCTTGTGTTTGCTTAACGATATTCAGTGCAAAGATATGGGTGTCACTTTGGATTTCGGGCACTCCATGTACGGCAATGAAAATCCCGCCGAAGCGCTATCGCTTCTGACGCAAAGCCCCTACCGCTACTACATCCACATCAATGACAACGACGGTCGTTGGGATTGGGACTATTTTTGCGGAACCAAGCATTTCCTGGAATACGTCGAATTTCTCTATTACCTGAAAAAAGACGGCTACAACGATTACCTGACTTCGGATACATCACCGACCCGCTGGGATATCAAAGGCACATTCGAAGCCAACAGCCGGCTGTCCAACCGAATCTGGAAAATGCTGGAAGAAATCGACATGGCCGAGTTTGAAGGGTTGATTGCCGGAGGTGATTATCTGCAAACATGGCAATTTATCGAGGCCAACATCTTTTCGTTAAAATAAAAGCAAAGGAGTTTAAATTAAAATGTCGTCAGAATTTATGAGCGTAGAAGAACTCGAAAAAATGGCGGTGATCATCCGCTGTGACATCATCGATATGATCTGCACCGCGGCTGCCGGCCACCCAGGGGGCTCGCTTTCAGCAGCCGATATCGTCACTGCCCTGTATTTCCGTGTGATGCGCATCGACCCTGAAAATCCGGACTGGCCGGACCGCGATCGCTTTATTCTGTCCAAGGGCCACGCTTGCCCGGTCTGGTATGCCGCCCTGGCCGAGCGGGGCTATTTTGACAAAGCGCACCTAAAGACCCTGCGCCAGATGGGCAGCATCCTGCAGGGCCATCCTGACATGAACAAAACCCCAGGCATCGATATGACCGCCGGTTCTTTGGGCCATGGCCTGCCGGCAGGACTGGGTATGGCGCTGAGCGGCAAACTGCAGCAAAAAGATTACCATGTCTTTGTAATCATCGGTGACGGCGAATCCCAGGAAGGCTCTATTTGGGAGGCCTCTATGGCCGCGCCCAATTTCAAACTGGACAACCTGACCGCCATTCTGGATTATAATCACCTGCAAAACGACTATAGCGTGGATGATATCATGCCGATTCATCCGGTGGTCGATAAGTGGCAGGCCTTTGGTTGGAATGTAATCGAAATTGACGGCCACAACATGGCACAGGTGGTGGGTGCCCTGGAAAAAGCGAAGGCCCACAAGGGTGCGCCCACCATGATTGTAGCCAACACCGTCAAGGGCAAAGGCGTTTCCTATATGGAAAATGTGTGTGAATGGCACGGCAAAGCGCCCTGCCAGGAAGAAGCCGATCAGGCCTTAAAAGAGCTCAGGAGGTAAATAACGTGACAATCAACCATTATCATTATCTTCGTCCCGAAATCGTAGCGCTTCTGGAATCCGATGAAATATTTTCCAAAACCGAGCAGCAGCCGACGCGCTATTCTTACGCTGAGGCCATGCTGGAGCTGGGTGAGAAAAATCCCAAAGTCGTGGTGCTCGATGCAGATGTTTCCAAGTCGATTAAAACCAATGAGTTTGCCGAAAAGTTCCCTGAGCGTTCTTTTAATTTTGGTGTGGCCGAACAAAACATGATGGCCGCGGCTGCAGGAATGGCGACCACCGGTCTGATTCCCTATGCCACAACCTACGCCGTATTTGCCAGTATGCGAGCGCTGGATATGGTACGCAACAGCATCCACTACCCAAAACTCAACGTCAAGATCGCCGCCAGCCACGGGGGCATCACGCCGGGACCCGACGGGGTCACCCACCAGGGGCAGGAGGATTTGTCCATCATTCGCGCGATTGCCAATTCCACCATCATTGCGCCGGCTGATCCGGCAACCACCAAGCTGGCCGTATGGGCGGCTGCTGAATATGACGGCCCGGTTTACCTCAGCTTTACGCGCGATCCGGTACCCGCCATCTTTGATCTCAATTATCCGTTTGAAATCGGCAAGGCGGTCACGCTGCGGGATGGCAGCGATGCGACCATCATTGCCAACCGCGACCTGGTCGTCCAGTCGCTGATCGCTGCCGAGCATTTGGCCAAGCGGGGACTGGAAGTGCGGGTCATCGATTGCCATACGCTTAAACCCCTGGATGTGGATGCCGTGCTGACCGCTGCCGGCGAGACCGGCGCCATTGTCACCGCTGAAAACAATATATTCTACGGGGGACTGGGCAGTGCGGTGGCCGAAGTTCTGGTTGAAAACAATCCTATTCCGATGAAACGCATCGGGGTGCGCGATACCTATGCCGAGTCCGGCCCCTATCTGGACTTGCTCGAAAAATACGGGCTATCTGCCAATCACATTGAAGGGGCTGTTGAAAACGTCCTCAGCCGAAAGTAGACTCTGTAATTGGTTGCTAAGATCACAAATCCGACTTGCTAAAAATGATCAGGGGTTATAGATTAGGGAACACCGAAATCTAATGAACGGAGGATTTGATTGTGAGTCCAAAGCAATGGAGAACACATAATGAATCCGGCAACAAACGGGTGATCGTGACCAAAGAGCTGCCCGGAGACCGCTGGCTCAACATTCTAACCGCTGCCGAATGCAAAGTCGACATCTGCACATCACCTGATGTGCTCAGCAGCGAAGAGATTATTGCAGCCATCGGAGATCGGTGTGATGGGGCCATCGGGCAATTGACCGAACCGTGGGGTGAGGACCTGTATGCGGCCCTGAAAGCCGGCGGCGGCACGGCCTACAGCAACTATGCCGTGGGCTTTAACAATGTGGACGTGGATGCCGCCACCCGGCACGGAATTCCGGTGGGCAACACGCCGGGGGTGTTGACCGAAACTACAGCCCAGATGGCGGTGGCACTGACCTTTGCGGCCGCCCGCCGCGTCGGTGAGGCCGAACGATTCTTAAGAGATGGCCGATACAAGGGCTGGCTGCCGTCTTTGTTTATGGGCAATTTGCTGTGGCGTAAAACAGTGGGAGTCATCGGCGCCGGCCGTATCGGAGCCGCCTACGCCCTGATGATGGTTGAAGGCCACAAGATGAATCTGGTCTATTACGACCCCTATAAAAATGAGACCCTCGAAGACCATGTGGCGAATTACAGCAAATTTTTAAAATCCCAGGGCCGCGCACCCGTATCCTGCAAGCGTTCGGCAACCATCGAAGAATTGTTGCAGGAGGCCGACTGTATCAGTATCCATACGATTCTGGATGACAGCACGCATCACCTGATCAATGCTGAACGCCTGGCAATGATGAAAACAGATGCCATCATTATCAATACCAGCCGAGGGCCGGTCATCGACGAAGCCGCGCTGGTGGCGCATTGCCAGAAGCATCCGGATTTTAAAGCCGGCTTGGATGTTTTTGAAGATGAGCCCGAGATGAAACCGGGGCTGGTGGATTTGGACAATGTCGTCATCGTGCCCCACATTGCGTCCGCAACCAGCTGGACCCGCCAGGGCATGGCCACTCTGGCTGCCAGCAATGTGGCCGCCATCTTGCAGGGCTATCCAGCCTGGCAGCGTCCCGATATCTCGGTCTTCCTGGAAGGCGAAGCACCCCAGGCGGCTCCCAGTATTATCAACGCCGACGCGCTGGGTATTCCAATATACCAAGAAGGTACATAGTTTTAGAAGTTATTTTTTAAGTTTAAGAGGGTCATGTCATTTTCTTTAAGGCGCTATGATTCACAAGCTGCTGGTGGCCTGATATTTGGGATGAATGGCACTTTATTTCTACCTTAAGAACTTGGCTGCCGTTCATCCCAAATGTCAGACCACTGAGTACTGCAACGGGTAATTTATCCGCATAGCGCCTTTTGAACACATTAATTTAATTAATCAAGATGTGAAATCCCGTTTTTGAGCGGGGTCATAAAAAAACAAGCCCCTGTCAGAAGATTTGCTGAAGATAGAAAGAAAAATCCTCGATCATTATCTAAACTAGCGTATTAATTATATCCGATACGAATTAGCTATCCAATTTGGAAAATCAACGACTGCCAAAAGACCAGCTGCTAAACAGCCTGCCGCCGGAATGGCCGCGGGATCTGAGATCCACCATTCAAAAACAAATCAAAGCCGACGGCCGCAAGGTGGTGGTATTAGACGATGATCCCACCGGTACCCAGACAGTCCACGGCCTGCCGGTGCTCACCGAATGGTCGGTAGAGATGCTTGCGGCCGAGCTTCAAAATGACCTGCCCGCATTTTATATCCTGACCAATTCCAGAAGTCTTCCCCTGTCGGAGGCAAAAAGGCTGACCGTCGAAATTGCTGACAACCTTACTGCTGCGGCCGCACAAGCCCAACGCGATTTTGTGGTCATCAGCCGCAGTGATTCAACCCTGCGCGGACACTTTCCCGGCGAGGTCGCAGCGCTGTCGGATGCTCTGGCCCAAAACTTTGATGCCTGGATTATGAATCCGTTTTTCCTGGAAGGCGGACGTTACACCGTTGATGACGTGCACTATGTGGATGAGGATGGCATGCTGGTCCCGGCTGCTCGAACCGAATTTGCCCGCGATCGCGCTTTTGGATATGCATCATCAAATTTACGCGACTGGGTTGCCGAAAAAACCGGCGGGCAGATAGCCGCGAAGGATGTGGCCAGCGTTTCGATCGCAGAGCTTCGCAGCAGGGGGCCGGAGACCGTAACCGATGTGCTGATGACGTTAAGCGGTGGTCGATGCTGCGCGGTAAACGCTGCCAGTTACCGCGATCTGGAGGTCTTTGTGCAGGGCCTGCTGGCAGCCGAAGCCCGCGGTAAACGATTTTTGTGCCGCACAGCAGCGTCCTTTGTGCAGGTGCGCACCGGCATTATACCGCGGCCGCTGTTGGCAGCGGCCGAATTGAAACTGTCGCCTGTTGGTGGTGGCCTGTTTATGGTCGGCTCGTATGTGCCGCGCAGCACCCGGCAGATCCAGGCCCTGCTCGCAGCTACCGACGTGTCAGCAGTGGAAATAAATGTCAATGCTTTGCTCACTGAAGAGTTGCGCGAAGATGAAATCAGGCGAGCAGTTGAAATAGCTGAACAGGCGCTGCAACGTGGAAACAATATCGTCATATTCACCAGCCGTCAGCTGATAACCGGCAAGGATTCTAAAAGCAATCTTCAAATCGGGCAAAAGGTCTCGCAGGGATTGATCGACATTGTGCAGCGCCTTCAAACCGCACCGCGCTATATTCTGGCGAAAGGCGGCATTACCGCCAGTGATATTGCCACCCGGGCGTTGAGTGTCAAAAAGGCTATGATCCTCGGTCAGATTCTGCCGGGGGTGCCGGTCTGGCGGCTGGGGCAAGGAAGCCGCCTTGCGGGTTTGCCCTATATCGTATTTCCCGGAAATGTCGGTGATGACCATTCATTGATCAAGATCGTGCAGCAACTCAAGCCGGCACATTGAGATTGTTTAGATGCTATTTTAAAACCATTTTTAATGCAAAAATTCGGTTACCTATACGTGAGTTTAGCCGCCGTGCTGTGGGCCAGCGCCGGAACCGCCGCTAAATTTCTATTCAACCGCGGCATGACACCTTATCAGCTGATTCAGCTGCGCGTCACCCTGGCATTTTGTGTCCTGCTGATCTGTCTGGCATGGCGCAACCGGCAGCTTTTAAAAATGGACGCCCAGGATCTTTTATATTTTAGTCTGCTGGGCATCCTGGGCATCGGTGCCGCCCAGTTTTTCTACCTGTTTGCCATCAGCAAGATCAAGGTAGCGGCAGCCATTTTGCTGCATTACACCGGTCCTGTTTTTGTGGCTTTCTATGCGGCGATTTTCCGACACCAAAAACTAACCGCCAGAAGTGTGATGGCGCTATTCGGAACCTTGGTGGGCTGCTTTCTGGTGGTCGGTGCCTATAATCTGGATTTGTTCTCGCTGAATCGCAGCGGAATTGCGGGCGGCCTTCTGGCGGCAATGGCCTTTGCCACTTATACGCTTTTGAGTGAGTACGGCATGCGCAAATACAATCCCTGGACAGTGCTGCTCTACGGGCTGTTGTTTGCGACCCTGGCCTGGAATGTTTTGTATTCGCCGCTTGAAGCCGTTTTGCAATTCTACGCCCCTGCCGAATGGATCTGGATTGTATTTATTGCTGTCTGTGGGACGGTTCTGCCATTTGGGCTTTATTTCGAGGGCATCAAACGCATCCGCTCCACCCATGCCAGTATCACCGCCACACTGGAACCCATCACCGCCGGTGTTATTTCGGCACTTTTTTTAGGGGAAATACTCAGCCCGCTGCAGATGCTGGGAGGCATGCTCGTGATCGCAGCGATTATACTGCTGCAATGGAAAAAAGAATATGATGATCGCTAAGAATGGTGGTGTGAATGATAGGATTCTATCCCAGAAATAATTTGCAATATTGTCCAGATCTACTCAGAAGAAACCTGCTCTCAGGTTGCCAGACATGGCGAGACAACACGCTCTTAGGGTGAATGATTTCTAGTATTCGATATTAGGCGGATTCGGGCTTATCAATGCTGAGAAATTTAAGGCCAAAACCATCGAGGCCGGACCAAACGACCTCGCCTCTCACAATGGCCTTTTGGCCTTCTTTTAACGGCAGCACAAAGGTGATACTCTGACCGGCCGAGATATTCGCGTCAACTTCAATAAAGCCACCGGCAGAACTGATATTTTTAATGAGCCCGTTAAAAATGCGATCGTCGGCGGCAAACTGAACGGATTTGGTGTAGGGCCTTCGTTGATGCCTGCGGATGTCTCGCCATTCTCTGGTTTCACCTTCCTCTAACTTGACCTTGTGATGATCAATCGTATGTTTGGCCCCATATCCGTAATAATAAGCGGATTTTTTCAATTCCTTGCGCCAGATGATCTCAACCCGATAGCATTCATAAAGGCCCTGTTCGGACGCAAATGGCGAGTTATCCATGCCGACGAAAACCTCTTCACCGGGCTGCAGCAAATTATCAGCCTCAAGGTACAAACCCGTGGCAGAGAAGTTAAGCATTTTTGCCTTATTGATCGTGCCCGCCTTTAAATTCTCAATCGTCACCAGACATTGATGATCGATGCGCGCGTTATCTCTTTTTTCTGGATTTTCTTCCATGACGTTGTTTCGTTTGTTTAAATTTACATTATGCCGATTTCTCAACAATATAGATCGGAAGATACTTTTTTCTCAGTTTATCCAACTCGGCTCTGACCAGCGTGAACATTTTGATGATGATTGCATTCATTTCCTGCATGGCCTCGACTTGGGCCACGACTTCAGGATAATAATGCTTTCCCCGAACCCGTTTAAGTTTCTTTAAAAGTTTGGGTGATAGCATTTCGAATCCAGGAGGCGCGTTCAAAATAGCATCCAGTAATAGCTGATTGCTGCCTTCCAAAAGCGATTTTTCAAAATGAGACAGAATCTGTGATTCGGTCATACCAGCCAAACGATCCCGGACCTCCCGCTCTTTTAGAAATTTAAGCAGGCGATCACCGTTGGCTTCTGGATCTTCCGATAATTTGGCTTCCAGGCGTTCAATCAAATCCGCGGCACTGCGGCGTGATTTTAACATTTCAAGCTTGGTGATGGCTTTCTCCAGGACCTGACGCCGTGCAATATTTCGATCATTTTCGTTTAAATTCGCATCATCCTGAATTCTTTGAAATTCATTCAATGTAAAATCGCGCATTAATAAAATATCATTATACACTTTCTCAACGGAGGCAGCGATATCCTGCGGCAGTATTTTATGTGCCTTGGCTACCTGCAATCGGAGTTTGGGTATGATGTTGTCCAGCATTTTTCTATATCGTCGATGTTTACTAAGTTAAATAGTGTTGTTTAGTTAGCGCCATTTAAAAATAACTTTCAAAAGACTTCAGGCACTCGTTCGCAAGAACTAATATCGGCACAATTTGCTGAAATATTAAATAATAATAATTTATGCAAGATTTATGCGAAAATGGCAAGTTTGTTTTGAACAAATTTTTACCATAAATAACGATGTGTTATAAAAAATCAGGTCGTAGTTGCGCTTTTTGTGTGAAATATATTTACCAATTTATTGAAGTTTACCTCACAATTTAAAATCTCCCTCATTTATTTTAAATTGTTTCGAAATAATTGACTTGCATTCAGAAATTATTTATATCAAAAATAGTCCGTGTTTGGTATATGGCGATTTTTTGATGCACGCATTAATGAGTGTAGCAACTGGCCTGAAATGAAACCGTGGAAATAGCGGTCACGCGGGTGTGAAGGTGGTCTGACAAACAAATTAAGCCTATGAAATCTATCGCAAAAAAGTATGATCAATCAAATTTTGCGGGGCAAAAAGTGAGCACCGGCAGCATTGAGAACAACCAGGACCCAAGACGATATCCGCGTAGAACCTTCCAAAAATCAATGTTTTTCAATTATGAGGATCAAAAATACAAAGGTGTCATCAAAAATGCCAGCCGTGGTGGAGTATTTATCGAAACCCGAGCTAAATTTCTGTTCGGACAAACCATCGAACTGGTTATTCCCAACAGCCACATTTATAAGGCCAGACGGGTCCGGGCCTGGATGGTGCACTCAAGCCGGGGGGGCATCGGCGTTACATTTAAACGCATATTTGAAAGAAGATCCGGCAAAGAGCGCAGACATGCCATTGATCGCCGGATTGGCCTGGATCGCCGCAAACGGCCGAAGCCAAAAAACCGTAACCGCGAAATGAACCTCTTAACCCCCAATATCAGACTTTAGCCTCGGTTGCAGGCGCAAACAGCGCCCGTGGCCGGCCACTCACATTTTGCTTTCCACCGAATTTACATCGCCCGACGCACAAAAACATTGCATTGCCGGGTAAAATCAACCAGAGACTCCAGTTTTTGTGCAGCACTGCCGGAATCAAGCGCCTGCCTGGCCCGCTGGATGCCTGCTTTGAAATCAGGGTCGAGACCTGCAGATATAAAAGCCGCTGCTGCATTTAAGAGTACCACGTCTGTTTGCGGTCCTTTATGTCCGGCCAGTATCCTGCGGATAATAGCAGCATTCTCGTGCGCATCCCCGCCTTTAATCGCTTCCGGCGCTGCCCGCTTGAAGCCGTGCGCTTCAGGTGTCATTTCAAAGGTATCTATGGTTCCGTCTTTGAGATGCGTCACCCGGCTGGTTCCACAAATGCTGATCTCGTCCAGCGTTACCTCTCCGCTTACCACAAATGCTTGCCGGGTGCCGAGGTTTTGAAGAACCCGGGCCATCTTTTCAGTCTGCTCGGCATCATAGACACCCAGCACCTGGGCAGTAGCGCCGGCGGGATTTGCCAGAGGCCCCAGCAGATTAAAAATAGACCTCAGTCCAACCTGCTGCCGCGGTGCTGCCACCGCTTTCATGGCACCGTGAAAAAGCGGTGCGTATAAAAAACCGATCCCGATATCCTGGATGCACTTTTCAACATCAGCCAGGTTGATGTCCAGATTGACCCCCAGGCTGATCAACACATCGGCACTGCCACACTGTTTGGAAAGCGCCCAGTTTCCGTATTTGGCTACCTGAAGTCCAGCACCGGCGATGACAAACGCCGTTGCCGTAGAAATATTAAAGGTCTGGGTACCGTTAACGCCGTTGCTGTGAGTATCCGTAATCGTTTCTTCTTCCACATTGATTTCATCCCGATCGATATTGACCACAGGTCCAGTAAGCTCGATTTGTTTTGTTTTAGACCGCATGGCTTTGGCCGCCCCGGTGATTTCCTCTATGGTTTCCCCTTTCATCCTCAGGGCTGTAACCAAAGCCCCGATCTGAGCAGATTCTGCCATACCCTCCAAAAGCATTTCCATGACCTCGGTCATTTCTTTTTCGCCAAGATCGTCTCCATTTACCAGCTTTGCAATTGCCTGATTGATCATGATTGAATACCTCCCTGTTTTTTGTGTTTGCAAGAGTAATATAAAATGAAAAAAGGCCATGGGATCCAATTCCCACGGCCTTTTAACAGCAATAAAAAACCGCGGGCGCTCCGGGAGGAGGCCCACGGTTGTTCGCTAGTTGTTTATGTTAGTTTGCGATGAATGGGCGCAGCTCCCTAATTAAGGTGCGCCACCACCAGTTACCGTTTAAAATGTTTCTATGAGGTGTTTGAATCGTGCACATTATGCTTCTGTCTAAAGCGCATTCGACAAAATGTCAATAAAAATTATTTTCTCTCTTTTTAAAATTTTAAACGATCATTTAGGTATTTAGAACCTATCTCAAAAATAGTAGCTCACGCCCAAGGGCAAGGCGAAAACGACTCGGCTGAGCTCGTCGCAGGCCGATTCAAAAGTGGAACATACACGCCAGTATTCGAGCATTTTGAATCGGTTATTAACGCAGCCATTGGGCGTTAGATGCATTTTTGAGATAGGTTCTAGTGGACGACCATCACCGGGCATTCAGCATAATGAATGACCTTGCGGCTGACACTGCCCACCAGAAGGCCTTTAACGGCACCCAGGCCACGCGTGCCCATCACGATAAGATCCGCCGCACAATTCTCGGCGACCTTTAGAATCGATTCCGTCTCGTGACCTTCGCGCAATTCCACCTGTAGGGTGAAGGTTGTGCGGCCCAATTTTTGTCGTGCATCATCGAGGACAGCTTGAGCCGCACTTTTGCGCTTTGCAAATAGTTTCTCAAAATCAGTATAACCCAATAAATCAGAGGGATTGCGAAACACATGCACCAACCATAAGGTGGATTCAAAACGTTCAGCAATAACCTTGGCACGCTGCAACGCTTTTTCGCTATACTCGGATCCGTCATATGCTAAAACAATATTATTAAACATTTCTTACCACCACCTTCTCATTAGGAGACTGATAGATAATTTATTCAGGCTCCATATCCGGTGAAGCTAGGACCTGTCCGGTACCATAAGATGCGTGGGTTTCAGCCGGCGACACGGATGCTATAATAACATAGCTCTGGAGCAGGCGATTGCCCAGTAATTCAGCCAGACGCTTGTATAACAGAAGACTATTGGCCGGATCTTTTTCCAGAACGGTTTGCAGCTTGTCCTTATCCCACTTGAGCAATTTCGATTCGGCCATGCATTCCGCCGATGCCGTGAAACTGTCTCGACCAATCAGGCTGGACCATCCGAAGGCTTCTCCCGCATTGCTGACAACGTAAACGATGTGCCCGGTTTCCCCGAGACTCAGCTTGATGCGACCTTTAAGCAAGATATAGAAAGAGCCGGCAGGGTCGCCCTCACGGAAAAGCCATTCTCCTTCTTTGTGGGTTTCGGTCACAGCCATATCCATGATTCCCTTTACAAAATCTTTGTTCATCTCCCAAAAAATATCTTTTTGTTTTAGATACATATTCTTTTTCCTTTCTAAAACCGATGCAGTCACAAATGGTTATGTTTTGGGGTTTTAACAAATGCTTGAATCAAACAGGTTGACATTAAGCATCGTGGTAAACCGGCTGCCCAATTTCATCCAGGGAGAAGTTATAAAAGACATGATGCCCATCGTAATCCAGCACCCGCAGGTCGTCGGTTTGTTTTAGATCGCCCAAAATCACATTAAATTGTTGGCCATATCGCGCTTTGACCAGCTCCTCAGAAACTTCATAGGCAATGTATTTTTTAATGCCTTTTTGCTTCAGCTTCTCTATCAATTTGGGATCGTCCAGAGCGGAATAGCTGGTCAAAATTAAAATGGGGCCTGTTCCCGTAAATAAAATGACGGCTTTCATTGCGCACCTCCTTTTGTTAGATGGATTTTAGGAGCACCTGGAAAGCTTTAGCGCAACGGACAGGCTTGCAAACCGGCAAATTTCGGCAGGAATCGATACGAAGTTACGCCCGAATAATTTGATCGGTCGAATGCTGGTGGGAAATGAAATCTAGATACAGAAAAGGGGATACCAGACCAAACAGATAATCAATTTTTTACGAATAACGGATTACATGCCACAAATGCGAAATTCGATTATCGACAGGTTCTGGAAACTTTGGATACAAATGCTGTCAGAACGAAGAATCGAAACCATATAAGCTTTCAAATTATAAATTAATGGTTCACAAATTGATGTCAAGAAAACCTGGCGCTCAATTACATCAACATATGACCTATATCTTGCATAAATGGTATCATGCACAGTCGTAAATCAACTAATAAAGCATTTATTTAAATCCTTCAGGGAAAAATTAACACCGGTTGGAAAGTGCTTCAAAATTTATTAAATATTTTTTTATCTGCAAAATTGCCGCAGTTGCGATACGCTTTAGATCACCGGATGCCAGAAATCTTAATTATGATTGACTAAATTCCTTCGATTTAGATATATATACGGATACTCTTCCTGATTTTCCTGCTCAAGCTAACGTGAAGCGCTTCTCTACCAACCGAATCGGTTGCCGCATCTTCTCTGGTTCCTGTGCGTCTGTGTAGGTTTCACAAGCTATTTTCCCTTGCGTCAAATATCAAAGAAAGAAGCTTTATGGCACCAGAAGGCTTTAAACGCAAACTCTCCGCCATACTAAGCGCAGATGTTGCCGGCTATAGCCGCCTAATGGGAGATGATGAGGAGGCCACCATTCGAACCTTACACGCCTGCCGAGCTTCAATGGCAACGCTCATCAAACAGTACAGAGGGCGGGTGGTGGATGCCACGGGCGATAATCTTCTGTCTGAATTTGCCAGTGCGGTGGATGCCGTAAACTGTGCCGTGGAAATCCAGGGCGAACTTGCCGAGCGAAACGCTGAGTTACCCAAAGATCGCCGCATGAAATTTCGTATCGGTGTCAATGTTGGGGATGTTGTTGAGGATGAAGATCGAATATACGGTGATGGTGTTAATATTGCAGCACGGGTAGAAAGCCTTGCTGAAGCAGGTGGAATTTGCATCTCTGGAAGAGTTTATGATCAGGTCGAGAATAAATTAAATGTGAAGTATGAGTTTCTGGGAGAACAAAAAGTCAAAAACATCACACGGCCGGTAAGAATATATCGCGTTTTATCTTCTCCGGAAGTCGCAGTCTGTGAAACTGATTTATCTCAACTCGAAAGGGCGTATAGAGAACGCGTCAAGGCTCGCTACGCCGAAGAAGCCGTTTACTATGTTCCCCTGGCCGGCGAAACAACAGAAGTTCTCGCCTGCAAGCCAACCAAAGAACCCCGAACGGCGCGTCGACGCCGACACCGGGCCAAGTTCGAGTATCATGAATGGATACCCTGTGGCCAGGATATCAAACAGGTCAAATTAGAAACCTTACGGGAAGCGGTGGAGAAATATCCTTGTGTTATTCTTTTGGGGGATCCCGGCTGCGGTAAAACGACCGCTCTCGAAAATTTGGCTTACCAGTTTTCGGATCAGCCCGACACGTTGCCTGTTCCCTTGCGCCTGAGTGAGTTTGACGCCGGTATGTCAATTGAAGATTTTATCATTCAGGGCTGGGGCGGTTTGCTGGAAGCTGGTCATTGGGGAGCTCAGGAGCTTTCTGCCTGCCTGGAAACGTATCTTGAATCAGGCAAGTTGTTCATTTTATTTGATGCCCTAAATGAAATGCCGTTTGTGGGGTATCGTGAACGCAGCCTTGCTTTGCGCCAATTCATTGACCGATGGTCAGTTAAGGGCAATCGCTTCTTAGTCACCTGCCGCATTCTGGACTATAGTGAGGAGTTATCCGGCCTGCAACGGGTTGAAGTGCAACCGCTAAGTGATAATAAAATCCAGCTTTTCCTGCAAAATGAGCTGCCAGAAAAATGGCAAGCGATATGGCAAGCTTTGATTAGGAGCAAAGATAGCCGCTATCGGCTACTGGAAATGGCCCGCAACCCTTATTTGCTGACCCTAATGGTCGACGTGTTTGAGGAAGATAGCCAGTTGAACCAGAATCGTGTCGCTCTAATGGAGCGTTTTACCCAGATTTTGATGAGTTGGGCCAAAGCCAAATGCCCCCCTGACCGATGGCTGAGTGCTGATGTCCAATGTGAATCCCTCTCGGTAATGGCTTTTGAAATGCAGGCGCGTGCCGGTTTTGGCACCAAAGTGAAAACTGAACAGGTCAAAGGCGTTATGCCTTACGAGGTGCAGCTTGATCCCAATTGGCCGCCACAACCGTCCCCGCCCGACGAGGTCTTAAGCCTGGCCGCAAGTGCCAAGATTATCGAAATGCCCATAGATCGGACGACGGTGCGTTTTTACCACCAATTGCTACAAGAGTATTTTGCGGCAAATCAAATGCTGAAAAAAGACCCGGCCAATCTGACGGACCTTTGGCGCTGGCCTTGGCTGGAATCTGAGATGCCATTGTGGCTTCGCCCTGAAAGCAATTATGAACCCCTGCCGCCGCCACCGCCGACAGGATGGGAAGAAACCACTATCCTTGCAGCCGCATTGACGCCGGAGAACGACCAACAATTGATCCAGGTCTTACTCCAGATCAACCCGGTTCTAGCCGGACGCTGTTTGTTGGAAGGTCATGTCAGTATTGACTCAGCAACCCGCCAGACTATCATTGACCATTTGCTCGCCACCATCGCCAACCCCGAAATAGCACTGCGTGTGCGGATTGCTGCTGGTGAGATGCTGGGTTACCTTGACGATCCCCGACTGAGTGAGATGGTTGTCATTCCTGCTGGAAAATTTTTAATGGGAGAAGGTGTGGAACAACACAGGCTGTTTCAAATGGATTATCAGATAGGCAAATATCCGGTGACAAATGCTGAGTATGAGCGGTTTGTCGAGGCTGATGGTTACCACGATAAGACGTGGTGGACAGAAGCAGCTTGGCAGGAGGTTGGGCAGCAACAAAATGAACCCCGTTACTGGCAAGATACGCGCTTTAATAAACCCAATCAACCCACGATTGGGCTGAGCTGGTATGAGTGTGTAGCTTATTGCCGGTGGTTGAGTAAGGAAACTGGTCAACTGTATCGCCTGCCTACCGAAGCTGAGTGGGAGAAAGGGGCGCGGGGCGTTGATGGACGTATGTATCCCTGGGGCAACGACTTTGAGGCCAGTCGGCTGAACGCCCGCGAAGGCGGTCAGAAGGTTTGTGCGACGACTCCGGTGGGAATTTATCTGAGCGGTGTTAGCCCCTTTGGTCTTTTTGATTGCGCTGGAAATGTATGGGAGTGGTGTGCCACTCGCTGGAAGAAACATTTTCCTTATAATGTCGATCAAGATGAATGGAAGGCCGATTATCTCGAGGGGAAAAACCTGCGGGCATTGCGGGGCGGCTCGTGGAACTACAGAGCGGAAGTTACCCGTTGTGGATACCGCTTTAAATTTCAACCCTACGGTTGGACGGAAAGGGGAGGATTTCGGCTGGTTTCTCCGGTTTGATCTTTGCTAAAAACAGCCAGTATCAGGGACCAGGATGCTTATGGCTTCCTGGTTCTGGCAAATACCAAACACTTATCCTGAGCCTTAATCAAAAAACACAGATCAAGGAGGTGTCAAAATGCCGGATCGTATGAAAGATAAAATTGCGCTTATAACCGGTGGAAGCTCCGGTATTGGCCGTGCGGCATCGCAATTATTTTCCCGGGAAGGGGCCAAGGTCATTATCGCGGATATCAACGTGGAAGGCGGCGAAGAAACAGTGCAAAGCATCAGTGATGCGGGCGGTGAGGCACACTTTATTAGAACAGACGTATCAAAATCAACCGAGGTCGAAGCACTCATCAAAAAAATCATTGAGATGTACAGCAGGCTGGACTGTGCCTACAATAATGCCGGAATTTTAGGAGATGTGGTGTCTACCATCGATCACACTGAAGAGAGTTGGAATCGCACGATCGAGACTAATCTTAAAGGAACATGGTTGTGCATGAAATATGAGATCCCCCAGATGCTCGAGCAGGGGAGCGGTTCGATAGTCAATACCACCGCCACAACAGGAATGTATGTCGGCGGTAAGTATCGTTGCGCTTACTCAGCCAGCAAAGCGGGTATCGTAAGCCTGAGCAAAGTGGCCGCTTTAGAGTACGCCGAATATGGTCTGCGCGTCAACGTGATCTGCCCGAGCGCTAGAACGCCCTTGATGGAACAATTTTTTGAAACAAATCCCGAGGCTGAGGCGGACTTCACCACGCAAATGCCGATGGGGCGAATATTTGCCCCGGAAGAGATCGTTGAAGGCGCACTGTGGCTTTGCTCTGATGCATCCTCATTTGTCACCGGACATGTTCTGGCAGCGGAAGGTGGATTCCTATGCCGATGAACGACTATTTTGATTTCTGCCATATACAGTTGGCCCTTAAGAATTAAAAGATATGGATAAACTCATTATCACGGTTGCCCTTACTGGAAATGTGCCAACCAAGCAAATGAACCCCAACCTGCCGGTAACCGCAGATGAAATTGCTGCGGATGTCCGTCGCTGCGCAGATGCAGGTGCGGCTATCTTTCATGTGCATGCCCGTGACATTAAACAAAAGCCAACCCTCGATATTGACGTATTCAGGGCGAACGTTCGTCGCATTAAAAAGACCGCTCCTGAGGTCATTATCCAGCTTTCCACCGGTGCTCGGGCCGGCAAGGACTGGGAGGCCAGAGCGAATCCAGTAAGATTGCTGCCGGAGATGGCATCTTTTACGACCGGATCCAATAACCTACCGGGAATCATCTATGAAAACTCACCGCAGTTTATCGAATATTTGGCCGGGGTATTCAAGGAAACCCGTGTGAAACCGGAGATCGAAATATTCGAAACCGGTATGATCAGTAATGCCATTTACCTGCAAAGCAGAAAATTGATCGAGCATCCAATGCATTTCGGCTTCGTATTAGGCGCACCGGGTTCAATGGCGGGTACTGTTAAAAACTTAGTGTTTTTATCGGAAAGTATCCCGGCCGGCACCACCTGGACGGTGGCTGGAATTGGCAAAGCTGAAATCCCCTTGGCCATGGCTGCAATCGCAATGGGCGGGCATGTGCGTGTCGGGCTTGAGGACAATCTCTATATGCCGGACGGATCACTGGCATCCAATCCCAGACTTGTGGAAAAAGTAGTAGCGATTGCAAAAGAAATCGGTCGCGAGATTGCCAATTCCGAAGAAGCGCGTATCTGTTTTTCTATGAACCCTCAATTCAAAGACCGGATTTTAACTTGATAGATTAGAGAAAATCATTTCTAAACCCAAAGCAATGGTTTAGTCTAAAATCTATGCCAAATAGATCCACACGCAATTTACAATTACCAACGTATTCTCAAAATATCTTACATCCGAGATTGGCTTTTTTAATGACGATTATAGCGGTTTTTGCCAAATGCAATTAGGGATAGGCGCTTAGAAAAAGCGGTGAATTCATTTTTCCCAAAATTATATTCGGCGGAGATATCAAGATGTCTCACAAATTGGTATTTATGAGCATATTGTTGCTAGTGCTTGGCTTCAGCGATTTTGCCTGTGAAGCAAAGGCAGAAAAAGTTCCAACAATCCTTGAGCTCGGGCCGATGCTTGGCTATACCGGGCCGTACAATGCACATATATGGCTCAAGGCGTCGTCGGCAGCCGAATGTGGCATCATTTTAGGAAAGGCTGAAAACCTGAATGATGGGCGGATGATTGATGGACCCGAATTAACTTCGGATACCGAATTCATGGGTATTGTGGAGGTAACCGGCCTGCAACCGGCGACACGGTATTTTTATAAACCCGTCCTTGATGGTCAGGTCAATCCTGAACCACCATTTTCCTTTGTCACCGCACCCCCAAAAGGCTTTCGGGCTCGCGTCCGATTTGCTTTCATCTCTGGTGTTGGGGTTTTCTTGAAAAACATAGAGCAAGGGCGAAAGCCCATCATACGTTCATGGGAAGAGTTGTCACGTGTTCCTATTAATCTTCTCCTGCTACTCGGGGATAATGTATACGCTGGATCGACGGAGCCTGAAGTGCAGCGTCGCATCTATTATTGGCACCGTCGACTGCCAACATTTTAAAAAGTCACGGCAGTAACACCAACTCTGGCGATCTGGGATGATTGGGACTATGCAGACAACGACAGCGATGGAACAGCTCCTGGGAAGGAACGGTCGTTAAGCACTTTTAAAGAGCTTTGAGCCAATCCGTCTTACGGCGAAGCTTCCAATCTTGGTATCTATTTCAAGTTTTCATGGGGCGACGTCGATTTCTTCATGCTCGACGGCCGTTACCATAGATCACCCAACAAATCAAAAGATGCCGGGCAAAAAACGATGTTGGGAAAGGCTCAATTGATATGGCTGAAACAGGGGTTGGCCGAATCTCGCGCGACGTTCAAATTCCTCGTAAGCGGTAGCCAATGGAATAGCAAAGAAAAAATCGATTCATGGCGTAGTTTCATAAGAGAGCGGAACGAGCTGTTCCAATTCATCATCGACAATGGCATTGAGGGTGTCGTGTTGCTTTCCGGTGATCGCCACTTTACGGCGGGATATCTGATTAAAGAACGCTTTATCGAAATCAGCTCTTGTCCCTTCGCATCTGAAAATCACGGACTGCTATACAACCCGGGTGAGATGTTCATGTTGCATGACAAAGGCAACTTCTTTGTTGTAATAGAGGTAGATCCTAAGGCAGTTCAACCCAATATGATTTTTGAAGTACACCAGATAGGAAAAGTATTGTTCGCCGGCGGCAATTGAGCTGGCAGGAGATCAATGGGGAAGTCCTGATACCGGCATGTGAGTTAATTTCCGAATGCAGAGACTGAGTTTGCTGTTTGGAAGATCTGCGTTTTATTGGCCTTCCAGTTTTCGCTTCGCCATATAGGAGAGCACTTCGCTGGTGGATAGCCGGCGGCTTCCGGGACCCACCCGCACAAAAAAATCTTCATCTTTTCCAATCTTAAGAAAAGCCGCCGATGGTGAGGGTTGGCATTCGATCAGCAGTACTTGTTTTTCTTCCACCGGTATCAGCTGAAAGCGGATAAAACCCGAGTGTTCCAGCCCGATATGCTGTTGGAGGCAGTTGTTGACATGCAAAAGATATTTGTCCTGGTTGTCAAACTGATCTGCCTCGATGCCGAGGATATCGCCATCATCGGCTACTCCCACCAGCAACACACCGCCGTCGGTGTTTAAAAAGGCGACCACGGACTTGAGCCACGCCTTTTCAATTCCCTTCTCAGAGCGGTTGGTTTTCAAATTCCAACGCAAAGTGGATTTAAATTCCAGGCGGTCACTTTCGCCGCCACTGATCAACGATTTGATCTTTTGGCGGTACGCGCCCAAATCGGTGGGACCGGATCGCAGCGTATTTTCCAGCTGGCTGGCCAGTTGCTGATTTTGGGCCAGCACCGCCTTGTGCTGACGATGGACTTCAAGCTGACGAGATACCCGGGCAATGACTTCATCGGGCTCAAAGGGTTTGGTAATGAAGTCCACCGCTCCCAGTGAAAGGCCGCGCACTTTTTCCCTGGTATCATGCAGGGCGGTCAGAAAAATGATGACGCTATTTTGCGTGGCTTCATTCTCTTTCAAGCGGGAGCAGGTTTCATATCCATCAATACCGGGCATCATGATGTCCAGCAATATAAGATCGGGTAAGACCTGCTGGGCAATTCGCAGGGCATCTTCACCGGATTTAGCACTCAATAACCGATAGCCCAGACCCTGCAGAGTTTGGTGCAACATCTGAAGGTTGAGGGCATTATCGTCCACCAGCAGGACAACCGGCCTTGCTGGGTCTGATTTCGGGATTTGATCTTTTGGGCCGCTGCTGGGTTTATTCATCCGCACAGATTAGAAAAAATACGGTTGGCTGTCAAATTCAAATCTGAGATGGATGCTTGCGGCAAGCATACAGTATGTATTTAACTTGTTGGCAAAAACGACATTAATCCATCGCATTGAAATAATTAAGTAGAAGTTGTCTCAAAAATAGTAGATAACGTCCATGGGCAAGGCGAAAACCGATTCAAAAGTGGAGCATACACGTTAGTATTCGAGCATTTTGAATCGGTTTTACGCACACCTTAATGTTCATAAAAATAGATGTGTGATCCCGATTTATCGGGGAAACACAGCCCATGGGCGTTAGATGCATTTTTGAGACAACTTCTGACAGGTCTTGCAATAGAGAGTCTAATTCGTTAATACGATAGCCGTTGTTTATTAAGATCGGATTAAAATCATGTGTAACAGGTGATGATGCAGGTCATTCAAGACAGTTTCCTGGCCGGAGCACGAGCTGCCAGAGGGTTGGCAGTCATCATCGATGTCTTTCGTGCGTTTAGCTGTACCCCGTTGTTGTTTTCAATGGGCATTGAAAAATGCCTGCTGATGGCCTCGCCTCAGGAAGCTTTTGCGCTTAAAAAAGAGCGGAAAGAGGTTCTGTTAATCGGCGAAAGCGGCGGCGTACCGATTGAAGGCTTTGACCTGGGAAATTCGCCCAGCGAGATTCGACGACGGAGGCCTGCTTTTTTTAATGGCCGCACCGTCGTTCAACGAACATCATCCGGTGTTCAGGGTGCGCTGGCGGCCTTAGAGGGTGCCGACGAGGTTCTGGTGGCCGGCTATACCGTGGCCCGGGCCACCGCCGATTATATTCTATCGAATCATCCGGCGCTGGTCAGCCTGGTGGCTATGGGCTGGAATCTCAAAGAGCGGGCCCCAGAGGATGAATGCTGCGCACGCTATATTGCCCATCTGTTGGGCGCCGGGGACTACGATCACAATAAAGCCCTAAGCGAAATTCTCTCCAATGAAACCGCCCAGCGGTTTTTACGCGCCGACAGCCCGCATTTTCCGGCCGAGGATACCATTTTGTGCTTGCAGCGGGATGTTTACGATTTTGCCCTGAGGGTGGAACGTGACCAGGAGCATGTTTTGGTTAAAAAAGCATTAATCTAAGTGTTATTTCAAATCTGCTATTGCAGTGAGCGCTCGATGGTATTAGATTGTCTCTGTTGCAAAAAAAATAGTGCGCTACAGTTGAAAACGGAAATTGTATATTTTAATTTTATTTCTCTCGCAAAGTCGCTGAGCCGCAAAGAAAGATAATTTAAATGTTATTAGAACCTTGGCGTCTTTGCTTGCCCTGTAAGTCCGGAAGACCTTACCGGGGCGCCTTTGCGAGAGGATAAAATCTCTACCTCATAGTAGGCACTTCAAACTTTCGGATAGGACTACGCATCGATGCGTTTTAACAACTTCTGGGATTATCGCCGAATTCTGTTTTCAAAAGGCTTTGCCTCAGCGGTGTGGCAATCAAGAAAAAATGTGCTGGCCTACGCTCAGGATCGCCCGCTGCATGCCGGGCCTTACATGGCCGAGCTGGATGTCACCTATCGATGCAACTGCCGCTGCCAGATGTGCCAACGCTGGCAGGACCCCCGCAACAATGAGTTGCGGGCGGCAGAATATGAGGCCCTGGCCGATGAGCTTCACGACCTGGGGTCCCACCAAATCAGTATCGCCGGCGGAGAGCCGTTAATGCGTGATGATGTATTTGATATCATCAGAAGTTTTTCCGGAAGGGGAATGTCCGTCAACCTATGCACCAACGGTATTTTAATTGAAAAATACCACGCGCAGATTTGTAGGTCCAAAGCGACCTGTGTGACTGTCAGCCTGGACGGCGCTTCAGCCGACAGCCATGATACCATCAGAGGCGTCCCGGGTTCCTACCGCCAGATTGAGGACGGTATCCGGCGACTGCTTTCACAACCTCGCTCATCACGGCCGATCCTCCGCATCCGCATGACCATCTCAAACCAAAATGTGAATGAAATACGGGCTTTTTATCGAAAATGGGATGGGGTGGTCGACGACGTTCTGTTCCAGCCGGTCCATCATTGCAGCGAAGCCTATTATACCGGAATGGATGAAAACAACTTGCATCTGGATCCCGAGCTGATTGCCGAACAAATCGATGCGACCCAACTCGCCAAAGACGGTTATTTGACACGCCTGATTGACAGCCTGAAAACCTGTGGGTCGTTTCCCCATCAACAATGCTTTGCCGCGGTATTAATGGCCCGCATCGATCCCTGGGGCAATGTTTACCCCTGCCTCGAACAACACGTCAGTGTCGGATCCATTCGGGAAACTGATTTTCGATCCATCTGGAACTCGGAACGCATCCACAAAGAACGCCAGCACCTGGCCTCCGACCGCCCATGCAACTGCTGGTACAATAACACAGCTTTAATCGGTTATTACGGCGGTTTGCTGAAAAAGTCCCGCATCCAGTCCCTATGGGATCTGGCGCGTCATAATATTACCTGCCATACACCTGCGGTCTCACCAAGTAAAAAATTTTAGTTCAGCCAGATACCGCTCAAGGTCTAAAAGTTACAAATGAACCGTACCGATTAAACCTTTGCCGGTCTGCTTAATATGAAACATCGCCTGATCTGCAAGCGCGAGCAGGCCTTCGCGATTATCGGTGTCATCCGGAAAGGTGGCAATCCCAAAACTGGCCCCCAGATTCACATGGTAACCGGCTTTGGTTAAATAGGCCGTTTCCATCATCTGCCTGCGAATTTGCCTAACCAATTCAGAAGCCCGGGTCTTATCAAATCCGGGCAGCACGATGACGAACTCATCACCGCCATAGGCAACGCCAAAGCAGGGTCTGTTTAAACAGCTTTTGATGGTATGAGCGACTTCCTTGAGGGCCTGGCTCCCGTTCAGATGGCCATAGGTGTCCACCACGCGTTTGAAATTATCCATATCCATAAATACCAGAGAAAACGGCTTGCGAGTCAACTTGCTTTCCTTAATTAGTTTATCCAGTATCTGATACAGGTGGCGGGTGTTGTAAAGCCCTGTTAAATTATCGTGGATCGAAAGGTTGCGAAATCTTTTTCGGTCGCGTCTGAGCTCTTTTTCCAGAGCCTTTTTCTTAGTATTGTCCACCATAATGCCTTCTAAAATGGCATCTCCGTGCTCACGTTCGATCATTCGAATGTTGGCCAATACCCATATCGGTTTGCCATCTTTGCGCTTCAGCCGCAATTCATGGTTTTCAACCGTACCTTTCTTTTGCAGTGTTCGGATCAAGCGGGCGCGTTCCTCAGGATCGAAATAAAATTTAACGGCACCCTCTTTAAGCGCAAGGATCTCATCAACCGAATCATATCCCAGGATACGGGCATAGGCCGGATTGACGCGAATGAACTCACCGGACAGCCGGATTTGAAACATTCCCTGCACGGCGTTTTGAACCATATTGCGGTATCGACTTTCCGCCCTTTTCAATTCTTCCTGGGTTTCTTTTAAATCGGTTAGATCTGTTAAAAAAACCATATAGCCTGTAATCTGGTGGTTTTCGTCATTGAGCGTACTGCGGCTAAAAAGCATTGGAATCAAGCAACCACCCTTGGCGCGAAATAAGGCTTCAAAGCTAAAATGATCGGGACTTGCGGAATAAAAATTAAGGGAGGCTTTATCGTAAAATTTATCGACTAGATGACCGATAAAGTCATTACGGTCATAACCAGAAATCTTTAGCAATGCTTTATTGACTTCTATAATTACACGATTTTCATCGAGCAGCATGAATCCTTCAAACCGGCTGTCGAGAACCCGTTTATATTTATCTTCAGACTCTTTTCTCTGAGTGCGGCATTCCTTCAGCTCTTCTTTAAGTGATGCAACCTGTTGCAATAGCTGCTCGGATGATGAATAAGAACGCATAACCCTACCCTCATTCTGCATCGATTTTCTTTTAGATCATAAAATCCCGGGGGCAATATTCTTGAGTAAACCTAGGAAGTAATGGGAAGATTGTCAATGGTTTCCAAAACCTATCTCAATAATACATTTTTCCCACTACAGAGGCGGGCAAGCGCTCGGTTACTGCATAATCCTGTAAATCCTGTCAAATATCTTTACATGTTGAAGCCTGACAATTTTTACAATAAGACAGAATCTACTTTTTATTGACCAGGGCGCTGACCACATTTTTCATCATGGCGGCATCTTTGTAGGGTTGAGGCGATTCGCAGATCAGGGTGATATCGACTTTGCGTTTAAGCAGCGCTATGGCCAGGGGCTCAAAAAATCTTTTGGTGGTTTTCAAATGTTTGCGCTCGCCTCTGGGACCAAAGGCGATGCCGGAAAAATGGGCGTGAAATTGTTTGGGCAGCTTCTTTAAGATCTGTCCATAATCCACCTGGCCCTGGCTCCGGGCATACAGGTGCGCAAAGTCTACGCAAAGGCTGCAACCGGTTTCCTTTTTGAGGGTTAAAAGCTCGTCGATGGAGCCGAACTGGGACGGTTTGCCGGTGACCTCCGGGCATAATTTGACTTTCCAGCGGTTATTTTTGATCCGGCGCTGAATTTCCAGGATGGCTTTTTTGACCATGGCATAGGTCTTTTCGGCTGTTTTCTTCTGATAAAAGCCGGCATGAAAGACCACGTTTTGGGCGCCAAGGGCATGGGCGCGCTGGCAGGCGTCCAGAATGCGCTTTTTGCTGGCCTGGATTTTTTCTTTTTCATCGGATGCCAGATTGATGTAATAGGGCGCGTGCACCGATAAGACGATGCCCTTGTCTTTAGCCAACGTACCGACTTCACGCGCATCCTGTACGGACATCCGCACCCCATAGGTAAACTCCACTTCCATGCAATCCAGGTGCATACGGGCGACTTTGCGCACACCCTCCAGATTGCCCAGTCCTTCAGATCCTGCCGGTCCTATTCTGATCATTTTGCCTCTGGTCACTTGTGGCTGGCTACTGGCAACTCCTCACGACTTCCAGCCAGAAGCCAGAGGCAAGAAGCCAGCAGCAAAGAATGCTGACACCTGAAATCTTTAATAGCTTACGCTGCATTCCGCTTGGTAGTTTGATTCAGCTGCAGCACCTGGGGTGCGAAGTTCAGGGTCGTAAAATAGTCCGCGACGGTTTCTTCGCGCCGAATCAGCTCCACCGACCCGTTGCTGAGCAACAGCAGTTCTTTGGGGCGCAACCGGCCGTTGTAGTTAAACCCCATGGCATGGCCGTGGGCCCCGGTATCGTGAATCAACAAACGATCGCCATCCTGGATTTCAGGCAACAGCCGCTGGATGGCAAACTTATCATTGTTCTCACACAATGAGCCGGCCACATCCACCTTCTCAAAATTATCTTTGGGCTGTTTTCCGACGACGGTGATATGATGGTAGGCGCCGTAGATGGCCGGGCGCATTAAAGCGGCCATCGAGGCATCCACCCCAATGTATTTCCGATAAATGTCTTTTTGGTTGATGGCAGTCGTCACCAACACGCCGTGCGGCCCGGTCATATATCGTCCGCTTTCAATATAGAATTTGGGTTCATAACCGTTTTGGGCTTTATAGGCGGCAAACAGATCGGCGATTTCAGCGGCCATGGCAAAAATATCCAGCGGCTCTTGACCAGGTTCATAGGGTATGCCCAGCCCGCCGCCGATGTTGATAAATTCCATGCGGATATCGAGGGCTTTAGACACCCGCGCCGCTACTTTCAGCAGCATGGCGGCAGTCTGAATCATGTAGCCAGCGTTTAATTCATTGGACACCAGCATGGTATGCAGGCCGAAGCGGCACGCACCCCTATCCCGGGCCGCATTATAGGCATCGATGATCTGCGTAGCGGCAACGCCGTATTTTGACTCCACCGGCTCGCCGATGATGCTGTTGCCGCTTCGGCCGGGTCCGGGATTGTAACGGAAGCTGACGGTCTCGGGCATCTGCGGCACTTTGGGGATTAAGGAAATGTCATCCAGATTTAAAATACTGCCACCATCAGCATCCGCCGCCTTAAATTCTTCTGTGGTGGTGTTGTTGGAGGAAAACATGATATCTTCACCCCGGGCACCGATTTGACGGCTGAGAATCAGCTCCGCAATGGAGCTGCAATCAAAGCCGAATCCCAGATCCTGCATGATTTTCAGAATACGCGGGTTGGGCAGCGCCTTGACGGCAAAATATTCCCGGAATCCCTTCAGCCGGGAAAAGGCGGCAATGAAATCTTTGCCGGTTTGGCGGATACCGGTTTCGTCATAGATGTGAAAAGGAGTTCCGTAATAATTTACAATTTCGTCCAGTATGGGTAAGAGTCGGTTTTCAAATTTCGGCGACATCGGCATCGTTCGTTCATCCTTTCAGCTATAGTTAAATAGTCAAGTGGTTGATTCGTTAAGTAGTTTAAAATGATATAAATCCTTTGACTATCTGACCATTCAACTGATATGATTGCTACTTGTCAATAGCGAAAAGATCGTCCGCCTTCCTTCATATGGTATTATTTAGAAGAAAGTTATTAAGCGATAATTTCCAGCTCACCGATAGAGGCGGGATCATTG
>JASFIV010000012.1:0-36345 GCA_050122475.1 Desulfobacterales bacterium | reverse complement strand
GAATTCCGGCTGCTTATAATTAGATGATAAAAATTTCTGAAAGATTCAATTCGGGATCGGTTGCAGTTGTCGGCATCCCATTCGATGCCTTTTCGTCTTTTATGCAGGGTTGTGCCCATGCTCCGGCTCAAATTCGCGAGGTCATGCATTCCGGTGCCTGCAATCTATGCTCGGAATCCGGCATCGATCTGGCAGATCGGAGCGAATTTATTGACCTGGGCGACATCGACATCGACGGCGCACCGAACGCCATTGAAACCATTAAATCCATTGTCGGCGACCTATTGAATCGCGATATTCGCCTTATTTCGCTGGGCGGCGATCACGCCATCACCTACCCGCTTTTAAAATCCTATCATAAAAAATTCGGCCGACTTGAAATTGTGCACCTGGATGCGCACCCGGACCTGTATGAGAGCTATGACGGCAACCGCTTTTCGCATGCCTGCCCGTTTGCGCGCATCATGGAAGAAAAGCTGGCTTCGCGCTTGGTTCAGGTCGGAATTCGATCGCTTAATCCGCACCAGAAAAAACAGGCCGAACGTTTCGGCACGGAAATTATCACCATATCGCAACTGGAAAACGCAACCAGATTGCAATTGAACGGTCCGCTGTACCTCTCAATTGATTTAGACGTTCTTGATCCGGCATTTGCCCCCGGCGTGGCTCACCATGAACCCGGCGGCCTGACGACCCGGCAGTTGATTGATTTGATTCAGCGGTTGCAGGCCCCGATCGTTGGCGCCGATATCGTTGAGTATAATCCCAAACGCGATCTGTCGGATATGACTGCGATGGTGGCCGTTAAAATCCTCAAAGAGGTTGCCGCCCGTATGCTCGAAATACCGCCGGCACCCTCCTGAAAAGGACCGCGCAATGACCCCGACTCAGATTGAAAAAAGGCTTTTCGGAAAAATCAATCAAACGGTGACCCGAACGGGTCTGGGCGGCGAAGGCATCCTGCGGACCCACGGGTGCGATTTGGAAGCGCAGGCTGTTATTCAGGCGGCTATCGACCAGGGAATCACTTATTTTGATTCAGCCCGCGTTTATGCCGACAGCGAATGTTATTACGGCAGCCTCTGGGCAAAACTCCCGGATATCCGTAGCGGAATATTTCAGGCCAGCAAATCGGCCAGCCGTGATAGGGACGGTGCAACGGCTGATCTGAAACAATCGTTGCAGCGTTTGCGAACAGACTATTTGGACCTCTGGCAGATTCATGATATCAGAACCGCAGGCGATCTTGCCATGATTTCCGGGGCCGGCGGCGCTCTGGAAGCGTTTGTTGACGCCAAAGCCACCGGCAAAGTCCGCGCCATCGGCGTAACCGGGCATCATGACCCCCATATCCTGACACAGGCGGTCCGGCAATGGCCGGTTGACGCTGTGATGCTGCCGGTCAATCCGGTTGAGGAAATTCTGGGTGGATTTTTAACCGAAACCCTGCCGGTGGCCAGAGAAAAGGGAATCGCTGTTATTGGAATGAAGATTCTGGGCGCCTCGCATTTTATTTTACCCCAAGCGCAGATCACAGCAGAAATGCTGATCCGATTCGCGCTGTCATGTGATATTGATGTTGCCATCGTGGGATGCGCTACACCGGCAGAAGTCGAAACACTGGCCGCCATCGGACGCGCAGCAACTCTGCTGGCGCAAGCAGAGCGACAATATGTTTTAGATGTTTTTAAACCGCTTGCCACAAAATTAGCGTATTATCGAGGAAAATTTTAATGATCGATATCTCTCAAATAAATTATTCACTATTGGATCAGCCGGCCATATCAAATGTACTGTTTCATCCGCGTCCGGAATTCGGGCAATCCGAATCGGCACCAGATGAAAACCAAATCATGATCCCGGTTGAAGCCGATATTGGTATTGGTGCCCGATTTCACCCGGTCGAACGCTCGGGTGTGAATATCCTTTTTTTTCACGGCAATGGCGAAATTGTTGCTGATTACGATGATTTCGGCCCGATCATCAATCAAGTGGGTATCAACTTTCTTGCCGTTGATTATCGCGGTTATGGCCGCTCCACCGGCCACCCCACGGTAACGGCCATGATGCGCGATTGCCATATTATTTTCGACTTTGTCAGCCATTGGCTTGCGCAAAACGAATATAACGGCCCGCTGGCGCTGATGGGCCGATCTCTCGGCAGTGCATCCGTACTGGAGCTGGCATCGCATTACGCTGCTCAAATTGATGGCCTGATTGTCGAAAGCGGCTTTGCCCATTCAACGCCTCTTCTGCAGCTTTTAGGTATAAATGCTGCAAAGATCGGTTTTCAGGAGGCCGCTGGATTTCAAAACGCGGCTAAAATCCGCAATTTTCATAAACCCACGTTGATCATTCATGCCGAGTATGATCATATTATTCCCCACTCAGAAGGCGTCCTATTATTTGAAACATGCCCAGCTGCCGCTAAAACCCTAATTACGATCGCCAATGCAAATCACAACGATATTTTCATACGGGGTTTACAGGATTACCTGGCAGCCCTTTCAAAATTTGCCCAGCGGCTCAGGGCTGATAAGACCGCATAGGTTTTGCAGCTCCACCACCCAATCCCCGTTTTCTCAAAATTATCCGAACGAACCGATATTTCTTAATTTTCCTTAAGTTTATGCCCCGGTGAGACGATAATCATTAATAACACCAAAAAGACAATCCCGGCGATGGGATTAGGCTGCAATATATAAAATTATAAACTATTTTATTAACTTATAGATTTTTTTGAGTGTACGTGGAAAGCTGGAGCCACATCAAATGGGCCTTACGCACATTAAAGATCTAAAACCGGGCATGGTTCTGGATGAAGAAGTCAGGGATATTAATGGACGCCTGCTTTTGAAGAAAGATAAAGAGATTCAGTCGTCTCATATCCGCATTTTTAAGATCTGGGGGATTACCGAGGTTAACGTCCAGGGTAGCAATGGGGACAAAAGCCCCTCCTCCGGCACGGCCAGTCCCGAAAGCCTCGAAAAAATTAAAGAAAATACTAAAAACCTGTTTCGCCACGTGGATTTAGAGCATCCGGCGATCAAAGAGATTTTCCGAATTTCGGTTGAGTTTCGCAGTAAACATAATCTTGATGAAAGTGAAAAAATAATCAATCTGAAGGAAATTCAGAGTAAAAGTTCCGGAAATGGAAATGATTTTCTTCAAAAATTGAAAGATAAAAAAATTACACTACCGGAAATACCGTCAATCGTTTTCGAATTAAACGAGGTTATTGCCAATCCCTTATCATCTTCAGAGGATATTGCCCAGGTTGTCCAGCGCAGTCCAAGTTTAACGGCGCTGTTGTTGAAAATCGTTAATTCACCTTTCTACGGGTTTCCATCAAAAATCGACAAAATATCGCTGGCGGTGACCCTGATCGGCACACGAGAAATTTCCGGCCTGGCACTGGGCATCAGCCTGATCTCATTGTTTAACAAAATCCCAAAGGAAATACTGAGTATGTACTCCTTTCTGAGGCATAGTCTTGCATGCGGCATCATTTCACGCATTTTAGCCGCACACAAAAGCATCCCTCAGACGGAGCAACTGTTTGTCTCCGGATTGCTGCATGATCTGGGACGTTTGATTCTTTACAGTTATTTCCCCGATGAATCTCGCAATATACTGAGCCGTGCGCGATCTGGCGATATGTTGCTGTATATGCAGGAAACAGATTATCTGGGCTGCAACCATACCCACCTGGTCAAGCATCTTCTACAGCAATGGAAACTGCCCATGGTACTTGAAAACAATGTGTTTTATCATCATAGGCCCCAGGAGGCCCAGCAACCGCTGCCCGCCACCCTGGTTCATCTGGCCGATATCATTACAAACGGTTTGGGAATTGGTACCAGCGGTGAGCGTTTTGTGCCGCCTTTAGACACTGCCGCCTGGGAAAGTCTGGAATTGTCACCGAGCTGTTTTGATGTGGTGACCAAACAGGCCACGCATCAATATTTTGCACTAGAATCTATGCTGGACATGTAAATCGCTCATGAATCAAGCCTCCACCATACAGATGGACGCCGAAAAGCTTCTGGCGCGAATCGATTATCTTGAAGAAAATCGGCGTTTTATCCAAAACGCCCTCGAAATGGCCCTCTCACTGGGCGACTTTCAGGAAAATATCAACAAGGGTTATGGTCCCGAGCATATTTTACAGGAAGCCGATAAACGCATCAGTCATCTGATTCCATTTGAAGCCATTGCGCTCTATCTGGTGGACCAGGAAAATTCAAATTTCGATTTATCGGTATGCAATGAAAATAGAGTGGAAAGCTTTATCCAGGCAGAAGTCGATCATATGATCGAACAGGGCTATTTTGCCTGGGCCATTCGCGAAAAGCGCGGTGTTTTGATATCTTCTAAGGATCACAGTCGTAAATTTGTCTTACACGTTATTGCCACTTACTCGCGCATCCGGGGTATGTTTGTCGGGCTGTTACCTGAAAAAAAGAGCAAAATCCCCGATACTTCTCTGACCCTGTTATCGATTATTTTGCTCAATACCGCCAATGCCCTGGAAAGCCTCGAGTTTTATTCGCTGCTGCGCAACCAGAATGAAGTCCTTGAACAAATGGTTGAAGAACGCACCCAGACTCTGGCCAAATATGAACGCCAGCTGCAGCAGGTTCTCAAGATACAGGCCATTGGCACCCTGGCGGGCGGTATAGCCCATGATTTTAATAATATCTTGTTTCCGATCGTCGGCTATACGGAATTGACCATGGATGAAGTGCCGGAGGACTCGGTGGCCCATAACAATCTGGAAGAGATACTCAAAGCCGCCAATCGCGCCAAAGACCTGGTCAAGCAGATTTTAACGTTCAGCCGGCAAAGTGGGCAGGAGCGCAAACCCGTCGAAGTTCAACAGGTGGCTAAAGAGGCGCTCAAGCTGTTGCGCGCATCGATTCCGGCGTCTATCGAAATAGTGCATGACATCTGTGAGAACTGTGCCCCGGTAATGGGAGATGCCACCCAGATCCATCAGGTGATCATGAATCTATGCACCAATGCCTACCAGGCTATGCAGGACAAGGGTGGCGAGCTGGGAGTCAGCCTAAAAGAGATCAATGTCGAATACGAACACACGGTTCAAAAGATCGGCATGCAGCCCGGCAGACATGTGCAGCTGCAGGTTAAGGATGAAGGCTGCGGTATGGACGCTGCGGTACTCGATCGGATTTTTGAGCCCTACTACACCACCAAAGAACAGGGCAAAGGCACTGGTCTGGGATTATCGGTCATTCACGGTATTATTAAAAACCATCGCGGTGATATCACCGCCGCCAGCTCGCCGGGAAAAGGCGCGGTTTTCACGGTTTTGCTGCCGGTGATCGAGGAGGAGGATGTTCAAACAGAATATGAACCCGTCAATGGCGCTGAAAAAGGAAGCGAACGCATTCTGTTAGTCGATGATGAAGAGCAAATCATTGCCATGGAGCGACAGATGCTTGAAAATCTGGGTTACAAGGTCACCGCCCGAACCGACAGCGTCGAGGCGCTCAAAGAATTTTCAAAACAACCTCAGAATTACGATCTGGTGATTACGGATATGACCATGCCGCACATGTCCGGCGATGAACTGGCCCAAAAATTGTTGGACGTCAAACCAGACATCCCGGTAATCTTGTGCACCGGTTTTAACGAAGACATCACCGAAGAAAAAGCCCTGGAAATGGGTATTCAAAAATTTATCATGAAACCGGTCATCAAAAATGACCTGGCCACCACCATTCGCAGCGTCCTGGACCAACATCCACCTAACTGAAGTGTTGCCTTGTCCAACGGGATATAAATCGAATATCTCAGTTCTTCACTAGTTTCAAAAATACCGAGATCTTGGCGCTATATCAGGTTTTAAAAGGGACATGAAACTTATGGCACCCAGCAGATAATACGGATTTCGTAAAAGGCTAACATCACCCGGTTTTTCGCGTTTTGTTTTGCAGTTTTCTGACCAGAAAACTAACCAGCAGCTGTACGACTCCGACACCGACGGTCAGCATTAGCACCCATATCAACCGCGTCAACCAGACAATATACTCCTCAGCGCTGAGGTTACGAGCGTACTGCGGCATCGGCAGGATAACAGCCGCAACGGAAGCCAAGATGAATGCTTTGACCGCCAGCCCCAGTAAACGCTTCAGCTTGATGTTGGTTTTCGTCATCATTAAACAACCTTTTTATACCATATCAATTAGCACAAGGCACCTGGCAGTAAAAGCTTTATTCATGCAGAATACAGCTGTTGATACGCTAGATTGACCAGACTCTTTTTTTCCTTTATGAATCAGGAATCATTCATTCAATCTTTTGTCTGGAAAGTAAAGGTGGATCATGAAGCGTCACTCGCATCATTTTGTGGAAAACTATGACGGGCTGGTGGGTTTTGGGGCCGATCGCGAGACCGATGAAAATACGGTTGTCTTTTATCTTCAGAAGTTCTCGGACGATCTTTTGATGAAGACACTCATAAAGCGCATGTCTGATGACGAGCTTTCTGAGATTTTTAACTTGATAACCCGCTTGCTCAAAGCGTATCTGTCCGACAACGAATATCATGACCTTTTTTTAAAAGAAGCTCTATGACGCCACCTCCATCAACTGGGTACTGAAAGCGTATTCAATAGCGCTCAGCCTCTGTTTGCTGGCTGCTGGTTTCTGGCTACTGGCTGCTGCAGCAGATCGTCTGGGATTCACGATTAACCAGACATAAACATTTGAAAGAAAACGGAAGGGGGAGAACTTGCTCACCGAAAAACAACTCAACCGATATGCCGATGTCTTAATATGGGGGCTGCAAACGGCTAAATCCCGTCGAATTGCCAGAAATGATACCGTGCTCGTCCGATTCGATCTGGCGGCCGTCCGGTTGGCCGAAATTTTATTTGCCAAATTGCTGGAGGCTGGGGCCTATCCGCTGATGCGCCTAAATCCGACCGCCGCGATGGAACGCGATTTTTACAGCCTGGCAAACAGCAAACAACTGATTTACATCCCGCCGGGTGAAAAAGATCTGTTTAAGCGTCTGAATGGCAGTATCTCGATTTTCGCGCCTGAATCGATGACCCATCTGGCCAAAATTGATCCGCAAAAAATCGCAAGGTCCGTCCTTTCCAAAAAAAAATTGCGCGACGTACTCGACAAAAGAGAGGCGCAGAAACGATTTAGCTGGACGCTGTGCATGTTTCCGACCGCTCAGCTGGCAAAACATGCGCGCATCAGTCAGAAGGCCTATAGCGCCCAGGTTGCCAGGGCCTGTTTTCTGAATTCAGCTTCTCCGGTGATCGAATGGCAAAATATTTTCAAGCAGGCCCAGAGCATCAAGCGCTGGCTCAACCGCTTACCGGTAACCGCTTTGCAGGTGATCTCTGAAAATGTGGATCTGCGCATTTCACTGGGCGAAAGGCGGCGCTGGGTCGGCATATCTGGCCGGAATATACCCAGTTTTGAAATATTCGTCTCACCCGATTGGCGCGGCACGCAGGGCAGCTTCTATGCGGACCAGCCTTCCTATCGCAACGGCAATTATGTGCGCGGGGTTCGCCTGGAATTTAAAGACGGACGATTGGCAATAGTAGATGCTGAAAAGGGCCGATCTTTTGTGCGGCAGCAGTTGGGGATGGATGAGGGTGCCAGCCGGTTGGGAGAGTTTTCGTTAACCGATAAGCGCTTTTCGCGCATCAACCGCTTTATGGCCAACACGCTGTATGATGAAAACTTCGGTGGTCCTCACGGGAACTGTCACATCGCACTGGGATCTTCGTATCCAAATACATATGCCGGAAATCCTGTTGAACTGACCCAGCCCATGAAGCGCAAATTGGGTTTTAATGAATCAGCCCTGCACTGGGATTTTGTCAACACCGAAAAAAAACAGGTCATTGCAATTTTGAAATCCGGTAGAGAAGTTTTAATATATGAAAATGGCAAATTTACGCACTAGAAGCTATTCTTAAAACCATACGAATAGCTTAAGTTAAGCCCGTTGCTGGTTAGCCCGTTTACCGGTTAAAAAATCCAATATGCGTCCTATTTGAACGGGCTCAACCGGCTCAACAGGCTAAACCGGCCAACCTATTGTTTGGGCACCTATTTTTGTAGCGGTGTACAGAAGCATAGAAACATCCATATTTTTTGTAGAGGAATAAAAAAGCCGCTGATCGGTGAAGATCAAACGGCAAATTTTGAGGCGGGGTGCTGCAAAAACATCAATTCTCAGGCACTCATGGCGGTTTTGAGCGGAAATTGTGTTAGTTTTCTGACAGACTCTACCAGATCCTGAAGTGGGAACGGCTTGGCAAGGACCTCATCAAATCCTGAATCCTGAATCTGCCAGGGCGTGCCGGAAATACCGATGACCGGTACGGCACTGTTGCCGGAGGCGCGAATATGCGCAACGACGCCTTTGCCATCCAGGCCGGGCATTCGCAGATCGGTGATCACCATGTCATAGCTGCCATCATCAAATTTTTGAATACCTTCAATTCCATCAAGCGCTGTTTCAACATCATGGCCGGACCGTGTTAATGCCTCCCGGATCACGCGCAAAATGCCCTTTTCATCATCAATGACCAAAATGGTGCACATGCTGGCTTCCTTAAAAGCGGTTAAGGGGTTACAATTTAGCTCACATTTGGAATAATATAGCCCAAAACAGGCCACGAGTCAACAATATATTGTATAGTATACGATTTGGACCACAATATATGGACATTCAAACCATTCGTTACGAGCTGCGCCCGTAATATGTTCTCTCGGCCACAGCAATGGTGAATATGGCAGCATGTTTGCTAATCGTCTGGTTTAGATGCAAATATGAGGGCGTGCCTCACCCGATTGCATCCCCAAGGAAGGGACAAAAATCGCGCAACCCTGAAGCTATATTTGGCCAAGTTGGCGTTTCTGTCAAATCGGATTATTCCGGTTTATCAAAGTGAGCCGAACGGAGTTATCAACAATATGTATCTATCTGAAATTTCAAGAATTTACCACTGACGTGACATTATGTCCATTCATTTTAGCAGCTTATCAAAGCTAAAAATTTTGCTAAAAATTTTAGATAGATTGACAGTTTTCAACACGTTATGAACATTTTTTTTGCGATGGCAAAATGTGCAAAATCGTCTGTTTTTTCGAATTTTCGAACAGAATGAGAATGGCGGGCTAAATCGCACAATAATAAAGCGCTGCAGTTAGCATGCAGCGCTTTGCTAATTTTTTCTTTTCGGGAATAGAATTCTACTGGATAGAAAGAACGGTTATCCCTTTTAAAATTGAAATCGATCAATTGGGTGAGGTATTTTTAGTTGATGCAATCACATCCCTAGACCTTAAATTTTCCGAAATCTTCCGGCGAGAGGCTTTCCAGATAATCGGCCCATTTTTTACCCTCTTCGCTGGTATCTAAGACTTCGGCTTCACTGTCTCCAATTTTCGATTTTTGCATGACTTCATCAGCCACATAGATCGGCGCATCAAATCGCAGCGCCAGAGCGATTGCATCACTCGGGCGCGCATCCATTTCAAACTTGCCATCTTTGGAAATAAAGTAAATTTTTGCGAAAAACGTATTATCCTTCAGGTCGCAAACCTCGATTTTCGAGATGGAAATGGCCAATAGATCGCTAAAATTCTTGAATAGATCGTGGGTCATCGGACGTTCATATTTTATCTTCTGGAGAGCCGATGCAATTGAGGTTGCTTCAAGCAAACCAATCCAGATCGGAATCGCCTGATCTGTTTCTTCAGATTTCAATATGATAATCGGCGTGTTCGAGGCTGGATCCATCGTCAGACCCGCGATGCTTACCTTATGCAGCATAATTTTCAACTCCTTTCAACCCTCGCAATGAGGGCTCGAGGTTCACCGCTCTGCCGGACAGCGAGTGGGAATAGCCCTTATCGATATGGACGCCAACCATTTTGCCGGTCAAATTTGGGTTGTTAGCAGTAGACGCTTCCACATAAAAATTAACGATCTTGTTGGTGGACGTACGACCGGTCCATTGCAGCGATGGGTCGCTGCCAGCCGAATTACCGGCCGCTTCTTTTTTACTGAACCCATCGGTTAAAACCCACTGGGTTGATCCGACTAATTGTTGATTTTTACTCCGGGTCAACTGATCCTGAACGGCCAAAATTTCCTGAAGTCTGTTGCTGATAATCGATGCTGATATCTTATCAGGCAGTTTAACCGCAGGCGCAGGCGGCCGATCAGAATATTGAAAGGCAAAAAGCCCATCAAATTCAACCGCTTCGACCAATTGCAAGGTCTGATCAAAGTCGATCTCGTTTTCTCCGGGAAAGCCGACGATTATATCAGATGTAATGGCTATCTGTGGACAAGTATCCCGTAGTTCGGCTACTTTGTCAAGGTACTGCTCCCGGGTGTAGTTCCGGTTCATACGTTTTAAAATCCTGTTGGAGCCGGATTGAACCGGCAAATGAATATGCGAACATAGTTTGGTAATATCCTTAAATCCTGAGATGAGATCGGTTCCCAGATCCTTTGGGTGCGAGGTCGTAAAACGAATACGAAGAAGGCCTTCGATCTCGTTTATCATGGCTAAAAGCTCTGCGAACGAGCACAGGTTCTGGTTTTTCCCGTAGCTGTTGACATTTTGTCCCAACAGGGTCACTTCTTTCACCCCGTTATCCACCAGTGCCTTTATTTCACCAACGATGCTTTCGGATTGACGGCTTGTTTCCCTACCGCGTACAAAGGGAACCACACAATAGGCACAGTAATTATCGCATCCGCGCATAATGGTAACAAATTTGGATACCTGGGACGATTTTCGGCGCCCGACAAGAGAATTCGGGATATCCGGTGTCTCAACCATATCAACATCGACAATACGGCAATGCCGGGTTTCGATTTGTTGAATCCGGTGTGGGATCCTGTCAATTGCCTGGGTCCCGAAAACAAGGTCAATCGCAGGCATGCGGTCTAAAATCCGCTGGCCTTCCTGCTGGGCCACGCAACCGCCAACACCGATAATCAGCCGCTTTTTATGACGTTTCATCTTTGCCAGCCGTCCCAGAAAGCTAAAGGCTTTTTGTTCGGCTTTGGCTCGAACGGTGCAGGTGTTGACGATAATCAGATCCGCATCGTCGAGCCTTGCGGTCTGTTCATAACCGATGGCTGCCAGCTGCATGGCAATTTGTTCTGAATCGTATACATTCATCTGACAACCAATGGTATGAAGATAAAGGCGCTTTGTATTCATCTGCAAGCTATACATTCTTTTATTGATGTTGATGGGCCCGGTTACAGGATAATGCTTTTAGGGGCCGAATCAGGATCTGGCTCGACAGATCCTGCAAAATATCTTCAAACTGCCGCTCGCAACCCGGTGCAATATAGAACAAAATGATTCCCTTTTGCGGGTCTATGGTTCGAAGCGCGGCGATGCCGTCATACGCTTCATATACAAATTTTATGAAAGCAATTTCTCTGCGGTCCACCCGGTAATATTGTTGTTTCGTTTGCAAAGTATGCCTAAGTTATTATGTCTTGCAGTCATTTACTGCTGACAACCATTTTTTTTTATTTTTCTGGGCTGAGCGGTGTCGATAACACGCAAATCAAACGTCCGGCTCGAGTTAAAGACTCAAAATCCATAATAACCATATATACCCTATTTGCAATAAAAAACCCCGGCAGGCGGCAGGCTAAATTATGGGTTGTTCAACGGTCACATATGGGTTATAGGGCCGTCCATGCAAAAAAAATGGAACATATTATATCCGGATGCAGATCAGGTAAAACAATTAAGTGCCCGCCTGGGTTGCCATCCGGTCACCGCCGCTGTTCTGATAAACCGCAAGCTGATATCTGCTGAAGAAGCGTCACACTTTCTGACCATCTCACTCAATCAGATGCGACCTCCGTTTGCCCTCAAAGACATGGATGCGGCCGTAGATCGCATCTGCCGTGCGATCCAGGACAGAGAAAAAATTCTGATCTTTGGCGATTACGACGTAGACGGAATCAGCGCCACTGCCGTGCTGTTTGAATTTTTGCAGGCCACCGGCGCTAATGTAACCACTTATATTCCGCATCGCATTCATGAAGGTTACAGTCTGCATCCCCACCATATAGAAAACTACGCCCTTCCCAACCGGATTCGATTAATTATTACCGCTGATTGCGGATCCGGCAGTACCGCCGCCCTTGGTGCTGCTGCCGCATCGGGAATCGATGTTGTTATAACCGATCATCACGAAATTTCAAAAAGAATTCCGCCGGCTGTTGCTGTGCTGAACCCCAAACGGTTGGATTGCACCGCCGGCATGGAGACACTGGCCGGTGTGGGCGTCGCTTTTGCCCTTGTTATCGCCTTAAGAAAACAGTTGCGCGCTCAAAACTTTTGGAAAGATCGGCCGCAACCCAATCTTAAGCGCTTTTGCGACCTGGTTGCCTTAGGGACCATCGGCGATATGGTCCCGCTGATTGACGAAAATCGTATACTCGTAAAGACCGGATTGAACCTGATCAATGTGGCGAATCGACCGGGGATAAATGCACTGCTCGCAGTCGCCAAAATTTCAGGGCAGCCTGTTAATGCAGAAGACGTTGCCTACCGACTTGTTCCCCGCCTGAACGCCGCCGGAAGGATGGACCATGCATCTCAGGCCCTACATCTACTGACGACTCAAGACACCCGCGAGGCCAACCAGCTGGCGCAAAAGCTCAATGAATTAAACCTCCGACGGCGGGAACTGGAGCAATCCATTCTGGATGCTATATTAGCTGATTTAAAGCATCAACCCGATTTACTAAAGGCACACGCGCTGGTCAGCTGGAATTCCGGTTGGCATCTGGGCGTTTTGGGAATCGTGGCGTCCCGCATGGTAGATGTTTATTATCGCCCGGTGGTGTTAATTGCCGTTCAAAATGAAGTCGGCAAGGGATCCGCCCGGAGTATTCCCGGTCTGGATTTGTATGCGGCTTTGCGGGAATGCCGGCATCTGCTGGAGGATTTTGGCGGCCACGCAATGGCAGCCGGTTTGACCATTCGAATGGAAAATCTAATTGATTTTCAACGGGCGTTCGAAAAAGTAGTTAGCCAAATGGCGCATCCTGATGACCACATACGGAAACTGACCATTGACACCGAGATTAGCTTTGATGACATCTCAGCAAAACTGATGGATGAAATTGAAAGCATCAGCCCTTTTGGCATCCAAAATCCCGAGCCCCTGTTCATGGCACGGAACATCAAGGTGCTATCTTCTAAAATCGTCGGGCAACATCATCGAAAAATGACGCTCACCCAGGGTGACCGGCGATCGGCTAAATCCATCAATGCCATCTGTTTCAATGCGGCTAAAAATCTGCTGAGTGCAACGTCATTTGAGCGCCTTGCTTTCCGGCTACGCTGGAATCGCTGGAATGGCAATAAAAGCATTCAGCTGGTCATTGAGGATGCCCAATAAAAGGTATCCCCAAAATGCATCTAACGCCCAATGGCAGTGTTATAAACCGATCCGAAATGCTCGAATACTATCGTGTATGCTCCACTTTCGAATCGGTTTACGCCTTGCTTTGTTGAACACCTTAATGTTTTAAGATCAGATGTGAAATCCCGCATTCATGCGGGGGGCGTGATCTACTATTTTGGGGATACCTTTATAATCAAAATGGACCGGACAAACTCAGAGAGGTAGGAAGCCAATATCCAAGAGGCCTGAAGCAAGAAACCAGCAGCCAGATAACGACCTTGAACCCTGCTTGCCGCGCCATAGCCTAAAGGGCCAAGGCGGGAATCTTGGAATCTAGGATCTATCCAGTGAACACATGCGAATCTTCCAGGCGTACTTCCAGGCGCGCCAGATCCACTTCGGACAATTGCAGCTGATTGGCTTCCGGGGTGGCGTGCAGAATAATGGAGGACTCGTCTTTCAGTCCGATTCCCATTTTATGGCACATCTGATTGGCTAACCGCACCACTATCAGCACCAGATTATTGACATCAACTTCAGGCAGGTGGTGATCCCGAGCGACCAGACAATATTCTTCAGGCAAATTCCACCGCTGCATCAGGGTATAGCCTTGATCGGTATGCAGGTTTCCCATAACTTCATTGATAACCGTATCTGATGGCGGACCGTCGATTTCTTTTGACGCCACCATACCATCCATGACTTTTAAGATGTACAATTTGCCCACATCATGGAGCAGTCCGGCGATAAAAGATTCTTGTGCGATCGCTTCCAGGTGGGTCTCCTTGGCAATCCAGTTGGCACCGATGCCACACCCCACTGAATGACGCCAGAGTTTTTTCATGATCTGATTGATCAGCGGATTCTTGGACTGGAAATTATGCTGCAAGGCCACCAGGGTGACAATATTGGAAACTTCTTTGGTTCCCAGACGAATAAGGGAATCCCGGATGGTGGTTACCTGAGCCAGGCCTTTGTAAAAGGAAGAATTTGAAACACGCAACACTTCCCCGGTAAGGGATTGATCACTGACGATCAGTCTTTCAATCAAACGCGAGTCCGGATCCTCCTTGGCCACTTCTTTCTGAATGCGCAGTGCTGTGGCATTAAAGGCCGGTAACTTTATTCTTTCTTTCGTGGCGTAACTTTCAATCATCCCCACCAGGGAACTTTGTGTTTGCATTGCGATCTCCTATATCAAGCGCCTTAGTTCTGCTATCGGCCGCGGGGGCTGCAGACGTGGCAGACTGCGCAGCAATTCATCAATTGTGGTAACCCCTTCGGCGGTCTTGTAGATGCCATCTTCCAATAAGGTTATCAGTCCGGCTGACTCGGTGCTGATCTGACGAAGCTCTTTGCTCGGCCTATGCTCCAGAATGGCATCCCTGACCAGCTGATCGAGAATCAGCAGCTCATATATCCCAACGCGGCCCTTGTAACCGGAGTGCTGGCAATTAGTGCATCCTCGGCCTTTTTGAAACTGGGCTCCCGTGATGTCATTGGACGAATATCCCAACCGTTGCAACTCCTGTGAAGTGGGTTTGTGTGGCGTAGCACAAAACGGGCATACCTTTCGCAACAATCGTTGGGACATCACACTGACCACCGTTGAGGAAATCATAAAGGCTTCGATCGACATGTTCAGCAGACGAATCAGGCCGCCGACACTGTCTTCGGTATGAAAGGTTGTTAACACTTTATGCCCCGTCAATGCAGCCTGTACGGCAACTTCCGCTGAAAAATTGTCACGAATTTCGCCGATCACGATGACATCTGGATCCTGTCTCAGAATATGGCGCAGCGTTTCTTCATAAGTCAATCCGATTTTCGGATTGATGGAGCACTGGGAAATGCCGTCTATAACATATTCAACCGGCTCTTCGGCGGTCACGATGCTCATTTGGGGATTGGTGATATGGTGCAGGCAGCTGTAAACGGTTGTGGTCTTGCCCGAACCCGTAGGCCCGGTAAACAAGAGGACCCCGCTGGGTAAATCCAGCGCTTCTTCAACAAACCGCTTCTGGATGCGCCCGGACAGTCCCAGATCGTCTATTTTGCGAAGCTGGCCATGACGATTCAAAAGCCGCAGCACAACCTTCTCTCCATGCACGGTCACGTAAAAAGATGCCCGTATATCCAGTTGTCCGTCCGGGTGGTCAAAGAAAAAGCGCCCGCCCTGATGACGGCGTTTCTCGGTTATATCAACCTCACAAAGGACCTTGATGCGACTGGCCACCGCCGGGGCCGTTTCAGGCGGATAGTCTTCAAAATGCATTAAAACCCCGTCCTGGCGAAAGCGCACCCGCAAATGGGCCTTCAGGGGCTCCAGATGTACATCGCTGGCATCCCTCTGGATGGCTGCCAGGATAATATCATCCACCAGTTTGACGATAAACTGCTCATCCAGGGCCGAAACCTGCTTTTTCATTTCAGCGCGCTGGGCTTTTAAGACCACTTCATGGATTGCGCTTTTACAGGCGATTGCTGTAACAAGTCGGTCGCCAAATACCTGACGCGCAGCCTGTAATTCTTCCTGGTCCAGTGGATCCACAAAGGCAACCGTAATCGCTCCACCTTTAGCCCCAATGGGCAGCAGATGATGGCTTTCGTACCATTTCAAGGGCACCCGTGCGAACAGTTTACGATCGATGCTGCCCCATTCCGGTTGGACAAAGGGCAGCCCCAGTTGCAACGACAGCCCTTCGACCAGTGCATGCTCCTGAATGAAGTGGCGTTCAATCAGAATTTCACCGAGTTTTCGTTTTGACTTTTCCTCGGCCTGGATGGCAAGAACCGAATTCAGTTCAGAGGCGGTGATGTGCCCCATTTCCACCAGCAACTCACCAATTCGGATCGAAAGCGGATGTTTGCGGAGCGCTTGCCCGATCTGATCGTCGGTGATATATTTAAGCTCTTTGATAACCTGCAGCAAGGGGCGGGATTGATCGAGTTTGGATTGAACGCGTCGGGCGTATTCGACTTGTTTATCGGTCAAATAGGCATTTTTAACGAGATGTTCGGCCACCTGACTGAATTGCTCTTCTGAATGCTCGCTTGGAACAGACAATGAGCTGCCTTTCGGTTGTGTGGTGCGGGTTAACGGGGTGTTGGTTGCCGTCGCCATTTTACCGATTCGCTCCTGAATGAATAGTTTTGTATATTATGCTGCGCGGTTTGGGCGCAATGAAGGTGTCATTAGAAATGATATCGGGCAGTTTTGTGAAAAACTTTAGGCGGATATCTGGATAATATTTTGCTTGCAAACAACAGCGTTACCCATTATATTTTCACTGAACTGACACTTGCAGGGACTCTAAACATAAGGTGATAATATGGCAAAGGTATTTCGGCCCAGTACGCGTGAAGCCAACATTCTTTCCAAAATCGAGTCTCAAAAAGAGCGTACCCGCAGGCTTGCCATTAATTCAATCAAAGATTGCATTGATCCTCTGTCCAATGCGATTGCTATGAAGCTGGTTGATGACAATTTGGTGGAAACCACCAATAAAAATGCCCTGGAGGAGCAAATCAAGATTGCCTTGGAAAAATTGGGCCGCGCCGATGATTTTGAAATCGACTATCAGGTAGCCCCGATCCGCAACCTGGTCCCCCAGCCTCATGTGGTCAGCCTCTATCTAACAGCTTTTATCATCGAAAAGCTTATCAATCATAAAGATGTGGTTGACATTTATGGATCCGACGAAGATATTTATCTAAATATTCATCAGCAAATCAAAAAATTTCTGCCCGCATAATGCGCCCCCGTTTTCATCCTCGACTCATTAATGGGCCATTTGATGATCCCGGCCTCTTCATTCCTTTTCTTTTCGAAAATCAAGCCATTCTATTCGACCTGGGTGACAACCAAGCTTTAGCATCCCGCGACATTCTCAAAATCAGCCATGCGTTTGTCACCCATACACACATGGATCATTTTATCGGTTTTGACCGTATCCTGCGCCTGGCATTAGGCCGTGCAAAAGACCTGCACATGTTTGGACCCCGAAATTTTTTTAAAAATGTTGAAGGCAAACTAGCGGCCTACTCATGGAATCTGGTTGAAAATTATCGATATCGGCTGACCTTGCATCTGACGGAAATCCATCATGATTACCTGATGACTAGAGTATATGCATGCCAGGATGAATTTATCCCGAACGATACGGCCGGAAAGCAGCCATTCAAAGACGTATTGACTGAAACTCCGACTTTCAAGATTTCCGCTGCCATTTTGGATCACGGCATCCCCTGTCTGGGGCTGGCTATTAAAGAGCATTTTCATATTAACATCAACAAAGATGCGCTCGCCGCACTGGAGCTGCAGACCGGCCCATGGCTGAATGATTTTAAACAGGCTCTGTATGCGGACGCGGATCCCGCATCGCTATTTGAAATTAAAACCGGTTCCGGCCGGACAAAGGTCTTTCAACTGGGTGAACTGGCCGATCAGATTGCCATAATCACTGCAGGTCAAAAAATCAGTTATATTGCCGATGTCGCCTACAATGAGGCTAATGCAGAAAAGATTATTGCTCTGGCGAAGGATTCGGATCACCTTTTTATCGAGGCCGCCTTTTTGCACGCACAACAGGATCTGGCTGCTGAAAAACATCATCTGACCGCCCGGCAGGCCGGAGAGCTGGCGGCCAGATGCGCCGCCCGGCAGTTTACTATTTTCCATTTCTCCCCCCGGTACATTGGACAGGAAGATCTTCTTTACCGGGAGGCCAATGAAGCATATGCGCTTAATCGATAACGCTAAAAGGAGTAAGAATGAAACTTTTAATTATTGGTGGCAACGGTACCATCGGCAAGAAAGTGAGTGCCCATTTCTCCAAGAAACATGAGATTATTATTGCCGGAAGACATTCGGGAGATGTCACCGTCGATATCGCCGATTCCAGTTCTATTAAAGTCATGTTTGATACCACTGCAAAAATCGATGCCATTTTATGTATTGCCGGTGAAGCCAAGTGGGCGCCATTTGATTCGCTGACAGAAGAGGATTTTTACATCGGGCTGAGAAGCAAGTTGATGGGTCAAGTAAACCTTGTCCGAATCGGGCAGGATTTCTTGAATCCGGGAGGGTCGTTTACGCTGACAACCGGGATTTTAGCGGATTATCCTGTTGTGATGACTACTAGTGCTGCCATGGTAAACGGCGCCATTCACAGTTTTGTCAAGGCTGCCGCTTTGGAACTCAAAAATGAGCACAGAATTAATGTGGTTTCGTCCGGTTTGGTAGAAGATGCCGTCGAAAAATATGAGGCCTATTTTCCCGGCCATAATCCCATACCGATGCAAAAGGTGATCAATGGATATGTAAAGAGCGTGGAGGGCAAGGGTACCGGGGAGATCATTATAATGTATGACAATTTTTAAAAGGGATAAACAACAGCTATAGTATGGCGCTGAACGCTTTACTATAATTTATTTAAAGATAGTAATCACGCTTTTTGGTTGGCCGGTTGGCCAGTTGAGCCGGTTGGGCCCGTAAAATCGGATGAAATCTATTTTTATTCCCCCTACGGGCCAACGGGCTAACGGGCAACGGGCTCAACCAATAGTCCACTGATGTCATATTGATGCAGTTTCCGGCTTAGACCTCTATATGGATTGACATACAAGGAAGGGGCAAATGAAATGAATGGCTATATGACGATAGCCGCTGTGTTCGCACTGGGCACTGTGCTAGGGCATTTCACAGTTGGTAGCAAACAGTTTCTTAAGCCAATGCTGGAAGCATCATTTGATCCAATTCCCAAAAAAGTAATGCATTGCGTCTTCCATTACGTTTCAACCTATTTAATCCTGTCTGCAGCCGCATTACTCATCATCGGTTCTGGCTTTTGGTCGGGCAGCGGATCCGCAGCCGTAGCCATCTTCATCGCACTCAACTATACCATCTTTGCCATCTGGCAGGTCGTGCTTGCGGCAAAGTCCGGTATCCCGGGCGGTATATTCAAATTGTTCCAGTGGATTTTTTTTGTGTTGATTGCGGTGTTTTCTTTTTTGGGCGTACTCTTTTAATCAGAAAAAGCAAAAAGGCCGACCGCTGCGCTAATCGCCCGACACCATTGTAAGTTCGACTTGAATCAATTGAAGATTGGATTGGGCAACATTTTCGATATTGACATTGGCTGTTGCACGGCAGAAAAACGTTTCTCCGGCACGAAGATCTATTCTTTTTGAGCCTTCGCTTATCTTTGCCTGGCCTTTGACAACCAAAATATGATAAGTCCCATCGGTCTGCGGCGGCAGTTCAAGCGAAGCCCCGCGATAAACGGTCAGCTCGGCAGCTGTGAAATTGTCCTGGCGGTCGAGCAGCTTAAAGATGCCCCAGGGGTTGTTGACGGTCCGATGTCGCTGAAACTCCGCGCGCCCGCGGTTCTTTAATGTGGCGACAAAGGATTTCACATCCCGGCTGTTGTCAAGATCGGAAACAAAGACTGAATCTGCCGTTTCCACTACGACCATGTTCCGCAGGTAATTGGCAGCGATCAGACGATCGTGGCCCAGAATCAGGCTATTACGGGTATTCTGCACCATGACGTCCCCGTCGATAACATTGTTATCGGCATCTTTCTCCAGAAAATCATATAGCGATTTCCAGGAACCAATGTCACTCCAGCCAAAATCAGAAGGCAGCACAACACCTCTGGCGGTTTTTTCCATGATCGCATAATCAATGGAAATATTATCCAGTTGATCATAATCTTCCTTGCTAATGGATATATCGTCTCGGTAAAGATCCCGCATTTTGCCGAGCAGTTCGGGCTGGTGGGCTTCAAATTCGGCCAGAATAACCGAGGCTTTGAAAGCAAACATGCCGCTGTTCCAGAAAAAATTTCCGGCCTTAATGTATTTTTGAGCAGTGGCCAGATCGGGCTTTTCAACAAATCGTTTCAGCGCCAGAGCGCCGTGAGACACTTTTTTCCCACCCTCCACATATCCGTAGCCGGTTTCTGGATAATGCGGCTGAATACCGAAGGTGACGATAAATCCGTCGCCGGCCAGGGCAATGGCAGCTTTGAGGTGGCCATGGAAGGCATTCTGATCTTGAATGACGTGATCGGCCGGAAAGATACATAAAATTGAATCTTTTTCGGATGCCAGAATATGAAGTGCGGCCAGCAAAATCGCCGGGGCTGTATTGCGGCCGCTGGGTTCACAAATTAGCTTGCCTTCTGCTTTGAGGCCAAGGTCTTCAATGTGTTTGGCCGTTTCATGCAAATGCTGCTGACCGCAAACGACCTTCACATGTGCTGTGTCGAGCACCGGCGGCAGGCGCTTAATCGTGCTCTGCAGCAAGGACTCTTCACCAACAAATTTCACCAGTTGTTTGGGATACAGTTCCCGTGAAATGGGCCACAGCCGGGTGCCGGTCCCTCCCGCCAGCAAAATCGGATACACATTCAGGTTTAAGTCATTCATACCCAGAAACAATTACCTCCTTTTGGATATTAATGTTTCTACTAACTACAAAAGCAAAATGATAACCACGAAAACAGGAAATTTAAAAAGCAAGAAATTTTTTCTTTTTTCGTGTTTTCGTCTTTTGGTGCTTTCGTGGTAAAATTATATAGATTTGATTCTGCCTACGTCTGGGCATAGCACTATCGGCTCTTATTGAACCACCCGGAATGATAATTATTGGGCCTGGGTTCTGTTTTGGCCGACATGCACAGGGTTTCAACCGCATTGTATCCCAGCAACTCATTTACGTCCCGCATCAAAGCGCCGCCGGCCCTCAGCCTCATCGAACTGGGCAGCGCGATAATCGCATCAGAATTGTCTGCGCTGCGCAAATGCAGGTACGCCTGGCAGTTGCCCGTGTGTTTCTTCAATATCTCATAGAGGCTGACAAGCGCCGCGCGATCGGTACGGGAAACTTCAATTTTGAAATGGATGCTAGCTGTCCAGATCTCCTCCGCTTTTTCCATGGCAACCACTTTTTCGGCCAGTATTTTTACGGATTGCTCGTCTTTTTGTACCTGTCCTTGGATAAATATGGCTTTATCCTCAACCAGCAGATCACTTACGCTGGTATATACCCGAGAAAATACCGTGGCCTCGACCGCACCATGCAGATCTTCAATGGTCACAAAGGCCATCAAATCCCCTCTTTTTGTCTTGATAATCTTGGTGCTGCGAACCAGCCCGCCAATGCGAACGGCATTGCCGTTTTTTAGTTCTTTTATTGAAATCGCATTCGCGTTGGTAAATTTATCAAGCAAATCCGAATAGCGTTTCAGGGGATGCCCGCTGACGTAAAACCCGAGTGATTCTTTTTCAAATGCCAGACGCTGATTTTCAGACCATTCCTCGATCTCCGGCAAAGCCGGTGCATTGATGACCTGCGGATTGACGGCACCGTCGAACAGACCGATCTGTGGATCCAACCGTTCCTTTTGCACCCGCTGACCGTAATCCAGAGCATCTTCCAAAGCTGCCATCATTTGAGAGCGTTTGGCCCCGGTGGAATCAAAGGCGCCGCATTTTATAAGCGATTCGATGACGCGCTTGTTTACTTTTTTTAGATCCACCCGTTCACAGAAATCAAATATCGAAGTGAAGGCACCGTCTTCACGGGATTCGACGATCGCTTCGATTGCGGCTTCACCCACATTCTTAACGGCAACCAGGCCAAATCGAATTTTGTCGCCATCAACCGTAAAGGCTTTTTGGCTGAAGTTGATGTCCGGCGGCAGGACCGCAATACCGTGATTGCGGCACTCGACGATATATTTGACCACGCCATCGGTGGAATGCATTTCACTGGTCAGCAATGAGGCCATGAATTCCACCGGGTAATGTGCCTTGAGGTAGGCCGTTTGATAGGCAATCAACGCATAGGCGGCACTGTGGGATTTGTTGAATCCATATCCGCCGAATTTTTCCATCAAACTGAAGATCGGTGCGGCCTGCTCGGCGGGAATTTCGTTTTGGGCGCTGCCGCTCACAAATCGTTCACGGTGCTCGGCCATAATCGCCGGTATCTTCTTTCCCATTGCCTTGCGCAGATCATCGGCTTCCGCCATGGAATAACTGGCCAGATCACTGGCAATTTTCATGACCTGTTCCTGATAAACGATCACACCATAGGTTTCTTTTAATATCGGTTTCAGCTGCGGTAACAGATACTCTACCTTCTTGCGGCCGTGTTTGCACGCCACATAGTCATCTATCATCCCGCTTTCCATCGGCCCCGGGCGATAGAGCGCCACGAGCGCAATCACATCATCAAAAGTTTCCGGTTTGAGCCGCACCAGCAAATCCTTCATGCCCGAGCTTTCAAGCTGAAACACCCCGGTGGTGTCACCGGCTGACAGCAGACGATACGTGTCGGCATCGGTCAATTCGACATTGTCTAAATCCGGCGGGGCGTGGCCCTGGGCGGCTATAAGATCGAGGGTGTTGGCAATCACCGTCAGGTTGCGCAGGCCCAGGAAATCAAACTTTACCAGTCCGATTTTCTCGACGACCTTCATATCGTACTGGGTCACCACCTCACCCTTTTTCCCGCGGTAAAGCGGCATGTAATTGACCAGGGGCTGATCGGCAATCACCACACCGGCCGCATGGGTCGACGCGTGCCGCGGAAGGCCTTCAAGCACCCGGCAGATATTGATGAGTTCATCAATTTCGGGCTTTTGGCGCGCCAGCTCAAGCAGACGCGGTTCTCTTTCCAGGGCCTCGTCCAGACGAATATTTAAAATATCAGGCACCATTTTGGCGATGGCATCCACCTCTGCCAAGGGGATATTTAAGGCCCTTCCGACATCCCGAATGACGGCCCGGGTTTTTAGCTTTCCAAACGTAATGATCTGGGCAACGTAGTCTCCGCCCCCGTATTTATCGACGACATATTTATAAACATCTTCTCGTCCGTCGATGCAAAAATCGACATCGATATCAGGCATGCTTTTGCGAGCCGGGTTTAAAAAGCGCTCAAAAATCAGCCCGTGGGCAATCGGGTCCAGGTCGGTGATACCCAGGCTGTAGGCAACCAGGCTGCCTGCTGCCGAACCCCGTCCGGGACCGACTGGAATATGGTTTTCTTTGGCGTAACGGATAAAATCGGCCACTATCAGGAAATAGCCCGAAAAGCCCATATCCTGTATGACAGAAATCTCGTAGCCCAGCCGCTCCTGATATAAATCATCATCAATCTGGGGATTCTTTTCTCTGAGGCGCTGCATCCGCAGCTCAAATCCCTGCTGGACCTTTTGGGTGAAGAGCGTGTCACTGTCCAGACCGGACGGATCGGCAAACCGGGGGAAATGATAGGTCTTAAAATCAAAGCTGATGTTACAGCGCTCAGCAATATCCACAGTATTGCTGAGTGCCCCGGGATAGTCTTTGAAGGCGGCGTACATTTCAGCTTTCGATTTGAAGTAGAGCTGATCTGTCCTAAACTTGAAGCGTTCGCTATCCTCAACGGTTTTGCCGGTTTGAATACATAACAGGACATCATGGGCTCTGACGTCTGTTTTGTCTAGATAATGACAATCATTGCTGGCTACCAGCGGAATCGATAAGCGCTGGCTGATATCCAGCAGGGTCTCATTGACCTGTTCCTGTTCTGCGATCCCGTTGTTTTGCACTTCCAGAAAAAAATTGTTTTCCCCGAAAATACAATTGTATTCGCGCGCCACTTCTTCCGCCTTATTGATATTTCCCTGTTTGATTCGACGTGGAATCTCACCATGCAGGCAGGCGGTCAACCCGATCAAGCCCCGGCTGCATTCTTTGAGTATCTGCTTGTCAATGCGCGGTCTATAATAAAATCCGTCAAGCTGCGCGGTGGTCGCCAGCTTGCACAGGTTTCGGTAGCCTTCTTCATCCTTGGCCAGCAAAATTAAATGCGAAAGGTCTTTGTTGTCCAACGGGGTCTTGTCAAAACGCGTTCGGGGGGCCACATAAATCTCACAGCCGATAATGGGTTTAATACCAGCTGCGCTGGCCTTTTGAAAAAATTCGACAGCGCCAAACATGGTACCGTGATCCGTAACGCTGACCGCATTCATGTCAAATTCGGCCGTACGGCTTAAAAGGTCATCGATACGAATCGCACCGTCCAGTAGACTGTACTGGGTATGAACATGCAAATGAACAAAATCAGGTATGGCTTCAGTCATGAATGTCTCGTCTCAAGATTGAATGTGGATAACAAGCTAAACCTGGATCAAATACTTGTGAGGGCAATTGGGCAAGACGTCAATAGTTATATCATAGTTGAATTTTTTTTTCGATGCTCTATTTCCGGTACGCATTCGCCGGCGATGGTCGGTTCGCAAAGAAACAATAACAGATAGTTATGGTTTAATCACCAGGTTGGCCGGTTGCCGGTTGAGCCGGTTAAGCCCGTTTGAGACTGAAAATGATTGCATGTTTATCCGTAACCGGTAAACAGGTCAACGGGTAACGGGCTCAACTTTTTGAGATAGCTTTTACTCAAGTGAATAGTTGGGCGCCTCCTTGGTAATAATCACATCGTGGACATGGCTTTCACGCATACCCGCAGCGCTGACTTTCACAAAACGGGCTTTCTCGCGCAGCTCATCCAGCGTATGGCAGCCAACATAGCCCATGCCGGCCTTTAATCCGCCCACCAGTTGGAAAATGGTTGCGGAAAGGGATCCCCGATATGGAACGCGGCCGACAATACCTTCCGGGACCAGCTTGTCCTCTTCTGCTTTTTCGGATTGATAATAGCGGTCCTTGCTTCCTTTTTTCATGGCTTCGATGGAGCCCATGCCACGGTAAACTTTATAGCTGCGCCCCTGGAAAAAGATCTGCTCTCCAGGCGTTTCCTCGGTGCCTGCAAAAAGGCCCCCGATCATTATGGCATGCGCACCGGCACCGATCGCTTTGGTAATATCGCCGGAAAAACGGATGCCGCCGTCTGCGATCAAGGGCACGCCGCTTTTGGCGCCCATAGACCGACAATTTTGTATGGCCGTAAATTGCGGCATGCCGATTCCGGCCACGATTCGGGTTGTGCAGATGGAACCCGGGCCGATTCCGACTTTAACACCATCGACGCCAGCATTTATCAAATCCTCTGCCCCTTTTGCTGTACCCACGTTCCCGGCAATCAGCTCAATGTCGTTATGATTGCTCTTCAGTTTTTGGACAGCATTAAGTACATTTTCAGTATGCCCATGCGACGTATCAATCAAAATCACGTCCGCACCGGAGTCCAAAAGCGCTGCGGCGCGCTCCTCCATGTCTGGCCCCACCCCCACGGCAGCACCGACTCGCAGCCGACCCATCCGATCCTTGCATGCATTGGGATACTTTTTTAATTTTTCAATGTCTTTAATGGTGATTAATCCCGTCAGTCGCCCGCTGGAATCGACGACCAGCAGCTTTTCGATGCGATGCTGATGCAGCAGCTTTTTGGATTCTTCCAGACTAATGCCTTCCGAGACGGTTACCAGGTTATCCTTGGTCATAACGTCAGACACATTTTTTTCAAGATCGGTCTCAAAGCGCAGGTCTCTGTTGGTCACGATCCCTACCAGCTGGTCACCTTTGGTTACCGGAACCCCTGAAATGCGATATGTTTCCATCAACTTGAGCACTTCCCCCACTTCCTGCTCGGGATTTATGGTAACCGGATCGACAATCATGCCGCTTTCAGATTTCTTTACTTTGTCGACCTCCATGGCCTGGCTTTCAACGCTCATGTTGCGGTGAATGAAACCCATACCGCCTTCACGAGCGATGCTGATGGCTGTGTCGGCTTCAGTTACGGTGTCCATGGCCGCGCTAACGAGCGGAATGTTTAGATTAATGTTGCGCGTTAGACGGGTGCTGACATTTACATCTTTTGGCAACACATCAGAATAATTAGGAATAAGCAGAACGTCATCAAAGGAATAAGCCTCTTCCGGCGGTATTTTGGGCATGCGATTCCTCCGCTAAAATAGTGAGTGCCCATCCGGAAACTAAAACGGGCACGAATGAGTTTCCAATTTGGAAATGTGCAATTTTTTCGATGAGCCCCGCCATACGGCGGGATTTCACTTCATTTTTTATGAAAAATAAGGTGTTCAACAAGCCGCACAAGCCCGTCCGCCTCGCCTGCCCTCGGCCATGAGCTCGAGCCGAATGGAGCGCTCGCGATGGCGGGCAGGGGTTTACGATGAGGCGTACTTAGAGTACGTTGAGGAAGTAAACCCGCGCAGAACGCAGCTCATCAAAACAAAGCGAAAAAGGGCCATTTCCGGATGGAAACTAGATAGGCATCCGAATAGCAAAACCCATCGGCTTTGGCAATCCTTTTATTTGCTGCCTTGACAATAGGCCCGGCGGCATAATAAAAGCAATCTCCTGTATGCATTTACAATTGATTGGTTGAGACCGTTGCCCGTTAGCCGGTTCGCCGGTAAGCATATATCGGTAGACGCCTTAGCATTATTCGGGCTCAACCGGCTCAACGGGGCAACCGGCCAACCCAAAGGAACGAATACCTATTTATTTGAGGCATCGGAAAGTTTGTCCATCCAACCTCCGATAATAGTGGAATGAATTATCAGTAGTGAAATCGTGCACTGTCTGAATGGTTTAGGGAGCGTTGCGAAAGAACAGCAGCAACCACAAGGCCACAAATCAGCGTAAAATTGATTTTACGTTTAACCCACTATTTTATATTTGAATTCTGTTCTTTCGCTACACTCACTTAATCATGAGTTTGCACGATGAAGTCGCTGATGATTCATTCCACTATCGATTTTTTAAAAAAACTCTCCGACCCCTCATTTATTTATAAATGAAGGAAAACTTTTAAACTTACAACTGATAAAGTCGCAAATAATGCTGATTAAAATAAATCCCCTAAATCCCCAGACTCGACTCATACAAAAAGCGGTGGATATTTTGACAAAAGGCGGTATCGTCGTTTATCCGACCGACACCATCTACGGCATCGGCTGCGACATCCTCAACAAAAAAGCCATCGAAAGAATTTACCAGCTGAAACAGAGAAATAAAAATAAACCCTTCAGTTTTATTTGCTCTGATCTTAAAAACATCAGCCATTATGCCAAGGTATCCAATTATGCATATAAGACCATGAGACGATTATTGCCGGGCCCATACACGTTCATACTGGAGGGCTCTAAACTGGTTCCCAAGATCATGCTGACCAAGCGCAAGACAGCCGGCATCCGAGTGCCGGATCATAAAATATGCCTCGAACTGGTCAAGGGGCTGGGCAATCCAATAATCACCACCAGCGCAACCATGCCCGACGGCAGCATCGTAAACGACGCCTCTTTGATCCACGACGTTTTTAAAAACCGCATTGAATTGGTAATCGATGGAGATATCGCTCCGGGGTTACCATCAAGCGTCATTTCTTTGATCGATGACGTCCCCGAAGTTATCCGCAAGGGGGCGGGGGATGTCAGTATTTTTCAATAAAAAACCTCTGCCCATGACAGGGCAGAGGTTTTGGTTAGATGCATTTTAGAGATAGCTTCTCAGTCTTCGTTGAGCTTTTCTTGCAAATTCTCGCGTAAAATCTCTCCAAAGCTGGAAGTAGCCGGCCCCATGTTGTTAACATATTCGCTGAGCAGATTTTGCTCGTCTTCTATTTCCATCCGTTTAATCGACAGGCCGATACGCCTCTCATCGCTGTTGATGTTCATCACCCGCGCGGTGATCACATCACCAATTTTAAATTTTTCCAAAGGTGTTTTGATCTTTTCCTTGCTGATTTCCGATACGTGCACCAGCCCCTCAATGCCTTCTTCCAGCTCAACAAATATGCCAAAATCCGTCAGGTTGGTGACGGTTCCAGTTATTTCCTTACCGACCTCGTACCTTTCGGCAACGCTTGCCCAGGGATCATCCTGCAACTGTTTGATGCCAAGCGAAAAGCGCTCGTTGTCTTTTTCGATATCCAGCACGATAGCCTGTACGACATCCCCTTTCTGATACAACTCCGAAGGATGTTTGATTCTTTTTGTCCAAGAAATGTCGGAGATATGAACCAGTCCATCAATGCCTTCATCGATACCGATAAATAACCCGAAATCGGTGATGTTCTTAATTTTTCCTTCAATGGTCGTGCCGATCGGGTATTTTTCACTGATCACATCCCAGGGATTGGGAACAACCTGTTTCATGCCCAGAGAAATCCTGCGGCTATCGGGTTTGATATCCAGCACCACAGCTTCCACTGCTTCACCGACGGAAACAACCTTGGACGGATGTCTGATCTTGCGCGTCCATGACATTTCTGAAACATGAATCAGGCCCTCAATGCCTTCCTCAAGTTCGACAAAGGCACCGTAATCTGTCAGACTGACGACTTTGCCGGTCACGCGTGAACCGACTGAATATTTTTCAGCAGCCGTGGTCCATGGGTCTTCATTGAGTTGTTTCATCCCCAATGAGACCCTTTCATTTTCAAGGTCGAGATTAAGAATTTTGACCGTAATGGGGTCACCGATTGAAAATAGCTCTGAGGGATGCTTTACCCGACCCCATGAGATATCGGTAATATGAAGCAGGCCATCAAGGCCGCCCAGATCAACAAACACGCCGTACTCAGTAATATTTTTGACGACGCCGTCAACAACCTTGCCTTCGGCAATCGTCGCCAGAGTTTCAGAGCGCTTTTTCTCCAGTTCTTTTTCTAGAATGGCACGACGGGAAAGTACAATATTGCTGCGCTTGCGATTGTATTTTAGAATTTTAAAATCAAATTCTTTACCGACCATCTCATCCAGATTTCGAATGGGTCGCAGATCCGCCTGGGATCCGGGCAAGAAAGCCGGAACACCAATGTCGACCGAAAACCCGCCTTTGACACGGTTGGTAATGGTTCCTTTGACCGTACCTTCATCATCGTAAGAAGTTTTAATCGCCTCCCAGACCTTAATATTGGCTGCTTTATCTTTAGACAGCAGGACACGCTCATCCTCATCGTCCCACCATTCAACCATAACTTCGATGGAATCACCGATTTTAGCGGTGATTTCCCCTTTTTCATCCAGGAACTCTTCAATCCTTACCTGACCTTCTGACTTGTAGCCGATATCGATCAGAACATGATCCTTGTCAATCGAAATGATCCGGCCGGTGACCACTTCACCTTCGGCAAAACGTTTGAAGCTTTCTTCGTACATGTCCATCACGCTTGCCATACTTTCCACCGGTTCTGTTGTGCTGTCTTCGGATGAGCCCTTTAATGATTCGTCTGCATCGGGTGCATCTGCTTGCGGTTGATCGCCGGCATCCGGATGTGCGCTATCGTTATCAGCGGTAGCCTCAGCTTGTACTTCATTTTGGGTTTCATCCTTGTTGGTTTCGTCAGTCATGAAAAATTAATCCCCCTTAGCCTATTTTATTCTACCGCCTTATCGACGGTACAACCCCATATGTCTAACAGAATAAGGAAAAAAAGCAATCCTTAATTTTAATTTTTTTATTAAATCACCAGCTGTTACGCTTATGCAAAAAAAATAGCGCAAATATGATACGCTATCCCTTTAACCGGGCAATATGCGACAGCATTGACTCTACAACTTCTTCTATAGATAAGTCAGTGGAATCAATCAAAATTGCATCATCTGCGGGCTTAAGGGGTGCCAGGCTTCGCGTGCGGTCATTTCGATCGCGGCGCTGCATATCCTTTTCAACCTGTTTCAGCGACTGATCGGACCCGGATTTTATTTCCTCGTAGCGGCGCCGGGCGCGGGTCTGAGAAGATGCATCCAGAAAAAATTTAACGTCCGCCTTCGGGAATACGACAGTTCCCATATCCCGACCTTCAAAAACAGCTGCTTTCTGACGCCCGATATCCTTTTGCACGTCTAAAAGATACTTCCGAACCAAGGTTTTTGCTGAAACGGCTGATGCAAGCATGCTGATTTCTGGTGTGCGAATATGATCGGAAATGTCGGTGCCGGCAGAATAAAGCCGCAGCTGGTCGCCTTTTTGTTTAAACACAAGTTGAAGCCGGTCACAAAGTGCCGTCAGATCCGCCTCGCTTTCAGGATCTATCCCCTGGCGTTTGACTTCATAGGCGACACCGCGATAAAGAGCACCGGTATCGATATACCGATATCCCAGCCGATCCGCAAGTGCGCGGCTAACGCTGGTTTTACCGGCACCGGCCGGACCATCTATCGTGATCAGTAATTTCTTCATCATACTTCAGATGTCAGATGACAGAAGGCAGAAAACAGAAGCCATAACTTTGAGGACAGTGAACAAAAGACAGATTGTTGATTTTCATTGTTATACGCTACTTGCTTTAATTCGTTTTTTCTATCCTCTGTCCTATGTCCTCTGTCATCTTAAACGACTTTTTGGAGCGCCTCTAAAAATCGGGTATTTTCTTCAGGTTTACCAATATTGACGCGAATATGCTGCGAATATCCATATGTGGCCATCGACCGCACAATGACACCCAGGGGCAAAAGCTTTTTAAAAACATCATCCGCTGATTTTCCGCGGCTACCGACATCAACCATAAAAAAATTGGCCTCTGACCGTATATAGGGTACATCGAGGTTGTCGAGGGCCGAATATAAGAGTTCACGTTCGCCATGGACCAGTTGCAGTGTTTCCTGCAGAAAATCTGAGTCCTGCAGAGCCGCGGTTGCAGCCACCTGAGCAAGTGCATTTACATTAAACGGCTGTCTGATCCTGTGCAGCAGTTCGGCCAGAACAGGCGACATTGCACCGTAACCGACGCGAAGTCCCGCTAACCCATAGGCCTTGGAAAACGTGCGCATACCCACAATTGTTTTTTCGCCGGTTAAAAAATCGAAACTATTGCAACAATCGGCATCTTTGACAAACTCGATATAGGCTTCATCCAGCACCGTGACGACTTCAGGCGGTATTTGAGTAATAAAATCTTCAAACTCGGATTTTGAAATAATAGTCCCGGCAGGATTGTGCGGCACATTTAAAAAAATCATGCGGGTTTTGGAACTGATTTTTGCAGCCATTGCCGCCAGGTCGGTTTTAAAAGATTGCAAAGGCACCCAAACCGGTTGCGCGCCCAAACTGCGGAGCGCGATCTCGTAAAAAAGGAACGACGGTTGCGGTAAAATCACCTCATCGGACGGTCTTAGCAAAACACTTGTCAGCAAAGCGATGATATCATCGGATCCATTGCCCAGCACAATGCTGGCAGGATCGATATGAAATTTTTCAGCAATCGCCCGGGTCAAATGGTAACCGCCGGCATCTGGATAACGGTGTAGATCATCCAATGCCTGCCTAATGGCTTCAACAGCCATGGGAGATGGGCCCAGCGGATTTTCATTGGAGGCCAGTTTAATGGAATTTTTGATGCCATATTCGCGTTGTACGGCTTCGATCGGCTTGCCGGGTACGTAAGGTTTGATCGCTGATATGTAATCGGGAATATTGAGTTTCATTTCTTCAGGTTGTGCGTTACGGATTTAACCAATATCGCGGTGCAACATGATTTAAAAGATGACCACGAAATCACGAAAATATAAGAACACGAAATATTTTCAGCCTTCGGGTTTTTGGCCTTTCGCGCTATCGTGGCAATTAATCATCTCGCATTACTGAATTGCCAACGCGGCTTCTTTGCCGGCATCAAGAGCCTTCATGTTAAGGGGAATCAACTTTTCTTTTAGGGCGAATTTTGCCTTCACCGATTCCCGTAGCAGTTCAAAATCAACCACCTGGGTTCGACTGACAAATGCCGCCAAAGCAACTATATTGGCTGTTTTCACATTTCCAAGCTCCTTGGCGATTTCAATAATGGGAACCTTGATAACATCTACGTCATCTCTGCCGGCTTCGATCGATATCATGGAGCTGTTAATAAAAATCGTGCCACCAGCCTTTACAGCCGGTGCAAATTTTTCAAGAGAAGGTCGATTCATCGCCACAAGATGCCTGGGATACCGAATGATCGGTGAACCAATGGGTCGGTCACTGGTTACCACTGTACAATAAGCTGTTCCGCCCCGCATTTCAGGACCGTAAGACGGAATCCAGACGACCTCATAGCCCTGATGCATGGCGGCTTCTGCCAGAATCTGGCCCATTAACATAATCCCCTGACCGCCAAATCCGGCAAATTGGACTTCGTTTTGCATTTTACCTCCCCTATTTCGCAAGCCGCAGAGATGACGCTTTAAAGCGTAAACACAAAAAGTTGCCCGATTTTGGTAAGCCGCAACTGGCTGAAATACTTTTCATGTTAGCGCTCACTGTTGACTGCAGCCTGCTTATGCCTTACTGCGAACTGTCCTGTGTTTGCACCTCATTGCCATCTTCAGGCGTCTTAAAAACACCGAGTGAATAATATGGCAGCATCTTCTCTTTAGCCCATTTGATGGCATCCAACGGGGTCATGCCCCAGTTTGTCGGGCAGGTGCTGACCAATTCGACAAAACTAAAACAGGTATTTTCTATTTGATAGCTGAAGGCTTGCTTGATCGCTTTTTTGGCTTTGTTGATGTATTTCGGGTTTAAAAGCGTCTGACGGGTAATATAGGCCGGGGTTTGAAGTGCCGCCAGCATTTCGGCCATCTTGACCGGCATCCCGGTATCCAGAACCTTGCGGCCAAAGGGTGAGGTCGTTGTTCGCTGATCCGGCATTGTGGTCGGCGCCATCTGACCGCCCGTCATTCCATAAACTGCGTTGTTGATAAAGATGACGGTGAATTTTTCGCCGCGGTTGGCCGCATGCACAATTTCACTCATCCCGATGCTCGCCAGATCCCCGTCTCCCTGATAAGTAAATACAACCAGATCCGGCCGGACGCGCTTGATACCGGTTGCCATCGCCGGTGCACGGCCATGGGCTGCCTCCTGAAAATCAAACGTAAAATAGTTATACATCAGCACAGCGCAGCCCACCGGAGCAATGCCAACGGTTTTGCCGCGGACGCCGAGCTCGTCGATGACCTCTGCTACAAGCCTGTGGGCAACCCCGTGGGTGCATCCCGGGCAATAGTGCGTGATTGTTTCGGCCAGGGCCTCGGGTTTCTGAAATGTTTTACCCATTCCTTTTCTCCTAACTTGGGTCGATTTGTTGATTGGTCAACTCGTTAATTCGAGCGAAAAAAAACTGATGGTTAAACCTTATAGTCATTCAACCAATCGACTCTTTGACTATTGAACTATTTTGCGGGCTTGCTCCATGACCTCCTCGGGTGTGGGAACCTCACCACCGCATTTACCGTACCAGTGCACCGGCCGTTGTCCGGAAACACTGCGCTCCACATCCTCCACCATTTGCCCCATGCACATTTCGACACACAGCACCGCCCGGCAACTTTTCTTGCCGGCGGCGTCGTAAATGGCGGTTTTGGGGAATGGAAAGAGCGTCTGCGGCCGAATCATGCCGATTTCAATACCCTGATCTTTCAAATTATCAATGGCGGTGCGGCAAACACGACTCATGGTGCCGTAACTGACAATGAGCAGGTTATAATCATCGTCAACATTATAGGCCTCATAGCGAACTTCTTCCTTTTCCATCTGCTCATATTTGGCGCGTAGCATCAAATTGTGGGCATTGAGCTCCTCTGGATCAAGATAGAGGGTCTTAACCAGGTTCCGCTGGTCACTGTTACGGGTGGCCATGCCGTTGGTCGCCCACTCATCTTTATTGGAAGGTTTGGCTTTAAGGGCGTCTGGAAATTCGACCGGCTCCATCATCTGACCGATGAGTCCGTCACCCAGAATCATGACCGGGTTACGATATTTTTCGGCCAGCGCAAAGGCGCTCATCATCATTTCAACGGCCTCCTGCACACTGGCCGGCGCCATGACCAGCAGCTTGTAATCACCATGGCCGCCCCCTTTTACCGATTGCATATAGTCGGCCTGGGAAGGCAAGATTCCACCCAAGCCCGGACCGCCGCGCATGATATTGACAAACACAGCCGGGCACTGAGCGGCTGTGATGTAGCTGATGCCTTCACTCATCAGGCTGATGCCGGGGCTGGAAGAAGTCGTAAAAACGCGCTCCCCGCAGGCAGCCGCACCAAAGATCATATAGGATACCGCCACTTCGCTTTCACCCTGTAAAAATTTCCCCCCCTCTTCGGGTAAACGGCGCGCTAGATATTCAGCAACTTCAGATTGAGGCGTGATGGGATAGGCAAAATAGTTCAAACAGCCGGCCCGGATCGCGGCTTCTCCTATCGCCTCATTGCCTTTCATCAAAACTTTTCCCATATATTTGTTCCCTTCGCTTTTATTATTCTGGGCCTTGCACGAGTCGGAGGCTTTCATATGCAAGGCACTTCAGGACGGAGCTATAGTGATCTATGCTTGACTTCGGCAGAGCTCAGTCGAGGCCCGTCCTGAATAACGCTGCAGATGGTAGCCTCCGGCTCGCCCAAAGGGTGAAAATTAATGAGATGAAATGATTTTTATCCATCAAAACCATATCGGCACCTTGTTTTATGGTCATCGTTTTTTAAATTGCCGTTATTTAAAGTTATCTTAAATTCTCATTAATTTTCATGCAAAGTTCAGGATTTGGCTACCGCCTCTGCCTCAATTTCGCGGATGGTTATAGCGACATCCGGACACATTGTGCAGCACAGCGCACAAAAAATGCAATCCTCAGGACGTTCCTGGTAAGCCGGAAAATAGCCTTTAGCGTTAACCTTATTAGAAATCTCAAGAACATTTTTGGGGCATACGGTTACACACAATCCGCACCCCTTGCATCGATTGTTATCAACTGAATGCTCATATGCCATGAATTACAACTCCTTTGATATGTTTACGCTGCTAGCATATAGCGTATGGTAATCGAATAAACATTAATTTTTAACACGAAATTCACCAAGGACACAACACACCGAAAGGAATAAGAACCTGTATTGTTCTTCGTGCACTCTGCGGTCGTTGACATCCCTACGGATATTTCACCGACCTATCATAGCGCCGCACGCATCAAATCGCAACCATCATCCGGATGCATCCGGCTGGCCGAATTCAACACGCTTTTGCCAGGGCGGAACCAATTGCCTATCAATCGGCAACACCGGGCAGGCAAATCGATGAAGATCGACAGACGGCATGAGCGCCCGGGTGACAGTAATAAATTCGAGGGGCAGCCCGCTGTGTTCAGACAGGTCGCGCACAAATGAGTAGCCGTTATAAATATCATCGGGAACGGTCTCGTCAATGAGATTGGCATTGCCGATAATACCGCTAACCGTCAGCTTGGCAGCTGTCTCAATTGCAGCCCGAATTTTAAGGCAACCTTCGCGGGTTTCGGTAAACGGCCTTAACGGATTGACAACCTGCAGAACCCGGGGAGATATTTCGTTTAACTCATTCTCAAGTGTCGCCAGAATAGTCGCACCCACATCATCGCCACCGACATCCAGCAGCGTCAGTCGACCGGGTTTGCGAATTATACCGGCCACTTTGGGGCTTAGAATCGGAAGATCCGCCTGCAGGTATTGCTCCGGCGGCAAAACGACTTCGATGCCCAGATCTGCTAGCTGCCCTTTGGCTTCACGCGTTCGGAAATACGGATTGACCACATCCAGATCGGCAATCCGAACATCCATCCCGGCGCGTTTATGGTGTGCCGCCAGGTTAATTGCCACTTCGGTCTTACCGCTGCCGTAATTGCCGACGATAACAACCACACCTTTGAGTTCAATTTTCACCGATCAACCGCTCAAGCACCGAAAAGAGCGCCAAAGGCTCAAACCGGCCATAATAATTTTGTATGGATCGACATTTGGACCGGATGCGAGTATCACGGCATCAGCATGGCCGGTAATATACGCAGCGGTCCAAACGGCGAAGGGTAAAATAGCCTGCTTTTGTAAGAATTATTGCCTGTAATGTCAAGCTTTTTCACTTGATTGGTTATTGGTTATTGGTTATTTG